>NZ_CP011883.2:1815327-2117882 GCF_000340435.2 Mycobacterium haemophilum DSM 44634
GACTGATCTCAACCACGTGTTGGTGATCGGCTCGGGGCCGATCGTCATCGGGCAAGCCTGCGAGTTCGACTACTCCGGTACCCAAGCGTGCCGGGTGCTGCGTACCGAGGGGCTGCAAGTCAGTCTGGTTAACTCCAACCCGGCCACCATCATGACCGACCCGGAGTACGCCGACTTCACCTACGTCGAGCCGATTACCCCTGCCTTCATCGAGCGGGTTATCGCCCAGCAGGCCGAGTGCGGCAACAAGATCGACGCCCTATTGGCCACCCTGGGCGGGCAGACCGCGCTCAACACCGCGGTCGCGTTGTATGAGAACGGGGTGCTGGAGCGCTACGGCGTCGAGTTGATCGGCGCCGATTTCGACGCGATCCAGCGCGGCGAGGACCGGCAGCGGTTCAAAGACATCGTCGCCAAGGTCGGCGGTGAATCCGCCCGCAGCCGGGTCTGTTTCACCATGGATGAGGTCCGTGAGACGGTCGAAGAAGTGGGCTTGCCGGTTGTGGTGCGGCCAAGCTTCACGATGGGCGGGCTGGGTTCGGGCATGGCGTACTCCTCCGAGGAGGTCGAGCGGATGGCCGGCGCCGGGCTGGCCGCCAGCCCCAGCGCCAATGTGCTGATCGAGGAATCGATTTACGGCTGGAAGGAATTCGAGCTCGAGCTGATGCGCGACAGCCACGACAACGTGGTGGTGGTGTGCTCGATCGAGAACGTCGACCCGATGGGTGTGCACACCGGCGACTCGGTCACCGTCGCACCGGCCATGACGCTGACCGACCGGGAATACCAGCGGATGCGCGACCTGGGCATCGCGATTCTGCGTGAGGTCGGTGTGGACACTGGCGGCTGCAACATCCAGTTCGCGGTCGATCCGCGCAACGGCCGGTTGATCGTCATCGAGATGAATCCACGGGTGTCGCGATCCAGCGCGTTGGCGTCCAAGGCCACTGGTTTCCCGATCGCCAAGATCGCGGCGAAACTGGCCATCGGCTACACCCTCGATGAGATCGTCAACGACATCACCAAGGAAACACCGGCCTGCTTCGAACCCACCCTGGACTACGTCGTGGTTAAGGCGCCGCGGTTCGCGTTCGAGAAGTTCCCCGGCGCCGATCCCACCTTGACCACCACGATGAAATCCGTCGGCGAGGCAATGTCGTTGGGCCGCAACTTTGTCGAGGCGCTCGGCAAGGTGATGCGGTCTCTGGAGACCAGCCGTGCCGGCTTCTGGACGGCCCCGGACCCAGACGGTGGTGTCGAGCAGGTGCTTATCCGGCTGCAGACCCCGACCGAGGGCCGGCTCTATGACGTCGAACTGGCGTTGCGGCTGGACGCTTCGATTGAAAAGGTGGCACAGGTCTCTGGCATCGACCCGTGGTTCGTCGCGCAGATCGACGAGCTGGTGAGACTGCGCAGCGAGCTGGTCGCTGCCCCGGTGTTGGACGCCGAGCTGCTGCGGCGCGCTAAGCACAATGGGCTCTCGGACCGCCAGATCGCCGCGCTGCGACCGGAATTGGCCGGGGAAGATGGCGTGCGGTCGCTGCGTAAACGGCTGGGCATTCATCCGGTATACAAGACGGTGGACACCTGCGCCGCGGAGTTCGAGGCTAAGACCCCCTACCACTACAGTAGCTACGAACTAGACCCTGCCGCCGAAACGGAGGTGGCCCCGCAAGCCGAGAAGCCCAAGGTGCTGATCCTAGGGTCCGGCCCCAACCGCATCGGTCAGGGCATCGAATTCGACTACAGCTGTGTGCATGCGGCAACCACGTTGAGCCAGGCCGGTTTTGAGACCGTAATGGTCAACTGCAACCCGGAGACCGTGTCCACCGACTATGACACCGCAGACCGGCTGTACTTCGAGCCGTTGACGTTCGAAGACGTCCTTGAGGTGTTTCACGCCGAAGAGCAATCCGCGGAAGGCGGCGCCGGCGTCGCCGGCGTCATTGTGCAACTCGGCGGCCAGACCCCGCTCGGGCTTGCGCAACGGCTCGCCGATGCCGGGGTGCCTATCGTGGGCACCCCGCCGGAGGCCATCGACCTCGCCGAGGATCGCGGCGCGTTCGGCGACGTGCTGAGCGCCGCGGGCCTGCCGGCGCCAAAGTACGGCACGGCAACGACTTTCGCGCAAGCACGCCGCATCGCCGCTGAGATCGGCTATCCGGTGTTAGTGAGGCCCTCGTATGTGTTGGGCGGTCGCGGCATGGAGATCGTCTACGACGAGGAGACACTAAAGGGCTACATCACGCGTGCCACCGCGCTGTCACCCGAGCATCCGGTGCTGGTGGACCGCTTTCTCGAGGATGCAGTCGAGATCGACGTCGACGCACTGTGCGACGGCACCGAAGTTTACATCGGCGGAGTCATGGAGCACATCGAGGAAGCCGGTATCCACTCCGGTGATTCGGCCTGTGCGCTGCCGCCAGTAACGCTGGGCCGCAGCGACCTCGAGAAGGTGCGTCAGGCGACCGAAGCCATCGCACGCGGGATCGGCGTGGTGGGGCTGCTCAATGTGCAGTATGCCCTCAAGGACGACGTGCTTTACGTCCTGGAAGCCAACCCACGCGCCAGCCGCACGGTGCCATTTGTTTCCAAAGCCACCGCAATCCCGCTCGCCAAGGCCTGCGCCCGGATCATGTTGGGCGCCAGTATTTCCCAGCTTCGTTCCGAAGGGATGCTGGCGGCTTCCGGGGACGGCGGTAACGCGGCGCCGCACGCCCCGATCGCGGTCAAGGAAGCCGTGTTGCCGTTTCACCGGTTCCGGCGCGCCGACGGAGCCGCTATCGACTCCTTGCTCGGTCCGGAGATGAAATCGACCGGCGAGGTCATGGGGATCGACCACGACTTCGGCAGCGCATTCGCCAAGAGCCAGACCGCTGCGTATGGCTCGCTGCCGACCCAAGGCACGGTGTTCGTGTCGGTGGCCAATCGGGACAAGCGGTCATTGGTGTTCCCCGTCAAGCGGCTGGCTGACCTTGGATTTCATGTTATAGCCACCGAGGGAACCGCGGAGATGTTGCGCCGCAACGGAATTCCCTGCGACGAGGTTCGCAAGCATTTCGAGCCGCCGCAAGTGGGCCGCCCCGCGTTGTCCGCGGTCGACGCGATCCGGGCCGGTGACGTCGACATGGTGATCAACACGCCCTACGGCAACTCCGGCCCGCGTATCGACGGCTACGAGATCCGCTCGGCCGCAGTCTCGGTCAACATTCCGTGCGTCACGACGGTGCAGGGCGCTTCCGCCGCGGTGCAGGGCATCGAAGCGGGGATCCGCGGCGACATCGGAGTGCGGTCGCTGCAAGAGCTGCACAGTGCCATTGGTGCGGGCAGCGCGGCTGATAAGGCCGGTAAGGAGGCCTAATGACCCGCGCTGGCGACGATGCAGAGCGAAGCGATGAGGAGGAGCGGCGCTAATGACCGGTTTCGGCGCCCGGTTGGTCGAGGCGACGTCACGCCGCGGGCAGCTGTGTCTGGGCATAGACCCACATCCCGAGTTGCTGCGCGCATGGGACCTGCCGGCCACCGCGGATGGGCTGGCCGCGTTCTGCGACATCTGTGTGGAGGCGTTTTCCGGTTTCGCCATCGTCAAACCGCAGGTGGCGTTTTTCGAAGCCTACGGTGCCGCCGGGTTCACGGTGCTAGAGCGCACCATCGCCGCGTTGCGGTCTGTCGGCGTGCTGGTGTTGGCCGACGCCAAGCGAGGGGATATCGGGTCGACGATGGCGGCTTACGCCGCTGCCTGGGCGGGCGATTCGCCGCTGGCCGCCGACGCGGTGACGGCCTCGCCGTATCTCGGGTTCGGCTCGTTGCGGCCGCTACTGGAAACCGCCGCGGCGCACGACCGGGGCGTGTTCGTGCTGGCATCAACCTCCAACCCCGAGGGTGCCACCGTGCAGCGCGCCACGTTTGACGGTCGCGCAGTGGCTCAGCTGATCGTCGACCAGGCCGCCCTGGTCAACGGGGACGTGAACCGGTCCGCCGATCTGTCCGAGCCGGGATACTCGGGAAACGTTGGCGTAGTCGTAGGGGCAACGGTTTTCGAGGCACCCGATGTTAGCGCGCTGGGCGGACCGGTGCTGGTGCCCGGGGTGGGGGCGCAGGGCGGGCGCCCCGAGGCGCTCGGCGGCCTAGGCGGGGCGGCGCCGGGGCAGCTGTTGCCCGCGGTGTCACGTGCGGTGCTGCGCGCTGGCCCCGGGGTCTCGGAGTTGCGAGCGGCGGGCGAACGGATGCGCGACGCCGTCGCCTATCTCGGTGCTGTTTAGGAAGTGCCGCAGCCCTCCGACGCGGGTCTCGGGGTCAGCGGTAGTGTGACTACACTCACCGCCTTTAGTCCTGCGCCACGCTGTACTCTTACCTCTCGTTAGCAACGATATTCATGTTCAATAGTGGCTGCGGAGTACCTGTTGAATCCCCGTTGCATCCCTAACAGATGGAGCCTCTGTCATGACCTTGCCCCTGCGAGTCGTTCCTGAAGGGCTGGAAGCCGCCAGTGCCGCGATCGAGGCATTGACCGTCCACCTGGCTGCCGTGCATGCCGAGGCGGCCCCGTTTATCGCGGCGGTGGTCCCGCCTGGGTCGGATCCGGTGTCGGTGCAGAACGCGGTTGGGTTTAGCGTTCACGGTATTCAGCATGCGGCGGTGGCTGCTCAGGGGGTTGAGGAGCTCGGCCGTTCCGGGGTCGGGGTGGCTGAATCAGGCGCTAGTTATGCGATAGGGGACACGCTGGCGGCAGCGTCGTACCTCGGCGGTGGCCTATGACGAGCACGGAGTGGATGGCCTTCCCTCCCGAGATGCAATCGGCGATGCTGAACTTCGGCGCAGGTGTCGGGCCCATGTTGAACTCTGCCTCGCACAACTCACAGCTCGCCATCCAATACGCAGAGGCGGCATCACAGGTCGAGGCGTTGTTGGGGGAGGTTCGGTCCGGGGGATGGCAGGGGCAAGCCGCTGAGGCGTTTGTGGCCGCGTATCTGCCGTTTCTGGCATGGCTGATAAAAGCCGCCGCCGACTCCATGGAAGTGGCCGATCAACAAGAGGTTGTGGCCGCGGCCTACGAGGCCGCAGTAGACGCCATGCCGACCGAGGTCGAGTTGGCCGCCAACCAGGTCATGCGTGGTGTGTTGAAGGCGACCAATTTCTTTGGCGTCAACACCATCCCCATTGCGATCAACGAGGCAGATTATGTGCGGATGTGGGTCCAGGCCGCTACCACGATGGCGGCCTATGAAGCAACTTCCAGGGTGGCGTTGGCCTCGACGCCACAGACCAGCCCCCCGCCGCTGATCCTGAAATCCAATGGGCTAATCCATGGTGGCGAGGAGGACTCCCACGAGGACGGTCACAACCATGGCGGTCACGATCACGACGGTCACTGTCATGGTGGTCACGCCAGCGCGATAGATAACGCCTTTGCGGAAATCCTGAATCGCGTCAGCGCAGGCCGCATAGTTTGGGACCCCCTCCACGGCACCCTCAACGGACTGGACTACGACGATTATGTCTTTTCTGGCAACCCGATGTGGTGGCTCGCTCGAGGCCTCGAGTTTTTTCAGGTTGGTGAACAGTTTTGGGAACTGTTGTTCACCGATCCGACGGCGGCTTTTCGGTTCCTCCTTTACATCCTTGTGTTTGATTTGCCGACGCACATCGCCCAGCTTGCGCCCTGGCTGGCCGAGACCCCGCAGTTGCTGGCGGTTACTCTCGGTGGCACCAGCGCCGGCCTCGGAGCGCTAGCCGGCTTGGCGGGGCTACCCGGCTCGAGTGCCATTCCGCCTGCGGTGGTACCGGCGCTAGCACCCGTCGCCGCGGTGCCCGCAATGGTGGCGGTCGCCGGGGCCCCGGCAGTCGCCGCGCCAGGTGCGCCGCCCGCCTCAGCCCCGCCCGGCGTCAGCGGCCAGCGCCACCGCGGCCGCCCCGGCGCCGCCGGCTACTGGTTTCGGAGGTTTCCCGCCCTACCTCGTCGGCGGCGGCGGTCCAGGCATTGGGTTTGGCTCCGGACAGTCGGCCTACGCCAAGGCCTCGGCGTCGGCCTCCGATTCCGCTGCGGCCGAGGCGGCTGCCCAGGCCTCGGCACGTGAGCAGGCGCGGGCTCGTCGGCTGCGCCGCTCGGCGGCGAAGGAACATGGCCATCGCGACGAGTTCGTGACGATGGACACGGGTTTCGACGCGGCAGCTCCGCCCCTTGAGGATCAGCTGGGTGCCCGGACGTCCGATCGTGGCGCGGGACCCTTCGGGTTTGCTGGAACGGTACGCAAGGAGGCCGTCGTTGAGGTGGCCGGGTTGACCACGTTGGCCGGTGATGACTTCGGCAGCGGCCCAACGATGCCGATGGTCCCGGGCACCTGGGCCCCCGACCAGGGGGCGATCGACGAGGCACGGTGACCCGACAGTCGATGACGTCGAAGTCAGTGACCCGAAGCCGAGTTCATAAATCGGAGTTTGCCGTCGAGGCGGCGTTGATCTGCAGTGCGATCGGTCACGCCGGGTAATCCGCACTGTCGGCACAGGTGGTGGTCTCAGCGACCCCCGGTGCGAGGGTCTCGAGCCCAGCGGTGAGGGTGAGTATGGCCTCCTTCACGGTCTCCTGTACTGCGCTACGCTGTACCCGATCTCATTAGCAATGAGATTCATGTTCAATAGCGGCTGGGTGCTTGGTTGAACCCCTAACGCACGGAGCGTTTGTCATGACGTTGCGAGTCGTTCCCGAATGCCTAGTATGCGCCAGTGTTGCTATCGAAGCATCGGCCGCCCAGCTTGCCGCCGTGCATGCCGAGGCGGCCCTGGGTGCCCAACGCGCGTGGACGGGCTCACAGTGGCTGATAGTTGAGGAGCTGGGCCGTTCGGGGGTCGGGGCGGCCGAATCGGGTGCCAATTACACGCTTGGGGACGCGCTGGCGACAGCGTCGTATCTCGGCGGTGGCCAATGACAGAGCCGCTGTGGCTGGCCTGGCCGCCTGAGGAGCTCTCGACGGAGCTGAACGGCGGCGTTGGGATCGGGCCACTGTTGGCTTCCGCCTTGCACCATTCAGGGCTCAGCGTCGAATACCGCAAGGCGGCGTTACAAATCTCAATAGTGCTAGAGGTGGTGGCGCACCACGGGTGGGACGGAGAAACCGCCGAGGCGTTTGTGGGCGCGTACATGACGCTTTTGCAGTGGCTGATCCGAGCCGCCGCGGACAGCGAGGAAGTGGCCGCCCAACAAGAGCTCGCGGCCACGGCCTACACCGTCGCGGTAGCGTCCATGCCGACCCAGCTTGAGCTGGCCGCTAACCGTGCCATGTGGGCGGTGTTGATGGCGACCAATTTCTTTGGTATCAACACCATTCCCATCGCGGCCAACGAGGCAGAGTATGCGGCGATGTGGATCCGGGCCGCCGCCACGATGGCGGCCTATGAAGCAACTTCCAGGGTGGTGTTGTCCTCGATGCCGGAGCTCGACCCCCCGCCGCCGATCCTGAAATCCGACGCGTCTACCTGGTTGGCCAACTCGCCGCAGGTGGCGACGGTGGCCCTCGGTGGTGTTGTCGCCAACCTCGGGGCGGCCACCGGCCTGGCGGGGCTATCCGGCCTGGCTGACGGTGAGTCGTCTGCGATTCCCGACGTAGTGCCGGCGCTAGTGCCCGTGGCGGCTGCGCCGGTTGCGTTGACGGCTGCCTGGGGTGCTCGGACGTCCGATTTTGGCGCGGAATCGTTGGGGTTTGCTGGCACGGTACGCAACGAGGCGGTCGTTGAGGTGGCTGGGTTGACCACGCTGGCTGGTGATGATTTCGGCGGCGGTCCAACGATGCCGATGGTGCCGAGCACCTGGGTCCCCGATCGGGCGGGGCTCGGCGAGGCAACGTGACGCGACAGTAAATGGTGTCGAGGCCAACGACCCTGAAAGCTGAGTCGTCCAGTCGCTGATGACCACGCGGGCCTGGGCCAGTGCCACGGCTCGCCGGGCGGGATGAAGTGCAGATCGACGTGATCATGCGCCCAGTTGGCTATTGCCGCACAATCCAATTCGGTCTGTTGTCGCAACGCAGCACCGCCGGATAGGCGCCCCGTTCGGTGGCGAGTCGGCCCAGTTCGGCGATCTCCTTGAGCGCGACCTTCTCCGACTCGGCATCGGCCAACAACCGTTTTAAGGGTAGCGTTTTCACGTTCGAGACCCTTGAGCCGTTTAGCGTCCTCAGCCTTGAGCCCGCCGAACTGGTCACACCAGCGGTGATACGTCGCTTCGAAAACACCCAGCTCGCGGCACACCGCCACGGTCTCCATGCTGCGCTACTTCCCGTGTTGCGCTACGCTGTACCCAAAGTCCTTTATTAGCAATAAGATTCATGTCCAATAGTGACTTGGGCGCTTGGTTGACCCCTAGCGCACGGAGTCTGTGTCATGACGTTGCGAGTCGTTCCTGAAGGGCTGGAAGCCGCCAGTGCCGCGATCGAGGCATTGACCGTCCACCTGGCTGCCGTGCATGCCGAGGCGGCCCCGTTTATCGCGGCGGTGGTCCCGCCTGGGTCGGATCCGGTGTCGGTGCAGAACGCGGTTGGGTTTAGCGTTCACGGTATTCAGCATGCGGCGGTGGCTGCTCAGGGGGTTGAGGAGCTCGGCCGTTCCGGGGTCGGGGTGGCTGAATCAGGCGCTAGTTATGCGATAGGGGACACGCTGGCGGCAGCGTCGTACCTCGGCGGTGGCCTATGACGAGCACGGAGTGGATGGCCTTCCCTCCCGAGATGCAATCGGCGATGCTGAACTTCGGCGCAGGTGTCGGGCCCATGTTGAACTCTGCCTCGCACAACTCACAGCTCGCCATCCAATACGCAGAGGCGGCATCACAGGTCGAGGCGTTGTTGGGGGAGGTTCGGTCCGGGGGATGGCAGGGGCAAGCCGCTGAGGCGTTTGTGGCCGCGTATCTGCCGTTTCTGGCATGGCTGATAAAAGCCGCCGCCGACTCCATGGAAGTGGCCGATCAACAAGAGGTTGTGGCCGCGGCCTACGAGGCCGCAGTAGACGCCATGCCGACCGAGGTCGAGTTGGCCGCCAACCAGGTCATGCGTGGTGTGTTGAAGGCGACCAATTTCTTTGGCGTCAACACCATCCCCATTGCGATCAACGAGGCAGATTATGTGCGGATGTGGGTCCAGGCCGCTACCACGATGGCGGCCTATGAAGCAACTTCCAGGGTGGTGTTGGCCTCGACGCCACAGACCAGCTCCCCGCCGCTGATCCTGAAATCCGACGCGCCTACCAGGATGGCCAACTCCCCGCAGGTGAAGACGGCTGCCCTCGGTGGTGTTGTCGCCAACCTCGGGGCGGTTACCGGCTTGGCGGGGCTATCCGGGTTGGCGGGGCTATCTGGCCTGGATGCCGGTCAGTCGTCTGCGATTCCCGATGTAGCGCCAGCGCTGGCGCCTGTGGCGGCCGCGCCGGTTGCGTTGACGGCTACCTGGGGTGCTCGGACGTCCGATTTTGGCGCGGGACCGTTGGGGTTTGCTGGCACGGTACGCAACGAGGCGGTCGTTGAGGTGGCTGGGTTGACCACGCTGGCTGGTGATGATTTCGGTGGCGGTCCAAGGGTACCGATGGTGCCGAGCATCTGGGCTCCCGATCGGGCGGGGCTCGGCAAGGCACGGTGACACGACAGTGAACGATGTCGAGTGGGCGACCCAAAGCTGAGTTCATAAGTTGGAGTTTGCCGCCAAGGCGGCGTAGATCTGCAGCGCGATCGGTCAAGCCGGGTAATCCGCACTGTCGGCACAAGCGCTTTTGTCGGAGATGCCGCGATAGCGTTTCAGGCCGCCGCCATACCCGGGTTTGTGGTGGCGGTCTCCGTGGTGAGCCGGGTCGACCTGAGCATCCGGTACGGTGCTCGGTGATGATCGCTGTGGTGTGCTGAACAAGCTGGACGGTGGGTAAAAATCCCGGAGCTCGCTAAAGGTGCGCATAGCGTTTTTGGGCAGACATGGATGTTGGATCGCCGTGAGTTCAGAGCTCCGCGATGTCGTCTTATGTGATGCTGCGCCTGAGGTTTTCGGGCAGCTATCGCGGCGGCGGTGCCGTCTATGTGGTGCTTATCCGCGCTGCCCGCGCCGGGTCGGGGGCCCGTTGCGGCAGCTCCAATGTGTCTGCGGCGGTGAGGGTTGCGTCCACCAGAGTGGCGTATAAGTCGGGCCGTGAGTTGAGGACCGGCGATGAGGGTCATCGTGAGAAGGTCGCTTCATCGATGCGCGCGATTTATAGCGCACCGATCGTTGAGGACGCCGAGCTCGCGCTCAAGGATTTTGATGCTTCCTACGGTCAGCAGTATCCGGGCGCGATTGACGTATGGCGTAACTCCTGGCCCGAATTCGTGTGGTTCCTGGACTATCCCGTGGAACTGCCCAAATTGTCCACACCACCAACGCGATTGAATCGATCAACTTTCGGCTGCGTAAGATCGCTAAGGACCGTGGCCATTTCCGGGTAAGGGCACGGCGATGAAACTGATATAGCTTGGATTGCGCAATATTTCGAATAAGAGAGGAGGATTCGGTACGAGAACCCGCGACTGGGTTGTGGCGCTCAACACGTTCACCAGACTGCTCCCGGGACGACTTCCCTTGTACTAGAGTCTAATTTGTAGTCAAGTCACTTCGGACTTACATAGAAATTCATGACCGGCTCATTGCTACCTGGCGGTCGGCAGCCGCCGGCTGACAGGCAACGCCATATCGCCGGCCGCCGGCGGCGGTTCCCACGATGGCAGCGAAGCCAACGCTTCATACACGACGTTGTCGTAGGACGTCATCGCGGTGACGTCTGTGGCGCAGAACTTCTTCATATTGCTCGTCGAGTTGTTGTATCCGGTGCGCAGCCGCCGAATCGACCGCCGCCGTCTTAGCCGCCTGAGCCCACTCCCGGCGGTTCTCTTCGATCTGGGTCACGGGCACCATCGCGTCATACGCATGGCATAGGCACGCGAGATGCGCTCGGTCGCATCGCCGGCGTCTATATGCGTGGCAAAGATCTCCCACTGCCTGCCGGCGAGGTCTAGCGACTCCGTACCCAACGCCGTCACGTAGGTTTTGGAGTTAATCTCCGGTTTTAGCTTGCAGTATTCGAGGCGTAATGCGCGTAATGCATTGCTCTGTCCTTCGTTTCTTCCCCCTTCTCCTCCAATAACACTGGGATGTTCAACGATCGACTGCTTGCGCTGTCGGCATCGGCGACGCTGATGATGCAAAGATTGCCGCTGTGTACAGTTGTACACGAGTATAATAGGTCGAAGGGTGACACACCCGAGCTGCCGCGGTCCATAATGCGAAATACGCTACGGTCACCCGCCGGGGTTTTGGGACTTCACCTGGGTCCGCGATCGCGGTGAGATGGCAAGGGGAACGTGCAGCTCAGGACCAAAATTTCTGCCAACAAGACGGCGAGGGCGGCATCGCCGGTGTTGGCGGCGCAGGCGGCCTCGGTTTCAATGATGGTCGACCCAGCGGGGCGGGCGTCGACAGCCGAGTTCGGTTAACACCGACCAAATTGCTCCCTGTGAGCGAGTGGGGCAGCTGGAGCTGGCGGTGCGATCATCCAATGCCCTTGCGGGAAAGCGCAATACCCATTTGGCAGCGGCCCCACGCCCGCGCACGCCGACGGTCCCAATTGCCCTTCCGGCGGATGGCAATGAATGCCCCAAAGTGAGGACTCCTAGCGTATTTTCGGGATTATCCACTTTGCTGAACCGCGAGGGTGAGGAAGTTGATGCCTTCGGTGGGCAGGCGCAGCGATTTCGCCCGGTCGCGGCAACCGAAAGCTTCCGCGTCGAATCCGAACGTTGACACGCCTCGCCAGTAATCTAAATTTGGCCTGGCTCAACGTATTCCGGGATGAGCTAAGAATCAATGCTATGACTGCAAGTGAGCTCACCGGGTCGCCCAACGTGCACAATCGGCGCGCTGAGTTCAACCGGATTTCATCGGTTAGCCACAGGTCGACATATGCAACACTGCAGTAGGTGGCCCTGCGGCATTGCTGTTCTCACGCCCGCCGCACCCATGCCGTTGGCAGCTGCGCCGGAGCAACCGAATCAGCCTCGCCCCCAACCTCGGGGCGCATCAGCGCCCGGCGGTACTTGAGATCCTTCAGCGTTTGCCCGCCAAGCGGCAGCCAGGCAGTTGCGCGCACGGAAACCGCTATGCAGGCTGCTGGATTTGTTCAGTGCCGCAAATCCCGAAACGAAGACGTCGAGCGGCCGCGCCGACAAGCCGGGCGACACGCGCGACACGTCACACGAAAATGCGTGATCCGTCGCACGTGGCGCAGGCCGACGGTCCTCGCCATCCACAGGCGGCACCGCGCCGTCCGGCGTGGCGCTGGCTCACAACAGAAAACCGCTGGTAGGCGGCATGATCAGGGGTGCGGGAACGAACATCTTGACCCCGACACACCGACGTTTTCGGTCGCTCTCAACGATGCTCGGCGGACCGCTAAAGCGGTGTCAGGCGACCGGACCGAGCTGGGCTCATGCTGGACAAATGTTAGCGAAACCAGGGGGTCGGGTTAGATTTCGTCAGGAGGCGTGAGTACGGTCGTCTCCGCTGGCTGGAGTACCCCGGCTGAGACAAACAACGATCGATTGCCATTGATGAGAGACGGAGGAATCGTGGCCCTTCCCCAGTTGACCGACGAGCAGCGCGCGGCCGCGTTGGAGAAGGCTGCTGCCGCACGTCGAGCACGAGCAGAGCTCAAGGATCGGCTCAAGCGCGGCGGCACCAACCTCACGCAGGTGCTGAAGGATGCTGAGAGTGATGAAGTCTTGGGCAAGATGAAGGTGTCTGCGCTACTGGAGGCATTGCCGAAGGTGGGCAAGGTCAAAGCGCAGGAGATCATGACCGAGCTGGAAATCGCGCCGACCCGCCGGCTACGCGGCCTCGGCGAGCGTCAGCGCAAGGCACTGCTGGAAAAGTTCGGCTCTGCCTAGCCCGGCCGACGATGCAGGCCGGAAGGCCTGAGGAGAAGGCGGGCAATCCGGCTCAGCCCGGCCGACGATGCAGGCCGGAAGGCCTGAGGAGAAGGCGGGCAATCCAGCCGCGCCGGCCGACGATGCAGGCCGGAAGGCCTGTGGGGGCGCCGACGCAGGAGCGCCAGTGAGCGCGCGCGGGGGACCGGACGCTGAGCACGGGGCATGTAGCGAGCGAACGGATAAGGGACGTGTGGTCGTGCTGTCCGGTCCCTCGGCGGTCGGCAAGTCAACGGTGGTCAGGTGTTTGCGCGAGCGGATCCCGGACCTGCATTTCAGTGTGTCGGCCACGACGCGAGAGCCGAGGCCGGGTGAGGTTGACGGTGTCGACTACCACTTCGTCAGCCCCGCCCGATTCCAGCAGCTGATCGACCAGGGCGCATTGCTGGAATGGGCCGAGATCCACGGGGGGCTGCACCGCTCGGGCACACTGGCCGAGCCGGTGCGGGCCGCCGCTGCGGCCGGTCTTCCGGTGCTTATCGAGGTCGACCTGGCTGGTGCCAGGGCGGTCAAGAAGGCGATGCCTGAGGCCATCGCCGTGTTTCTAGCACCGCCTAGCTGGGAGGATCTGGAAGCCAGGCTGGCTGGCCGCGGCACCGAAACACCCGAGGTCATTCGGCGTCGGCTCGAGACCGCGCGTATCGAATTGGCGGCACAAGACGACTTCGACGAGGTCGTGGTCAACCGTCGATTGGAGTCTGCGTGCGCCGAATTGGTATCCTTGCTGGTGGGAACCGCGTCGGGCTCGGCATGAGCCACCCACCCAACCGGACCTAGCACCGAATTTCTTAACCGCATTCAGCACCGCTCTATCCCGCCAGGAGATTGTCTTACGTGAGTATTTCGCAGTCCGGCGCGTCTCTGGGCGCCGTCACCGCCGTGGATCAGTTCGATCCAGCGTCAGGTGGGCAAGGCGCCTACGACACCCCGCTGGGCATCACCAACCCGCCCATTGACGAGTTGCTGGATCGTGTTTCGAGCAAATACGCCCTGGTGATCTACGCGGCCAAGCGGGCGCGCCAGATCAACGACTACTACAACCAGCTCGGCGAGGGCATCCTCGAATACGTGGGCCCGCTGGTGGAGCCTGGGCTGCAGGAGAAGCCGTTGTCCATCGCGATGCGCGAGATCCACGCCGATCTGCTCGAACACACCGAGGGCGAGTAACAGGGCAGGGCCGGAGGTGATGGACCGCAAGCGGGTCGTTGTCGGCGTCTCCGGGGGCATCGCCGCGTATAAGGCGTGCACGGTGGTTCGTCAGCTCGCTGAGGCCGGTCACGAGGTGCGGGTCATCCCGACCGAGTCGGCGTTGCGCTTCGTCGGGGCTGCCACCTTCGAGGCGCTCTCCGGCCAACCGGTGCACACCGGCGTATTCGACGACGTTCCGGCGGTGCCGCACGTGCACCTCGGCAAGCAGGCCGACCTGGTGGTGGTGGCGCCGGCCACCGCCGACCTGTTGGCCCGCGCAGTTCACGGCCGCGCCGACGATCTGTTGACCGCGACCCTGCTCACCGCGCGGTGTCCGATCCTGTTCGCGCCGGCGATGCACACCGAGATGTGGTTGCATCCGGCCACCGTCGACAACGTGGCCACGCTGCGTCGCCGCGGCGCGGTTGTGCTGGAACCCGCGTCCGGGCGCCTCACCGGTGCCGATAGCGGGGCGGGACGCCTGCCCGAGGCGGAAGAGATCACCACCCTTGCCCAGTTGCTGCTGGAGCGGCACGACGCTTTGCCCTATGACCTCGCGGGCCGCAAACTGCTGGTGACCGCCGGTGGCACCCGCGAGCCGATCGATCCGGTGCGCTTCATTGGGAACCGCAGCTCCGGTAAGCAGGGCTATGCCGTCGCACGGGTCGCCGCTCAGCGCGGCGCCGAAGTCACGTTGATCGCCGGGCACACCGCGGGGTTGATCGACCCTGCTGGGGTCGACGTGGTGCATGTCAGCTCGGCGCAGCAGCTCGGGGACGCCGTTTCCAAGCACGCTCCCGACGCGGATGTGTTGGTGATGGCGGCGGCCGTGGCTGACTTCCGGCCCGCCCAAGTCGCCACCGCCAAGATCAAAAAAGGCCCCGATGACCAGGACGAGCCGCTGATCGAGCTGGTGCGCAACGAGGACGTGTTGGCCGGCGCGGTGCGGGCCCGTGCGCACGGGCAGCTGCCCAACATGCGGGCCATTGTGGGATTCGCCGCCGAGACCGGCGACGCCAACGGCGACGTGCTGTTTCATGCTCGAGCTAAGCTGCGGCGCAAGGGCTGTGACCTTTTGGTCGTGAACGCTGTGGGCGACGGCAGGGCCTTTGAGGTGGACAATAACGACGGCTGGCTGCTGGCGTCCGACGGTACCGAGTTGGCGCTACAGCACGGCTCCAAGACGCTGATGGCCAGTCGTATCGTTGATGGGATCGTCACCTTCCTGCACGGCCTTCCCGATCTGCGAGACGGGTGACGGCTCGGGTTCTGTAGGGCTCCTGGACAAATGCTGGACGATCCCTTGTTCGGGTGGACGTACTGAGACTGATGCCAGAGGATATAATTCGGCTAGCTAATTATTGAAAGGAAGCAGATAGTGAGTGAGAAGGGTCGGCTGTTCACCAGTGAGTCGGTGACCGAGGGACATCCCGACAAGATCTGTGACGCGATCAGCGACTCGATCCTGGACGCACTTTTGGCGGAGGATCCCCGCTCACGTGTCGCGGTCGAGACGTTGGTCACCACCGGGCAGGTGCACGTGGTGGGTGAAGTGACGACGTCGGCCAAGACGGCGTTCGCTGATATCAGTAATACGGTCCGCGAGCGCATCCTCGAGATCGGCTACGACTCGTCGGACAAGGGCTTCGATGGGGCGTCGTGCGGGGTCAACATCGGCATCGGCGCTCAGTCGCCTGACATTGCCCAAGGCGTCGACACCGCCCATGAGGCACGCGTCGAGGGCGCGGCGGATCCGCTGGATGCCCAGGGCGCCGGCGACCAGGGCCTGATGTTCGGCTACGCGATCAACGACACCCCGGAACTGATGCCGCTACCCATCGCGCTGGCCCACCGGCTGTCCCGACGGCTGACCGAGGTACGCAAGAACGGCGTGCTGCCCTACCTGCGTCCCGACGGCAAGACTCAGGTCACCATCGCCTACGAGGACAATGTCCCAGTCCGCTTGGACACGGTGGTCATCTCCACGCAGCATGCCGCCGATATCGACCTGGACGCCACGCTGTCTCCCGATATCCGGGAGAAGGTGCTCAACACCGTTCTCGACGACCTGTCCCATGACACGTTGGATGCATCGTCGGTGCGTGTGCTGGTGAACCCAACCGGCAAGTTCGTGCTCGGTGGGCCGATGGGCGATGCGGGGCTGACCGGTCGCAAGATCATCGTCGACACCTACGGTGGCTGGGCGCGCCACGGCGGCGGCGCCTTCTCCGGCAAGGATCCGTCCAAGGTGGACCGGTCGGCGGCCTACGCCATGCGCTGGGTGGCTAAGAACATCGTCGCTGCCGGGCTGGCGCAGCGGGTCGAGGTGCAGGTGGCCTACGCCATCGGCAAAGCCGCCCCGGTCGGCTTGTTCGTCGAGACCTTTGGCACCGAGACGGTCGACCCGGTCAAGATCGAGAAAGCCATCGGCGAGGTGTTCGATCTGCGCCCCGGCGCGATCATCCGCGACCTGCACCTGCTGCGCCCGATCTACGCGCAGACCGCCGCCTATGGGCATTTCGGCCGCACCGACGTCGAACTGCCGTGGGAGCAGCTCAACAAGGTTGACGACCTCAAGCGCGCTATCTAGCCGGGTAGCGGATGGTCGGGCTCGAGCGCGGGCAGGCCATCGATGCTGTGTCGATTGCGATCGATGATGTGAGCGAACTTCTCGTCGGTGGCAGTGCGGTGTGCCGCATCTAGCACTGGCCGTTCATCGATGAGTTCGTAATATGGCACCGCGTATCCGCAGGCGTCGGCGATGCGTTCCACATCAATGATGATGGCGCACCGCACGCCCGGATGCAGAGGACCGAAATGTGTTCGCAGATTGTCGAATTCGACGTCGTCTGGTCGCACGACGCGGCCGGTGCCGAATAGCCGCAAGATCCGCGAGTTGCGGGTGAACGAGCAGAACATGATGGTGATCCGGCCATTGTCACGTAAGTGGGCGATGGTTTCAGCACCGCTTCCGAACAGATCGAGATAGCCGACGGTGTGGTCGTCTAGCACCGCGAACGTGTCACGGTATCCTTTGGGGGAGAGGTTGACTCGGCCTCCTTGGGAGGGCGCAGTCGCTACGAAAAACATGGCCTGTTTGCCGATGAACTCTCGTAGCGACGGGTCAAGGCGCGAAAACTCCTTCCCCACGGAGAATCTCCTTCCAGCACATCATCAGCGAACCAGTGACGTCAGCCTACTGGGGCGAGGAGTGCAGCGCCTTCCGCAGCGCTGCCAGCCCCCGGTTCATCGCCTTGGCGGCGGCGGGCACTACCAGTGCGAAGCTGATGTAGCCGTGCACCATGGTCGGCTCGTGGCGCAACTCTGCTGGCACCCCGGCCGAGTTGAGGAGGTCGGCGTACCGAGCTCCGTCGTCTCGCACTGGGTCATGTTCGGCGACGCCGATGAAGGCAGGAGGCAGACCGGATAGGTCAGCGGCATTGGCTGGGGCGAGGGTGGCAGGCAGCGTCGTGTGGTCGCTGATGTCGAGGCCGGGAATGTACCAGGTCAGAAACGCTTCAATGACGTTGCGGTCCAGGATTGGTGCATCGGCATTCTGGGTGAAAGACGGCAGCGACAGGTCGGCGGTGGTCGACGGGTACCACAACAATTGGAAAACCACGTTCGGTCCGCCACTATCACGATTGTCGCGGGCCAGCTGTGTCATGACCGCTGCGATGTTGCCGCCCGCGGAATCCCCAGCGACGGCGATCCGGCGTGGGTCACCGCCTAGCTCGGCGCTATGCTCGGCTACCCACCGCAATGCCGCCCAGCTGTCCTCAATTCCGGCCGGGAACGGATGCTCCGGGGCCAGTCGGTAGCCGACGGACACCACAATTGCGTCCGCGCCGACGGCGTGCGCGCGGGCGATCGCGTCGTGGGTATCCAGGCTCCCGATAGACCAGCCGCCGCCGTGGTAGAAAACGACGATGGGCCAGCCGTCATTGGTGCTAGTGGGCGGCCAGTAGATCCGAACCGGGATGTCGGTCCGTTCGCCATATCCGACGGTCCGATCCTCGATCCGCAGGTCGGGAAGCATCTCCGGGGGTGCCTTGAGCTGCTCGAGTTTTCCGCGTGCGACCTCGATGCCGTCGGCGACGCTGAAGGTCAGCGGGAATACGTCGAGCAGCGCCTTGAGCGTCGGATCGATATCTGGCCGGGCGGTCGTGGGCTCCGTCATCGGCCTACCCTACGCACCGCCGGCGCTAGTTTCTTTGGTGGCGACCCGCTGCGCCCGGCTGCGCCGCGCTTGCGATCGCCACTAGTGCAACGCTGCCCGCAACGCGGCTAGCCCACGATCTAGCGCGGCGGTGGCCGCGGGCACCACACCGGCGTAGCCGAGGTAGCCGTGCACCATCGTCTCGGCGTTGTGCACCTCGACGGGAACTCCGGCGGCTGCCAGCAATTCGCCGTACCGTATCCCGTCGTCGCGCAGCGGGTCGTAACCGGCGACGCCGATGTAGGCAGCTGGCAGATCGGCGAGGTTCTCGGCCCGCCCCGGCGCCATGTCAGCTGGCGGGTTGGACAAGTCGATTTCGCCTGCGTACCAACGGGAGAACGCGGCGATCGCCTCGACGTCGAGAATCGGCGCGGTGGCGTTCTCCTGGAACGACGGCAGTGACTGGTCCCACAGCGTGGAGGGATACCACAACAGCTGGAACGCCAGCGGAGGCCCGCCACGATAGGCGCCACGATAGGCATTGTCGCGGGCGCATTGCGCGATCACCGCGGCGATGGTTCCACCCGCTGAGTCCCCGGCGACGGCCATCCGGGCTGTGTCGCCACCGATCTCGGGGCCGTGTTCGGCGACCCATAATGTTGCAGCCCAGGCGTCTTCGATGGCAGCCGGGTAGGGGTGCTCGGGTGCCAACCGGTACTCGACGGACACCACGATCGCGTCGGCGCCCACGGCGTGCAAGCGGGAGGACCCGTCGTGGGTGTCGAGGTCGCCCATGACGAAGCCGCCGCCGTGGAAATACAGCACGACGGGTGGTCGGTAGCTTCCTGTGCTGCGACCGGGATTGGTTGGTGGCCAATAAATCCGGATGCCGACCGGGCCTGCTGGACCGGGAATGGCCCGGTCCTCGACGCGCAGTTCGGGGTGCACCATGCGGCGCGGCAGGTCACGCAACCGCTGTCGGACCGCCTCGATCCCATCGCCGGCGGATAGCCGGAACGGAACCGCATCCAGTACCTTCAGCAGGATGGGGTCGATACCAGGTTTCTCGTCGGCTGTGCTGTCCAAGCTGGGCATGGAGGTACCGTACGCACCCCGGCTGGTGGCCGGCGGTTGGGTGGTGGCCAGCTGGGCGGGTCTCGCCTACGGCGTGTATTTGACAGTGATCGCGTTACGCTCCCCGCCCGGGACCGCGCTGACCGGGCACTGGATTCTGCAGCCGCCGTTCAAGGCATTGATGGCGGTGCTGTTGGCGGTCGCTGCGGGGGCACACCCGATCGTCCGCGAGCGGCTGTGGCTGATTGCCGCGCTGCTGTTGTCAGCAGCCGGCGACTGGTTGTTGGCGATCCCGTGGTGGACGGAGTCCTTCGTTTTGGGCCTGGCGGCATTCCTGTTGGCGCACCTGTGCTTCCTGGCCGCATTAGTGCCGCTGCTGGCGCCGTCCCGGACTCGCGTAGCCGGCGTGATCTTGGTGTGCCTGGCCTCGGTGGTGCTGCTGATCTGGTTCTGGCCTCACCTGGGCGCTGACAAACTGACGATTCCGGTGACGGTCTACATCGTCGTGCTGTGCGCCATGGTCTGCGCTGCGCTACTGGCGCAGCTGCCGACGATCTGGACCGCGGTGGGGGCGGTGTGTTTCGCGGTGTCGGACGCGATGATCGCCATCGGCCGGTTCATCCTGGGCAACGAGGCGCTGGCGGTGCCTATCTGGTGGTCGTATGCCGCGGCCGAGGTTCTGATCACAGCCGGGTTCTTCTTCGGTCGAGAGCGGCCGAAGAACGCGTCTGCGTCCGCCTAAGGCTAGGGGGCAGTGGTCGCGGCTACCGGGTGCAAGGCCGCCTGGCGAAACGTTGGCTGCAGCATCGCGGGTTTGCGAACTGGCGTGAAATATGTTGGATAGCAACATATTTCAGCGTATAACTGGATGCCGTGCCAACCGTTGCGGCCGGTCAGTTGGCTCGACGTGACCCGGGCCAGTGGTGCCCGCACGCCCGTCGAGGTGGAGCCCATCGCGAGGGTGCTGCCGATGCTGTCGGTGCCGCATCTGGATCGAGAGTTCGATTACCTGGTATCCGCCGAGCAGTCCGACGACGCCCAACCGGGGGTGCGGGTGCGGGTGCGGTTCCACGGTCGGCTGGTCGACGGGTTTGTGCTGGAGCGCCGCAACGACACAGATCACCCCGGCAAACTGGGCTGGCTGGATCGCGTCGTGTCCGCTGAACCGGTACTCACCGCAGAAGTGCGCCGGCTGGTCGACGCGGTGGCAGCCCGCTATGCCGGGACCAGACCGGACGTGTTGCGGCTGGCGGTGCCGGCTCGGCATGCCAGAGTGGAGCGGGAAACCACGGCGGCCCCCGCGTCGCCGCTCCCGTTGATTCCAGCGCCGGTCGACCTGTCCGGCTGGGAGGTTTACGGCTGTGGCGGACAGTTCCTGGCCGCGCTGGCCGAGTCACGCGCCGCCCGCGCCGTCTGGCAAGCACTACCCGGCGAGCAGTGGGCAGACCGATTCGCCGAGGCCGCCACACAAACCATCCGCGCCGGACGTGCCGCGTTGGCGATCGTGCCTGATCAGCGGGATCTGGATGCGCTGTGGCGGGCTGTGACGGCTCGTGTCGACGAACGCAGCGTGGTGGCTCTCTCGGCGGGCCTGGGGCCGGCCGCGCGGTATCGGCGTTGGCTGGCGGCGCTGCGCGGCAGTGCGCGGCTGGTGATCGGCACCCGCAGCGCGGTGTTCGCGCCGGTCAGCGACCTTGGTTTGGTCATGGTCTGGTCTGACGCCGACGACACGTTGGCCGAGCCACGGGCACCCTATCCGCATGCCCGGGAGGTGGCGATGCTGCGCGCGCATCAGGCCCGCTGTGCAGCATTGATCGGCGGCTACACCCGGACGGCAGAAGCCCACGCATTGGTGCGCAGCGGATGGGCCCACGATGTGGTTGCGGCGCGCTCGGTGGTTCGTGCCCACGCTCCGCGGGTAGTGGCTCTCGACGACAGCGGATATGCCGAGGAACGCGACCCGGCCGCCCGTACCGCGCGACTTCCGTCGATTGCGCTGCGCGCGGCCCGCTCGGCGCTTGCGAATGGAGCACCGGTGCTCGTGCAGGTGCCGCGGCGTGGGTATGTGCCGTCGCTGGCCTGCGGGCGCTGCCGGACGGTCGCCCGTTGTCGACATTGCACGGGTCCGCTCTCGCTGCTAGACCGCACCACCCCCGGTACCGTGTGCCGCTGGTGTGGCCGGGTCGACCCGACGCTGCGTTGCGCACGCTGCGGGTCGGAGGCGGTGCGTGCGGTGGTAGTTGGGGCTCGTCGCACGGCCGAAGAGCTCGGCCGGGCGTTCGCCGGTACGCCGGTCATCACCTCGGCTGGTGACACCATTGTGCCGGAAGTCGGCGCCCGACCGGCCCTGGTGGTCGCCACTCCGGGGGCTGAACCGCGCGCGTCAGGTGGGTACGGGGCAGCGCTGCTGCTGGACACCTGGGCACTGCTGGGCCGGCAAGATCTGCGCGCGGCCGAGGACGCACTGTGGCGTTGGATGACCGCGGCCGCATTAGTGCGTGCGCGCGGCGAGGGGGGCGTGGTGACGGTAGTCGCCGAAGCCTCCATTCCGACAGTGCAGTCGCTGATCCGGTGGGATCCGGTCGGTCACGCAGAGGCTGAACTGGCGGCTCGAACCGAAGTCGGCCTGCCGCCTAACGTGCACATCGCGGCCGTCGACGGTACCGCCGGCGCAATCAACGCGCTGCTGCAGGAGGCCGGGTTGTCCGACCACGAAACTATCCAAGCCGACCTGCTCGGCCCGGTGGACCTGCCGCCGGGCGTGCGCCGCCCAGCCGGCACCCCCGCCGGCGCACCGGTCAGCAGGATGTTGGTACGGGTGCCTCGCGAGCAGGGCCTGCAACTGGCAGCGAGTCTGCGACGTGGCATCGGCGTGCTCAGCGTCCGGCAAACCCACCAGCCGGTCCGGGTGCAGATTGACCCGCTGCACATTGGATAACCGCACAGCTTGCGGGCGACGAAAAATCAAGTATTCCACTCCATTACGCCGTCCTCTTGCCGGCTGAGCTCGGCGAGTTCCGCATCGAGCGCGGCTACGCGGTTGATGACGCGGGGCGAATGGGTACCGGCCATAGCAGCGGGGTCCCGAGCCGGCGGCTACGTCAAGGACAAGATCGCCGGAACGAATACCGGTGGTAGCGCACAGGGTTGGGCCAAGTACCGCCAGAACCTCGCCGTTGCGGGCAGGAATTTTCGACCGGTACCTTCGATCGCGGTCTGTGGCAATAGTGTGTGAGTGCAATAGTCTATAATTGCCACACTATAGGGCTGTTACACTTTCTATGCTTTAGCCTGGGTAGTACGACAACGACGTTGGCGGCCCGAGAAGGGCTCTGGACATGGGGGCATGATGGCAACGGAAAATGCGGCGGCAGTTGACGAGTCGTTGGATGGCATCACCGATGCCTTGCTGACGGCGTCCCGGTTGCTGGTCGCTGTCTCGGCTCACTCGATCGGCGAGGTCGACGAGACGATCACCATTCCGCAGTTCCGAACGCTGGTGATCTTGTCCAATCGGGGGCCGGTCAACCTGGCCACCTTGGCTGGTTTGTTGGGTGTGCAACCGTCGGCCACTGGCCGGATGGTCGATCGGCTGGTCGCCGCCGGGCTGATCGATCGCCTGCCGCACCCGACCTCGCGGCGGGAACTGCTCGCCGCGTTGACCAAGCGTGGACGGGAGATCGTCGGGCGGGTCACCTCGCAGCGGCGTGCCGAAATCGCGCGAATCGTCGAAAAAATGCCACCTCCCGAACGTCACGGGCTGGTACGGGCTTTGACGGCATTCAGCGCCGCTGGCGGTGAGCCAGACGCGCACCTCGATATAGACATGTAGGCGTGGCCACGGCTCGCTGCAAAGGGCCGATGGTCAAGTCTTTGTGGCAGCGCCCCGAGCTCGGCGTTGGGGGCCGGAGGGTGCCGAGCTCAGGGCGGCCGGTCTCAGTGCTTTTGAGCGGTGAGCAGCAGGTATTCCCAATCCATCGCGCCGTTCGTCAGGTATTCCTGTGCGAGCTCGGTGAGTTGGGCGTCGAGTTCGGCGGCTAGCACTGCATTGTCGCCGATGTTTGCGTAGGCCTCGATCGTTGGACCGTAATGGCTCTTGAAGTAGTCATGGACGCCCTGGGCGGTGGCGAACCGCTTCACCTCGAGCTGTCTGCGCTCCGTTTTGACGTTGCTGACGCCATCGCCCAGCAGCCCGCGGATGTAGGCCTCGCGTCCCCATAGCGCCGCCGGGGGTAAGGCCGCCGAGAGGCTTGGCCGGTATGGCCTGATGGTGGCTAACATTCGGCCGAAGAAGCCCTCTTGCGTCCAGCTCATCACACCGATCGTCCCGCCGGGCCGGCAAACTCGAACCAGCTCGCTGGCAGCGCGTCGATGGTCTGGCGCAAACATCACGCCGATGGCCGACATCACGACATCGAACTCCCCGTCGCCAAACGGCAGGGCTTGTGCATTGGCTTCCCGGTATTCGAGCGTCAACCCGAGCTCTGCAGCCCTGGCCTGGGAGCGCTGCAACAGCTCCGGCGTCAGGTCGGTGGAGACAATGGTGGCGCCGGTCTTGGCGGCAGGAAGCGAGATGTTGCCGGAGCCGGCGGCGACGTCGAGTACTCGAACGCCAGGTCGAATGCCCGTGGCGGCGACCAGGATTGGCCCCAATGGGGCCATCACCTCCTCGGCCATCAGAGCGTAGTCGCCCAGTGCCCACATCGCTCGATGCGTAGCCGCAAGTGACTGGTCCTCATGGATGGGTATGTCGAGGTTCACTCTGATCTCCTCCCAGGTGGCGATAATGCCCGCTAGAAATAGTATGCACTTGCAATAGTAAATGTCTATAACATCTGTGGGTGATTTGTGCATGTCACCGATGTGGCCTACGACACATGTACACGGCCTGCGGAATAGCAAGGACGGGGACCGTTCTTAGACTGTTCCGGTGCGTCTCGTCTTTGCCGGCACCCCCGAACCCGCGCTGCCCGCGCTGCGTCGTCTCATCGACTCGCCTCGTCATGACGTGGTTGCCGTGTTGACCCGGCCCGACGCCGCATCCGGCAGGAGGGGCAAGCCGGAACCGTCGCCGGTGGCCCGCGAGGCGCTCGACCGCGGCATTCCATTGCTGCGGCCAGCTCGGCCGAACTCGCCCGAGTTTGTCAGCGAACTATCGGAGTTGGCACCGCAGTGTTGCGCGGTGGTGGCCTACGGCGCGCTGCTGGCCAATCCGCTGCTCGCGGTGCCACCGCGCGGCTGGGTTAACTTGCACTTCTCGCTGCTGCCGGCCTGGCGCGGCGCGGCGCCGGTGCAAGCTGCGATCGCCGCTGGCGACACGATCACCGGAGCGACGACGTTCCAGATCGAGCCGAGCCTGGATTCTGGACCGGTTTATGGAGTCGTCACCGAGACGATCCAGCCGACTGACACCGCTGGCGATCTGCTTGAGCGACTGGCGGTTTCCGGGGCGACGCTGCTGTCGAGCACACTGGACGGCATCGCCGACGCGACGCTGACACCGCGACCGCAACCGGCCGAAGGGGTTAGCGTCGCGCCGAAAATCACCGTTGAGCAGGCCCGGGTGCGCTGGGATCTGCCGGCTCCAGTTGTTGAGCGTCGCATTCGGGCCGTCACGCCCAACCCGGGGGCCTGGACATTTATCGGTGAGTTACGGGTCAAACTCGGACCTGTGCACCTCGACGCTGGCGCTGCTGATCTGCCGAGGCCGTTGAAGCCCTTGCCGCCCGGTGGTATTCACGTAGACCGCAAAAGCGTGTGGATCGGTACTGGATCAGATCCGGTGCGGCTGGGCCAGATTCAGCCGCCAGGAAAGAAACTCATGAACGCTGTCGACTGGGCGCGGGGCGCCCGGCTGGACCCCGCAGTGCGGGCATTATGACCTCAGGCCAGGCTAAGCCACGCCGAAACCAGCCAGACCGCAAACCAGTCCGACCGCAGAATCGAGCACGCGGGCCGCGTCGCCGGCCGCTGGACCCGGCGCGTCACGCTGCGTTTGAAGTGCTTCGAGCGGTCAGTGAACGCGACGCGTATGCGAACCTTGCGCTGCCCGCACTGCTGCAGCAACGTGGTATCAGCGGACGAGACGCGGCGTTCGCCACCGAGCTGGCTTACGGCGCGTGCCGAACCCGGGGTTTGCTCGACGCGGTCATCGGTGCGGCGGCGGGACGCTCGCCGCAAGCGATCAATCCGGTGTTACTCGACCTGCTCCGGCTGGGCACCTATCAGCTGCTGCGTACCCGCGTCGAGGCGCACGCCGCGGTGTCCACCACCGTTGAACAGGCCGGAATCGAATTTGACTCGGCGCGAGCGGGTTTCGTCAATGGCGTGTTGCGTACTATCGCCGAGCGAGACGAGCGATCCTGGGTGGACGAGCTGGCCCCCGACCCGTCAGGCGATCCGATCGGGTACGCGGCGTTCGTCCATGCCCATCCACGCTGGATTGCCCAGGCCTTCGTTGACGCGCTGGGTTCGGCGGCGACAGAGCTCGACGCGGTACTGGCCAGCGACGACGAACGGCCCCGGGTGCACTTGGCGGCCCGCCCTTCAGTGCTGAGCGCTGCAGAACTAGCCGACACGGTGCACGGCACCGTTGGTCGGTACTCGCCGTATGCGGTGTACCTCTCTGGTGGCGACCCCGGACAGCTGGCACCGGTGCGCGACGGCGCAGCCCTGGTCCAGGATGAGGGCAGTCAGTTGGTGGCCCGCGCACTCACCCTGGCACCGGTCGACGGTGACACTGGCCGATGGCTGGATCTGTGCGCCGGGCCGGGCGGCAAGACCGCGCTGCTGGCTGCGCTGGGTGCCGGCTGCGGCGCTCGGGTCACCGCAGTCGAGCCGGCGCCGCGCCGTGCCGATCTGGTGGTGGACAATACCCGCGGGTTGCCGGTAGACGTGCTGCGTGTCGACGGGCGCCAGTCCGGCCTCGACCCGGGTTTCGACCGGGTGCTCATCGACGTGCCCTGCACCGGGTTAGGCGCACTGCGCCGTCGGCCCGAGGCCCGCTGGCGGCGTCAGCCTAGTGACGTGCCAGCGCTAGCCAAGCTGCAACGCGAGCTGCTGAGTGCCGCGATCGCGCTGACCCGACCCGGTGGCGTGCTGCTTTATTCGACGTGTTCACCGCACCTGGCCGAGACGGTAGGAGTGATAGCCGACGCGTTGCGTCGTCATCCGGTGTGCGCGTTGGACACCCGGTCGTTGTTTGAGCCGATCACCGAGGGGCTGGGCGATGGTCCGTATGTGCAGCTTTGGCCGCACCGGCACGGCACCGACGCCATGTTCGCGGCCGCCTTGCGCCGCCTGGCGTGAGCCGCGCCGCGGCACGCATCGTCGCCGGACTAATCTGTCGCTCATGCCTGGCCACCATGCGCGACCCTTGATCGCGCCGTCGATCCTGGCCGCTGATTTCGCCCGGCTCGCCGATGAAGCGGCCGTCGTGGCGGGCGCCGACTGGTTGCATGTCGATGTGATGGACGGTCACTTCGTGCCGAACCTGACGATCGGACTGCCGGTGGTGCAGAGCCTGCTGGCCGCCAGCGACATCCCGATGGATTGTCATCTGATGATCGACAACCCAGACCGGTGGGCACCGCCGTACGCCGAAGCGGGTGCCTATAACGTCACCTTCCACGCCGAGGCCACCGACAATCCGGTCGGGGTAGCCCGCGATATCCGGGCCGCTGGCGCAAAAGCGGGGATCAGCGTGAAGCCTGGGACACCGCTGGATCCCTACCTGGATATCTTGCCGCACTTCGACACCCTGCTCATCATGTCGGTGGAGCCCGGTTTCGGGGGCCAGGAATTCATCCCCGAAGTGCTGAGCAAGGTGCGTACAGTACGCAAGATGGTCGATTCGGGCGAGTTGACGATCCTGGTCGAGATCGATGGCGGCATCAATGCGGACACCATTGAGCAGGCAGCCGAAGCTGGCGTGGACTGTTTCGTCGCCGGATCGGCCGTTTACGGCGTGGCCGACCCCAGCGCCGCGGTAGCCGCCTTACGGCGACAGGCTGGTGCCGTGTCGTCGCATCTACGCCGGTGAGCGTTCAAACGGTCGACAGCCTCGACGCCGCCATGCGGCTGGCTGTCGAACAGTCCTACCTGGTTAAGGGCACCACCTATCCGAATCCACCGGTCGGGGCGGTCATTGTGGACCCCGACGGGCGGGTTGTCGGCGTTGGCGCCACCGAGCCGGCCGGCGGTGACCATGCTGAGGTGGTGGCGCTGCGTAAGGCCGGCGGTACGGCCGCCGGCGCCATTGCGGTGGTCACCCTCGAGCCTTGCAACCACTACGGCAAGACGCCGCCATGTGTGAACGCGCTGCTGGAAGCCAGAGTAGGAACGGTGGTCTATGGCGTCGCCGACCCTAACGCGATCGCCGGTGGCGGCGCGGCCCGGTTGACGGCAGCCGGCGTGCATGTGCGGTCCGGGGTGTTGGCTGATTTGGTGACCGCCGGACCGCTGCGGGAGTGGCTGCACAAGCAGCGGACCGGGCTGCCGCACGTGACGTGGAAGTACGCCAGCAGCATCGACGGTCGCAGCGCTGCCGCCGACGGCTCCAGCCAGTGGATCTCCAGCGAAGCCGCGCGCGCCGATGTGCATCGTCGCCGCGCCACCGCCGATGCGATCGTGGTCGGCACCGGCACCGTCCTGGCTGATAATCCGACCCTCACGGCCCGCCTGGCCAACGGTGCGCTGGCCGACCGGCAACCGCTGCGAGTGGTGGTGGGCATGCGGGACATACCGCCAGAAGCCAACGTTCTCAACGACGATTCGCGCACCATGGTGATTCGTACCCACGATCCCATGGAGGTCCTCAAGGCGCTCTCAGATCGGACCGATGTACTGCTGGAAGGGGGCCCCACCCTCGCCGGTGCTTTCCTGCGGGCCGGAGTCATCAACCGGATCCTGGCCTACGTCGCGCCGATCCTGCTGGGTGGCCCCGTCACTGCCGTTGACGACGTAGGCGTGCCCAACATCGCGCGGGCGCTGCGCTGGCAGTTCGACGGCATCGATCGAGCTGGCCCTGATCTGGTGCTCAGCCTGGTGGCGCGGTAGCCGCCTGTAGCTCGACGACTTCTGGCTCGTTCGCGTGTTCCTTGCGGCCGCTGATCAGCAGACCCAGCAGCGCTCCAATGACACATACGATGGCCGTGATCGTGAAGATGTCGCCGTACATCATCGTGTATGCGCGCTGAGCCTGGCCGGCTATCGCGGCGGCGCGTTCAATTAAGGTGGCATCGCGCGGGACCGCCGTCGACAACCCGGCAAGGATCTGGTTAAACCGGTACAACCCCCAGGCAGTCAGCGCGGCTACCCCGATCAACATGCCGGTCATCCTGGCTACCACCACTGCCGCCGAGGCGATACCGTGCTGCGCCGCCGGGACAACACGCAGGGTAGCCGACGACAATGGGCCGATCACCAGGCCGAGTCCCAGGCCGGCCACCAGCAGGTCGGAGTGCATGGCGGGCACGCTGAATACACCGAAGATGCTGTGCCGATAGTTCAGCAAGTCGACCGGCCAGTGGGAGATCAGCCAATAGCCACCCGCGGCGATGAGCAGCCCGACGAAGGCCATTATGCGGTCCCCGGCCATGGTGGCGATCCACCCGCCCAGCAGCGCCCCGATCGGCAGCGCAATCAGAAACCACACCAGTAGACCGGCCGCTTGGGTCTGGTCCATTCCCAGCACACCCTGGCCGAACAGTTCCACGTTGACCAGCGTCACCATCAGCGCCGCGCCCGCGGCAACCGATGCGCCCAGTGCGCACAGGAATGGCCGGAAGTGCACACCGGCCGGTTCGATTAGCCGGGTGCGGGCGAAGCGCTCCCAGACCGCGAATGTCACCGCGGCGACGATCGCCCCGACCAGCATGGGCAACCCGTAGCTGGGCAGCACCTGTTTGCCGTCGGGTTGGGGGTTGTAGAGCCCGATGACCACCAGGCCTAGCGTGATGGCCAGCAGCACACCACCGACCACGTCGACCTTCTCCGGCTCGTCGCCGCGGTCGTGCGAGGGCAGGCTGAATTGGATCATCAGCATGGCGATCGCGGTCAGCGGGACGTTGATCCAGAACACGTATCGCCAATCGCTGAAGAGCCAGACGATGAAGATTCCGTACAGCGGACCCAGCACGCTGCCGAGCTCCTGCGCGGCGCCAATGCCACCGAGCACGCCAGCGCGGCTGCGCTGTGCCCACAAATCCGCGCCCAGCGCCAGAGTGATCGGCAGCAGCGCGCCGCTGGCTACCCCCTGGATGGTGCGGCCGGCGATCAGCAGATGAAAGTCGCCAAACTGCCCGGCCAGCGCGGTGACCACTGACCCGACGGCGAATCCGGCCAAGCTGACCTGTAGCAACAGCTTGCGGCCGAATCGGTCGGAAGCCCGGCCCAACAGTGGCATTGCGGCGATGTAGCCCAGCAGGTACAGGGTGACGATCCAGGTGATCCGCTGCATCTGGTTCACCGGGATGCCGACGTCACGCATGATGTCGCGCATGATGGTGACCACGACATAGGTGTCCAGGGCCCCTAGCAGTACCGCGAGGCTGCCGGCGCTGATCGCGACTCGGCGTCCCGCCTGCGTGCTCATCAGCTCACCGGGGGCTTGGTGACCTGCACCGGCTGGCCCCAATTCGACAATGTCATCTGGACGGAATTGCCCGAACTCTTATCCATCCTGATCTGCGCTAGCTGGTGATCGCCGGTCTCCTGAATCCAGACGGTGGCCGGCACGGGCTGCGTCGCGTTGAAGGGCGGCGCGATCTTGTTTACCGCATCTGCGGAGATGTTTCCACTGATGCGGACGGCGCTTTGACCGTTGATGCTGTCGCGGCCCTCGGCCTTGGCGCTGGTAAAGTTCGCCAGCACGTTGGCCAGGCCGGTCTCCGGATTCAGGATCGACGCGACATCGTAGATGTCGGAGGCTCTGCCGAAATCGCTCCATTTGTTCGGCGTCAGGGTGGCGTACAGGTCCCCGTCGGCGACCACGAAGTTGGCATTCAGATCAGACCCGCCAATGGTGATCGTGGCGTTTCCCGACGCGGCGGTGTTCGGCTTCGTGGTCAAGTCACCCGTCAGTGTCTTGACCGGCAGCCCGGTAATTTTGCCGTTCACCGACAACACCAGGTGTGCGCTGGTGACGTTCTTGGTGACGTCGGTGGCCTGTTTGACCAAGGTCGTCGCGTCGGGCAGTGGTCCGCCGCTCAGCTTGGAGCCCGATGAGCAGCCGGCGATCACGGCGGTGGCAATGCTCAGGGTGGCGAGGACGGCGAAGAGACGGCGGTGACGTCTGGGGGCTGGCATACCCTGCATCGTAGAGGGTGCCAGTGACCGGCCCGGAAAACACGGGGAGTGGTGGGGGTCGAACGCGGCGTGCCGACGTCGCTTGACAACGGCGTTTGCCGTGCCCGATAGGGGCTGGGAGGACGGCCAACTAGCCTGGTGCCATGTTCACCGGAATTGTCGAGGAACTCGGAGAGGTGACCGGCCGCGACGCCCATGCCGATGCGGCGCGCCTGGTCATTCGCGGTCGCACCGTCACCGCCGACGCTGGACATGGCGATTCGATTGCGGTCAACGGCGTGTGCCTGACGGTGGTGGAGGTGCTGCCCGACGGCCAATTCAGCGCCGATGTGATGGCCGAAACGCTGCATCGGTCCAACTTGGGCGAGTTACGGGTCGGCAGCCGGGTCAATCTGGAGCGCGCCGCGGCCATCAACAGCCGGCTCGGCGGGCACATCGTGCAGGGACATGTGGACGGTACCGGTGAGGTGGTGGCCCGTACGCCTTCAGAGCACTGGGAGGTGGTGCGGATCGAGGTGCCCCCGCCGGTGGCTCGCTATATCGTCGAAAAGGGCTCGATCACCGTCGATGGGATTTCACTGACGGTCTCCGGGCTCGGTGCTGAGCCCCGGGACTGGTTCGAGGTTTCGTTGATCCCAACGACCCGAGAGCTGACCACCCTCGGCCGTACTCCGGTGGGAACGCAGGTGAACCTTGAAGTGGACGTCATCGCCAAATATGTTGAGCGGCTACTACAGAACGCTCCCACTGGGGATTTGACCCGATAGCCGTTCTTGCAGCGACATTGCGGCCGCGCCGCGCAGCCGCGGGGCTCATACCGTTGAATCTGCCCTGAAAAAGCCGTGGTAATAACCGCGGCGGCGCGGTGGTTCATACTGAATGCAGCGTGTGGGCTGCGTGCCTGGGCCCATTTGATAGCAAGGTGGCATAGATGACGAGGTTGGACTCCGTCGAGCGGGCGGTTACCGACATTGCGGCCGGTAAAGCCGTCGTCGTCATCGATGATGAGGACCGCGAGAACGAGGGCGACCTGATCTTCGCCGCCGAAAAGGCGACGCCGGAGATGGTGGCCTTTATGGTTCGCTACACCTCGGGATACCTGTGCGTGCCGCTAGACGGCGCGATCTGCGACCGGCTGGGTCTGTTGCCGATGTTTGCGGTGAATCAAGACAAACACGGGACCGCCTACACGGTCACTGTTGATGCGAGAAACGGCGTCGGCACCGGGATTTCGGCTTCTGATCGGGCTACCACCATGCGGTTATTGGCCGACCCGGCCAGCGTCGCCGACGATTTCACCCGTCCCGGCCATGTGGTTCCGTTGCGTGCCAAGGACGGCGGTGTGTTGCGCCGGCCGGGCCACACAGAGGCCGCCGTCGACCTGGCCCGGCTGGCTGGACTGCAACCCGCGGGCGCGATCTGCGAGATCGTCAGCCAGAAGGACGAAGGCTCGATGGCACAGACCGACGAGTTGCGGGTCTTCGCTGATGAGCATGATCTGGCGCTGATCACCATTGCCGACCTGATCGAATGGCGGCGCAAGCATGAGAAGCACATCGAGCGGGTCGCTGAAGCCCGGATCCCGACCCGTCACGGAGAGTTTCGCGCTATCGGCTATGCCAGCATCTACGAAGACGTCGAACATGTGGCACTGGTCCGCGGCGAGATCGCCGGACCCAACGCTGACGGCGACGACGTGTTGGTCCGGGTGCACTCCGAGTGTCTGACGGGTGATGTGTTCGGTTCACGGCGTTGCGACTGCGGGCCCCAGCTCGACGCCGCTATGGCGATGGTGGCGCGAGAAGGACGCGGCGTGGTGTTGTACATGCGCGGCCACGAAGGTCGAGGTATCGGGCTGATGCATAAACTGCAGGCTTATCAGCTGCAGGACGCTGGCGCGGACACCGTGGACGCCAACCTCAAGCTTGGATTCCCGGCCGATGCAAGGGATTACGGCATTGGTGCGCAGATACTCGTCGATCTCGGAGTGCGCTCGATGCGGCTGTTGACCAACAACCCGGCCAAGCGGGTCGGGCTGGACGGGTACGGATTGCACATCATCGAGCGGGTGCCGCTTCCGGTGCGGGCCAACGCGGATAACATCCGTTACTTGATGACCAAGCGCGACAAGATGGGCCACGACCTGGCCGGGTTAGATGATTTTCATGAATCAGCCCATTTGCCAGGTGAATTCGGCGGTGCTTTGTGACCGTCGACGACGATGCAGAGCGAAGCGATGTGGGGGCACCTCCCGCTTGCCGGGATGGGGGTACCACCCACTTGTGGGGGAAGGAGCGGCGCTTGTGAGCGGTGGAGCCGGTGTGCCGGAGGTTCCGACGATCGACGCGTCCGGTCTGCGGCTCGGTATTGTCGCGAGCACCTGGCACGGCAGGATCTGCGATGCGTTGTTGGCGGGCGCACGCAAAGTTGCTGCCAACTCGGGTGTTGACAACCCGACGGTGGTCCGCGTGCTCGGCGCCATTGAGATTCCGGTAGTGGCGCAGGAGCTCGCTCGAACCCATGATGCCGTCGTTGCCCTGGGTGTCGTGATCCGTGGTGCCACACCACATTTCGACCATGTCTGTAATTCCGTAACGCAGGGCCTGACGCGCGTCGCGCTGGATACTTCGACGCCGGTTGGCAACGGTGTGCTGACCACCAATACCGAGGAACAGGCGCTGGATCGGGCCGGGCTTCCGACGTCGGCCGAGGACAAGGGGGCCCAGGCTGCAGCGGCTGCCCTGACCACCGCATTGACCCTGCTTAACTTGCGCGCTCGGACATGACCGCACGGGTGGACCGGGACTGGGATGTGGAATTGCGTCCTTACTGGACGCCGTTATTTGCTTACGCTGCAGCATTTCTGATCGCAGCGGCGCACATCACGGTGGGCTTGCTGCTCAGAATCAAGTCCAGTGGGGTGGTCTTCCAGACCGCCGATCAGGTGGCGATCGGCGCGCTCGGACTGGTTATCGCGAGCGCAGTGCTGTTGTTCGCGCGGCCGCGACTTCGGGGCGGCGCTGCAGGACTTTCAGTGCGTAATCTCTTGGGTTACAGGCTGATTCCGTGGTCGGATGTGGTTGACGTGTCATTTCCGTCAAGCGGCCGCTGGGCACGGATCGACCTGCCCGATGATGAGTACATCCCGTTGATGGCGATCCAGGCTGTTGATAAGGATCGTGCTGTGGACGCCATGGACGCTGTGCGTGCGCTGCTGGCACGATATCGGCCGGACTCGCCCGAGCACTGATGCCGGCGGTGGTCCAGCGTTCACGCAACGCCTTCGCGATCACTGGCCGGCTATGACGCAGTGACGTTGTTTGTTGAGCGGGCCCAGGACTGTGTGAAGCGGGCCCTGACCGCAACCGACGATGTCGAAGTGCAGTTGGTTGCGCTGGTCTGAACAAGCTCAAGCGGTGGCCCAAACCCGCGATGAGTCGATTCTGCGGGGATACGTGTTATTGACGGTTGCACCGTGCCTTTGGCGCCTGGGCCAGGTGCGGCGTGCCGAAACATTGCTGCGCCAAACCCTGCAGCTTTTCCAGCCGATCAAATACATATATGGCTGCAAAGTGGTCTGGTCGTCGGGTGCCGTGCTGTTGTTAATCTCTTGGGATGCACACTGATTCAGTGTGCATCCGTCTTTCGATCGTCCGAAGGCGCATCTTCGGCTAGCTAGATACAGTCGCAACCGTAATCCAGCTGGGCAGCAACTACTTTCGTCAGTGCTCAGTTAGTCGAATGCTCGGCGGCATCGCTCTTCGAGGGTTCGCGCTTCGTCTTGCCAGCGCTGTAGGCAGAGTCGGTCGTCGTCGACAAGAAGGTCATAGCGGAACGTATAAACCGATGTGGCTCAGTGGCTTCAGCATCCTCCGTGGACTCGCCGTGGTCCCGCGGTCTGCTAACCTCGGCCTGCGATGCCAAGCGACTTGTCAAACAGTTGGATACTTACCCCTTTCGGTGGTATCTGCATGGACCACGCCGCTTATGATGCGTGAGGGGTGGGACCAAAGACTGAGAAGGGGAGTTGAAAATGCGTGAATCGCGGTTGCGGGGCGGTGTGCGCCGGGCCCTTGTCATCGTCGGCGTAGCGTTGGCTGTCGCGGTGCTAAACACTGGGGTGGCGAGCGCCGATGGCGCGGTCCAGTTGAAGAGCCGATTGGGCGATGTTTGTCTGGACGCTCCGACTGGCAGCTGGGTCAGCCCGGTGGTGATCAACCCCTGCAATGGGACGGACTTTCAGCGCTGGAGTCTCACCGCTGACCAGCAGCTCGAGAGCGTGGCCTTCCCCGGGGAGTGCCTGATGCAGCCAGGGGAGAGTTGGTGGGCGCACCTCCAGCCTTGTATAAATTGGTTCTCCCAGCATTGGACCATTCAGCCCGACGGCCAGGTCAAGGGTGAACTCGATGGCTGCCTCGCCGTTCTCGGCGGGCCGGGACCTGGGACGTGGGTGTCGACCCGCTGGTGCGACCCCGATGCACCCGACCAACAGTGGTATAGCGTTCCGTAATCGGGCTCGCTCGGGTATTTCTAGTCACGATCGAGACATTCCACCTCGACGAGATCACGGCGTGAGTCATCGCGGTTGAGGTGGACCAAGATGAGAGGAAGAACTGACGTGCATGGGTCGCGGTTGAGGGGTGGTGTGCGCCGGGTCGTTGTCGTGGTCGCCGCGGTGTTCGCCGTCGCGGCGCTAAACGCTGGTGTGGCGAGTGCCGATGGCCCGGTCCAGTTGAAGAGCCGATTGGGCGAGGTTTGTCTGGACGGCCCGAGTGGGAACTTCAACGCGCCGGCCGTGATCAACCCCTGCGACGGGTCGAAAACCCAGCGCTGGAATTTCAACTCTCCCGGGCAGATCGAGAGCGTGGCATTTCCCGGCAACTGCTTGGCAGTCGACGTACTGAGCGAATGGCCGGTGACCCTCGTGCCCTGTAACGGTGGGCTCGGCCAGCGTTGGAGTGACCAGCCCAACGGCCAGATCTCAACCGTCCTCGCTGGCTGCCTCAATGCTGGTTTCGGCGCACCGAACCCGGGGACTGAGGTGAACCACCTCAATTGCGGCCTCGATGGACCCGGCCAGGAGTGGGATCGCATTCCGTGACCGGGCACGACCCGACCCCGACGACCCACCGCCTGTCTAAGCGCTCTGCCAGCGACCACTAGCCTAGATACGTGCCAGATCCCGCGACGTATCGCCCCGCGGCCGGATCCATCCCGGTCGAGCCGGGTGTGTACCGATTCCGGGACCTGCACGGGCGCGTCATCTACGTCGGCAAGGCCAAAAGCCTGCGCAGCCGGCTGACGTCGTACTTCGCCGACGTCGCGAACCTGCACCCGCGGACTCGGCAACTGGTGACTACCGCGGCCAAGGTCGAGTGGACGGTGGTCAACACCGAGGTCGAGGCGCTGCAGCTGGAGTACAACTGGATCAAGGAATTCGATCCGCGCTTCAACGTCCGCTACCGCGACGACAAGTCCTATCCGGTGTTGGCAGTCACCCTGAGCGAGGAGTTTCCCCGGCTGATGGTCTATCGCGGTCCGCGGCGCAAGGGCGTGCGCTATTTCGGACCGTACTCGCACGCGTGGGCCATCCGGGAAACGCTGGACCTGCTCACCCGGGTGTTCCCGGTTCGAACCTGTTCTGCTGGAGTGTTTAAGCGACACAAGCAGATCGACCGTCCCTGCCTACTCGGCTACATCGACAAATGCTCGGCGCCGTGTGTGGGTAGGGTCAGCGCCGAGCAGCATCGCCACATCGTGGCAGACTTTTGCGACTTCCTCTCCGGCAAGACCGACCGGTATGCCCGCGACTTGGAACAGCAGATGAACGCCGCAGCCGAGCAACTCGATTTCGAACGAGCCGCGCGGCTTCGTGACGACCTTTCTGCGCTCAAGCGGGCCCTGGAGAAGCAGGCGGTGGTGTTTGGCGATGGCACTGACGCTGACGTGGTGGCATTCGCGGACGACCAACTAGAGGCGGCGGTGCAGGTGTTCCACGTCCGTGGCGGGCGGGTGCGTGGCCAGCGCGGCTGGATTGTTGAAAAGCTCGGCGACCCAGGGGAATCCGGGGAGGAGCTATTGGTGGAGCAGTTTCTGACACAGTTCTACGGCGAGCAGGCGGAGTTAGATGGTGCTGCCGACGAATCCGCCAACCCGGTCCCCCGCGAGGTATTGGTGCCGTGTCTACCGTCCAACGCCGACGAGTTGGCCAGTTGGCTGTCCGGTCTGCGCGGATCCCGGGTCGCGCTACGGGTGCCACGACGCGGCGACAAACGTGCGCTAGCTGAGACGGTGCAGCGCAACGCGAAAGAGGCGCTGCAGCAACACAAGCTGAAGCGTGCCGGTGACTTCAACGCCAGATCAGCTGCGCTGCAGAATATTCAAGACGCACTGGGTTTGGCCGATGCGCCGCTGCGGATCGAGTGCGTCGATATCAGCCACGTGCAGGGCACCGACGTGGTGGGTTCCCTGGTGGTATTTGAGGACGGCTTGCCGCGCAAGTCGGACTATCGCCACTTCGGGATCAGGGAAGCTGCTGGGCACGGGCGCTCTGATGATGTCGCCTCCATCGCTGAGGTGACCCGGCGCCGATTCATGCGACACCTAAGTGATCAGAGCGACCCGAACATGCTTTCGCCGGAAGGAAAATCGCGAAGGTTCGCCTACCCGCCGAATCTGTATGTCGTCGACGGCGGCGCGCCGCAAGTCAACGCGGCCAGCGCAGTGCTTGACGAGCTCGGTGTCACCGATGTGGCGGTGATTGGTCTGGCCAAGCGGCTCGAAGAGGTGTGGGTGCCGTCCGAGCCGGACCCGGTCATCATGCCGCGCAACAGTGAGGGCCTGTTTCTGCTGCAGCGGGTCCGCGACGAGGCGCACCGGTTCGCCATCACCTACCATCGCAGCAAGCGATCCAAGCGAATGACCGCATCGGCGCTGGACTCGGTGCCGGGTTTAGGAGAGCACCGCCGCAAGGCGCTGGTCACCCACTTCGGATCGATAGCGCGCCTCAAGGAGGCCACCGTAGACCAGATCACTGCCGTTCCGGGCATCGGCGTGGCAACGGCCACCGCCGTCCTCGAGGCGCTGCGACCCGACTCGCCCGGAGCTTGACGGATGACGACTCACGGTGAGGATAGCGAGGTTCGGCCCGGTACTACGCGCGCGCCGGGTGAGGTCGCGGTCGGAATCGACGTCGTTCTGGTGACCGGCTTGTCCGGGGCCGGGCGCGGCACCGCGGCCAAGGTGCTCGAGGACCTCGGCTGGTATGTCGCCGACAACCTCCCGCCCCAGCTGATCACCCGGATGGTGGATTTCGGGTTGGCAGCTGGGTCGCGGATCACCCAGCTGGCGGTGGTGATGGATGTGCGATCGCGCGGCTTCACCGGCGATCTGGACTCGGTGCGCAGCGAGCTCGCCACCCGCAACATCACTCCGCGCGTGGTGTTCATGGAGGCATCCGACGACATGTTGGTGCGTCGCTACGAACAGAATCGGCGTAGCCATCCACTGCAGGGCGAGCAGACGTTGGCCGAAGGCATTGCCGCTGAGCGGAGGATGCTGGCTCCGGTTCGCGCTACAGCCGACCTGATCATTGACACGTCGACGCTGTCCGTGCGCGGCCTGCGGGAAAGCATCGAGCGTGCGTTCGGTGGTGATGCCGGCGCGACCACCAGCGTCACCGTGGAGTCCTTCGGCTTCAAGTACGGCCTGCCGATGGACGCCGACATCGTCATGGATGTGCGGTTCCTGCCGAATCCGCATTGGGTTGACGAATTACGTCCACTCACCGGCCAGCATCCGGCGGTGCGCGACTATGTGCTGGGCCAGCCCGGCGCGGCTGAGTTTCTGCAGACTTACCATCGATTGCTTTCGTTGGTTGTCGACGGCTACCGACGGGAGGGGAAGCGCTATATGACAGTCGCCATCGGGTGCACCGGCGGCAAGCATCGCAGCGTGGCGATCGCGGAAGCATTAATGGGACTGCTGCGGTCGGATCTGCAATTGTCGGTGCGGGTGCTGCACCGGGATTTGGGTCGCGAATGAGCTCACCTGGATGCTCCCCAAGTAACCAAAGCATCGTTGCGCTGGGCGGCGGGCACGGCCTGTACGCGACGCTGTCGGCAGCCCGTCGGCTCACCCCCTACGTCACGGCGATCGTGACCGTCGCCGATGACGGAGGCTCCTCGGGCCGGCTGCGCAGTGAACTGGGCGTGGTGCCACCAGGCGATTTGCGAATGGCCCTGGCGGCGTTGGCATCCGACAGCCCGTATGGACGACTGTGGGCGACTATCCTGCAGCACCGATTCGGCGGCAGCGGTGCCCTGGCCGGACATCCGATCGGGAATCTGATGCTTGCTGGCCTCAGTGAGGTGCTAGCTGATCCGGTTGCCGCGCTCGACGAGGTCGGACGCATCCTCGGGGTCAAAGGCAGGGTGCTGCCGATGTGCCCGATCGCGCTGCAGATCGAAGCCGACGTGTCCGGTCTAGAGGCCGACCCACGGATATTCGGGCTGATCCGCGGCCAAGTGGCGATCGCGTCCACACCGGGAAAGGTGCGGCGGGTGCGGTTGCTTCCGGTGGACCCGCCGGCGACCAGACAGGCTGTCGACGCCATCATGGCCGCCGACTTAGTGGTACTAGGGCCGGGGTCGTGGTTCACCAGCGTGATCCCGCATGTGCTGGTACCGGGGCTTGTCGCGGCGCTGCGGGCCACCACCGCCCGGCGAGCGCTGGTGCTCAACTTGGTGGCCGAGCCGGGGGAGACGGCGGGATTTTCCGTGGAGCGTCACCTACATGTGCTTGCCCAGCACGCGCCCGGGTTCACCGTCCACGACATCATCATCGACGCCGGCCGGGTGCCGAGTGACCGGGAGCGGGAGCAGCTGCGCCGCGCCGCGACACTGCTGCAGGCCGAGGTCCACTTCGCCGACGTGGCCAGACCTGGTACACCTTTACATGACCCGGGCAAGCTGGCGGCGGCCCTGGACGGGGTGCGGGTAGGTAACCGGGACTCGTCGGCGCCTACGGTGACCGCCACCGACCAGATTCGGCTCGACGGTGAACGTCCACAGACCGGGGTGAATGGACCGGTTGGCAAGGGACCAAGGGGTGACGACGCGTGGCGATGACGACCGAAGTCAAGGACGAATTGAGCCGCCTGGTAGTGAAATCGGTCAGCGCGCGTCGTGCGGAAGTCACGTCCTTGCTGAGGTTCGCTGGCGGGTTGCATATCGTCGGTGGCCGTGTGGTGGTTGAAGCTGAGGTCGACCTGGGCAACATCGCGCGACGGCTGCGCAAGGACATCTTTGACCTGTACGGCTACAACGCGGTTGTGCATGTCTTGTCGGCCAGCGGGATTCGCAAGAATACTCGATACGTGCTGCGGGTGGCCAACGACGGTGAGGCACTGGCACGTCAGACCGGTCTGCTTGACATGCGTGGCCGCCCGGTACGCGGTTTGCCGGCCCAGGTCGTGGGCGGCAGTCTCGCCGATGCCGAGGCTGCGTGGCGGGGCGCCTTTTTGGCGCACGGATCGCTGACTGAGCCGGGACGTTCGTCAGCATTGGAGGTCAGCTGCCCTGGCCCAGAGGCTGCGCTAGCGCTGGTGGGCGCGGCGCGCAGGCTGGGAGTCAGTGCTAAGGCCCGCGAGGTGCGTGGTGTCGATCGTGTGGTGGTGCGCGACGGTGAGGCGATCGGCGTGCTGCTGACCCGAATGGGCGCCCAGGACACCCGGCTGGTCTGGGAGGAGCGTCGGATGCGTCGCGAGGTGCGGGCGACGGCCAACCGGCTCGCTAATTTCGACGACGCCAATCTGCGCCGTTCGGCGCGGGCCGCGGTCGCGGCGGCCGCCAGAGTGGAGCGGGCGCTGGAGATACTCGGGGATACGGTGCCCGATCATCTGGCCTCGGCAGGCAAACTGCGCGTCGAGCATCGACAAGCTTCGCTAGAGGAACTGGGCCGGCTCGCCGACCCTCCAATGACGAAAGACGCTGTGGCAGGCCGTATTCGACGGTTGTTGTCGATGGCGGACCGCAAAGCGAAGGTCGAAGGCATCCCCGACACCGAGTCCGCGGTGACGCCAGATTTGTTGGAGGACGCTTAACGACGATGCGCGCCGCGAAGTGGCGTGAGGAGGAGTTGGGCGAATTGGAGGACGCTTAACGCCGATGCGCGCCGCGAAGTGGTGTGAGGAGGAGTTGGGCGAATTGGAGGACGCTTAATCAGCTTTCCGCGGCGCACAGGCTGGTGCAGCAGACCGTACGCCAGCAGATCGCCGTCCTTGGCATCCGCAGCAAGCCGCTGCGCTACTTTGAAGCGCCCAAGACCCGATTCAACGCGTCAGTCTCGCCGCACCGGCGGATTAGCGGCTGTCGCGTTGAGCTGGCCCGGGCCAAGGCCGTCAAGGATGCCTTCGGCGTCAAGCCCAACGACGCCGTACTTGTACTGGTGGCTGGTGCGGCCCGCGAATACCTGCACAAGCGTGATGAGTTGCCCGCCAAGCCGCTTATCGCGCAGATTCCGGTTTCCCCCCGCACTGACGAGACGATGAGTGAGGTCGGGAACCGGATCAGCTCGATGACTGGGTCACTTGCCGCCAACGTGGCCGACCCCGGCGAACGGCTCCAGGCCATCCATGCGAGCACCCAGAGCGCCAAAGAAATGGCCGGCGCGCGGCTGGAATCGCTGGTGTCACTGGGGCCACCGGCCATGGACGTCGCCCTGAACATCACGTGCTTCTCGTATCAGGACCACTTGGATTTTGGGTTCGTGACCACCCCCGAAGTGGCCAACGACATCGACGAGATGACCGACGCCATCGGGCCCGCATTGACCGAACTTGAGCGCGCCGCGGACTTGCGGTAGGCGCACCTGGACTCGGGTTTAGCCCGGCTGGCCGTCGAGGCCGGTGGCGCCGGTGCCGCCGGTGGCGCCGTGGGCCCCCGGGAGGCCATTTACTGGTACGGCGTTGCCGAAGCCGCCATTTCCGCCGGCCCCGCCATTTCCGCCGGCCCCGCCACCGCCGCCGGTGGCGCCGGTCCCGCCGGCTCCGGACGCGCCCGAGTGGCCGAACAGCCCGCCGGCGCCGCCGATTCCGCCGTTTCCGCCGTCGCCTCCGGCCCCGCCCTCCCCGCCGTCCCGCCATTACCGCCGTTTCCGCCGACACCGCCGATTTCGGTGACCGCGGACCCGCCGCCAGCTCCACCGTCCCCGCCGGTCCCGCCGATCGTGCCGACACCTCCGAGGCCGCCGGCTCCGCCGGCCCCGCCGGCGCCACCGTCGCCGAAGAGCAGCCCGCCGTGACCGCCCGCCCGCCGGTGCCGCCGACCCCGCCGGTCCCGCCGGCCGCGCCGACACCTCCATTACCTCCATTGCCTCCGTTGCCGCCGATCTTGCCTATGCCGCCGGTACCGCCAGCCCCGCCGTCAGCTCCGAGCCCGCCGGAGCCGCCAGCCCCGCCCGCTCCTCCGGTGCTAGTGGTGACGTTGGTGCCGTAGCCGTCGCCGCCGCGCCCACCGGGCGCGCCGTCACCGCCGGCACCCCCCGCGCCCCCGGCACCACCCACAGTGCCTCCTGTTGATAGGTTGCTAGCGGCGCCGCCATGGCCGCCGTCCCCGCCGGGCGCGCCGGCAGCGCCGGCACCGCCATTGCCGCCAGTGCCGCCGACCGCGGGGATATTGGGGCTGTTGAAAGCGCCTTTGCCGCCGGTGCCACCGTCACCGCCGGCCTGCCCCACCATCGCGCCATTATCGCCGTTGCCGCCGTTGCCGCCGACAGGGCCGTTGGAGCCGACAGCGCCGGCGTTCGCCTGACTCGTCTGGTGCGCGGTGGGGTTGACACCGGTCGCGCCCAGACCGCCGGCACCGCCCTGCCCGCCGCTGCCGCCGGTGCCCCACAGCCAGGCGTTGCCGCCGGCTCCACCGGCGCCGCCAGGTGCGCCGGCGAGGCCGACTCCACCGGTCCCGCCGTTGCCGCCATTGCCGTAGAACCATCCGCCGGCTCCACCGGCGCCGCCGGTGGAGCCGGTCCCGCCGGTGCCACCCACCCCGCCGTTGCCAATCAGCCCGGCATTTCCGCCGGCGCCGCCGGTCTGCCCTGCCGCGCCGGGCGCGCCGTTGCCGCCGTTACCGTACAACAACCCGCCGTTCCCGCCGGCCTGACCTGGCGCAGATCCGTTGCCACCGTCGCCAATTAGCGGGCGCCCGAGCAGGATCTGGGTGGGCGCGTTCACCAGGTTGAGCAGTTCCTGCAGCGGCGATGCGTTGGCCGCCTCCGCGGATACATACATGCTGCCGGCGGCGGCCAAGGCGCGCACGAATTGGTCGTGAAACGCCGCCGCCTGCGCGTTGAGCCCTTGGTAGACCTGGCCATACTGCCCGAACAGCCCGGCGATCGCGACCGACACCTCATCAGCGCCCGCTGTCAGCACGCCGGTGGTGGCCACCGCCGCCGCCGCGTTGGCTTCGGTCAGCGCCGATCCGATACCGGCCAAATCTGTTGCTGTCGCCGCAAACGCTTCCGGTGCCGCTACTACAAAAGACATCGCTGGCCTCTTCCGTCGGCTGAGCACTGCCAAACAAAATGCTACAACTGGCGCGGCCGGACTACACCAATATTGCGGAGAAAGAGTCGATCCGCCATCCGAGCCGAAATCTGTTGTTCCGCAGGCTGATCGATGCTCTGGCGGGTTCGTCAGGTATATCCAGGACAAACCGGCAACGGTCGTCGAGGTTTGATGTGCACGCGGAGAACCGAAGGCGTCGAAAGCGCGTTGGGCGGTGGGTAGCGACCGCGGATACGGCCGCCATGGCGCTGTTTCTCCCGAGCCGCATCGCAAGTGAAAGTCTCGACGCTATCGGTGTCAGGAGAGCACAGTGATCAATGGCAGAAGTCGGTCCTGGCGGATGGTGTCGCAGAAAGGACAGCAGGTGGCCCCAAATGGCTGAAGCTGGTGGCGAGCCCATCGGATCGGGCAGGCGCGGTTCGTCGAGGTGGCGATACAACACGCATCGCTATTGGAGCCCGAACAGCGTCTGCCGACGATCATCGAGCTGGTGAATCGCTCGGCCCGCTTTGTTGATGGCTCCGGCTGTACTGCGGGCAGCGGAAACATGTTAGGTGACATGGCACTGACGGGTGCCGACGGCGCGGCCCGTGATCCCGGTGCCCGGATCCGGGTGAGGGGGAGACGCCGGTGGTGTGATACCGATACATTGAATTCGCCAACTGGTTGGACACGTAGAACGAGGCCGCCATGGGATTCATCACACCGGAACTCCCGGACGTCGATCGCGACACCTGGCAGACCGAGCCACGGGCACTGCGACTGCAGGTTGTGACCCGACACTGGGTCGAACACGGCTTCGGAACTCCCTACGCCGTGTACCTGTTGTACCTGCTCAAGATCGCGGTGTATATAGCCGCCCCCGCCGTGATCATCTCGCATACCCCGGGCCTGGGTGGCCTGGGCCACATCGGTGACTGGTGGATGCAGCCGATCGTGTACCAGAAAGTCATCGTCTTCACGTTGCTATTCGAGGTCTTAGGCCTCGGTTGCGGATCCGGCCCGCTGACCGGGCGGTTCATGCCACCGATCGGCGGTTTCCTTTATTGGTTGCGGCCCAAAACAATTCGGCTTCCGGCCTGGCCGGGCAAGGTTCCACTCACCAGCGGTGATACTCGTACCAGTGCCGACGTCGTGCTCTATGTCATCGTGTTGCTCGGCGGAACGTGGGCACTGTTGTCACCCGGCTCACCCGGTCAAGGCGGGCCCCGTCTCACCGCTGCAGGCGACGTCGGCTTGATCAACCCCGTTCTGGTGGCGCCGACCATTGTTGCGTTGGTGCTGTTGGGTCTGCGCGACAAAACCATCTTCCTGGCCGCCCGCGGAGAGCACTATTGGCTGAAACTGTTCGTGTTCTTCTTCCCATTCACCGACCAGATCGCAGCTTTCAAGCTCATCATGCTTGCGTTGTGGTGGGGAGCGGCGACTTCGAAGGTGAATCACCACTTCCCGTACGTGGTCGCAGTGATGACGAGCAACAATGCGCTGCTGCGAAGCCAGCTGTTCAACCCGATCAAGCACATGCTCTATATCGACCCGGTCAACGACCTGCGCCCCTCCCGGTTACCGAAGTTGATGGCCCATGTCGGCGGCACCACTGCAGAATTTCTGGTTCCGGGGATTCTGGTCCTGGTCGCCGGTGGTGAACCGTGGCGATGGTTCCTTATCGGGTTCATGGTGGTCTTCCACCTCAACATCCTGTCCAACCTCCCGATGGGAGTTCCATTGGAGTGGAACGTGTTCTTTATCTTTTCGCTGTTCTATCTCTTCGGGCACTATGGCTCCATTCGTGCCACCGACCTTCGATCACCGCTGCTGCTGGCCCTCGTGATCGCCGCGGTGGCCGTCGTGATCGCGGGGAACCTATTCCCGGAAAAGATTTCGTTCCTGCCCGCCATGCGCTACTACGCCGGCAACTGGGCCACCAGTTTGTGGTGCTTCCGCGCTGGTGCCGAAGAAAGGCTAGAGGAGAATATCGTCAAAAGCTCTGCGCTCGTTGCCAATCAGCTGGCCAAGCTGTACGGGGCGGCGACGGCCGAAGTGATGTCGGACAAGGTGGCGGCGTTCCGGGCGATGCACACGCATGGCCGGGCGCTCAACGGGCTGCTGTCCCGGGCAATAGACAACGAAGCCGACTACCGCGTTCGCGAGGGCGAGATAGTTGCAGGGCCGCTTGTCGGCTGGAATTTCGGTGAAGGTCACCTGCACAACGAGCAGCTGCTGGCTGCGGTGCAGCGGCGGTGCAGCTTCGACGAAGGTGACGTTCGTGTCATCGTCCTCGAAGGCCAACCGATCCATATCCAAAAGCAGTGGTACCGCATCCTCGACGCCAAGATCGGGGTGATCGAGGCGGGCTACGTCGAGGTCGCGGACATGCTGACCCGCCAGCCGTGGCCTGAGCCCGGTGACGAGTTCCCCGTCCACGTCACAACTCAACACAGCGCTTCCGGTAGGTGATGACGACGGCAGTTGGTCAAGGTTGGGCCCACGGTTGGGCACGTCAAACCACGCCATCGGTCATCATTTGGAAAAGACACGGTCACGGCGTGGTTCGTATCCCACATCGGTTCTGCAATTGTTCTACATCGGTTCGACAACCAATTCATCGTCTACCTAGGCAAGGTTTCGGGACAAGCGATACGGTGCTGGTGGCCCGATTGGCGGAGACATCTTGAGTACGAAAAAGGGACACAAATAAGGGAGTTAGCGTTGAAGATCTTTGATCGATTCAACACCGCAATACTTGTCAGCGCCGGGTTGTGCGGGGCTGCGTTGGCGTTCAGTCCCGGCGCAGCAGCTGCACCGCTGCCAATGCCAACGGGCGGCCCCACTTGCATTGAGCAGATGTCCGGCCTGGGTGCTGCACCGGCAGCCGTTCCGGCGGTCCTGCCTGGTCCGGTAGCAGGGGCCGTGCCTCCTGTACCGCTGGTGCCGGGTGGGTTCCCCCCAGTGGTACCTCCTGGTGGGTTCCCCCCAGTGGTACCGCCTGGTGGGTTTCCTCCGGTGGTGCCGCCTGGCGGGTTTCCTCCGGTGGTGCCGGCTGGGGCTCCGGCGATGGGACCGCTGCTCGCTGAGGATCCGGCGGCTTTGGGGAGTGGGATTTTGGCGGGTAAGGGCAGGCCGACTGCTCCGCCGCAGGCGGCTTTGTCTGGTTTCGTGGTGCTGCCCGGTCCGCCCGCCAGCGTCGAGGCACCTCCTGCAGCGGCGCCGGTGGCTGCGCCTGCTCCGGCGGATGCTGCGGCTGCCGAGCCGCTTCCGTGTTGTGGGGAGGCAGCACCACCGGTCAGGTAGTTCCGACTCGCCGGCCGCGCCAGACCTCGGACGGCTACCCACGTCGACATCGTCGGGAAGGGTCTTCTCACCCGACTTTTCACAAGCTAGTGCGCACTGGTGCCGCGGATTCGGGTGTTAGTGTTGCGCGGTCGTCGGGCGGGGTGTGCACGAATTTTCCAGTCTCGGCTCAAGGTGTGCGCTCCTATCATCGCGAATCATGCCGTGTATCAACAGATTTCATTGCACATGCCGTCGCGCGACCGATAGGATGAGTTTCATTTGCGATGTCGCGGTGCGCTTGTGGTGGTTGACGGTGAAATCGTCGACGCCGAACCCGCCGTCGAACGGGCGGCGAGCCTGTGGGGGATCGACCCGGTCGGTATGCCCGCGGGCGGCCAGTTCGGCGCGGAATTCGCCGGATCCTTAGGCAGCGTCAGCCAGGGCGGTCAGCGAATGCGGTTCTTCAGCAAGCAATTTCAGCCCGACGGCCGCTCCCGGCACCTCGCGGCGCACCCGCCGGATCGCGCCGATCAGCTGGGTCATGGCGTCCTGGGGGGCCACTGCGTCCTCAAGCACCGTGGAATCCAAGGCCCGACGCGTCTTAGCGGCTAGAACTCCGGTCACGGCTACCACCGCTTTGACCGTCTCAAAGATCCGGTTGGGCCGCTCCGAAGCGGCCAACCGGCGCCGCCAGCCGCAAGCGGCATGACGATCGGTGGAATGCCACGAGAAACACGTGCTACCGATTCGCTGCGATCGGCGACTACACCCGATTACGGGTGCTGCGCAGCTATCGACGCTGCAACAGAAAACCGCAAATCCAGTTCACTACGTGCTTGAACGACTGCCCGTCCTGTGCAGATCATCCACCCAGACAATGGCGCCGAATTCTAATCAGCTTTCCGTTACCGCGTCCTAGACAAAAGCGGGTTGACGACCGTTATTCCTTCACGATTACCGGGTCACCAATGTTAACCGTGTCGTAGTACCACTCTGCGTCGGCGGGGCTCAGGCTGATGCAACCGTGGCTGGTGTTATCAAACCCCATTGACTGCACCGCCCACGGAGCCGAATGGACGTAGAGGCCACGGCTGCTGATACGGACGGCGTAATCCACCGAGAGCCGGTAACCCTCGGGATCGTCGACGGGTATGCCGACACTGCTCGAATCCATAATCACCGAGCGGTTCTTGGACATGACGGTGTAGTTGCCGGCAGGCGTCGGGAATTCCGCCTTACCCATGGAGGCCGGCATCACCCCTTCTTCTCCCCAGTGGGGTCGGTGGTGGGGCGTAGGCAGTGGGGGTGGTGTCTCCGCCTCGACTCCGTCGATCGTCACCGTGAACGTGTGATCCGAGATGTCGGCAACACCGACGACGGCAGGACCCGTTTTGAAGTTGGTGGACAGGCCGCCCACCGAGAGTGCGATCGTGCTGTGCGCTGGCCAGTAGCGGTCGGGGACCCACTGCACAACGGTGCTGTCAAGCCAGTCGAACTTGCCAGTCATTGCGGGCGCCGAGTGCACTTCAATGGCACGTTCGGCCGCCTTCCGGTTAGTGACGGGCGCGCCGAACGTCACCACTACGGGGTGCGCGACGCCCACCACCGCGCCCCGCGTCGGGAGAACCGACGTGATGGCCAAGCCAGACGACTGGTTCACCGCCGCCAGGCTCGCACCCACCGGTCCTGCGACCACCGCCGCCGCAATCCCGATCACCACAAGAACACATCGAACTATCGCGCGCATTGTTCCCATCACCTGTGAGATGACCAAATGTCGTTGATGGTGGCGATCGTAGGAGCGCATGCCGCCTGAGCGGGGGAAGCACGCGCCAGTAGCTCGGTCAAGTCTCGGTCAAGTTTTGGTAGCGACTTCAGCAACCTGGGGGAGAAGCTGTCCATAACTTGGGCTAACCGTCGAGAACGCCGCTCACCCCTAACCAGCCCGGTAGCGGTTGGCTGCTACTGATCTAGGCTGGCGGCGAGCGGTTCATCAGCCGAGTGAAGACGACAAGGGAGAGAGAGCAGTGACCGTCCGCGTGGGCATTAACGGCTTCGGCCGAATCGGACGCAACTTCTACCGGGCCTTATTGGCCCAGCAGGAGCAAGGTATCGCCGACGTGCAGGTGGTCGCCGTCAACGACATCACCGACAACAGCACGCTGGCGCACCTGCTCAAATTCGACTCCATCCTGGGCCGGCTGCCGCACGACGTTAGCCTCGAGGGAGAGGACACGATCGTGGTCGGCCCCGCGAAAATCAAGGCGCTTGCGGTCCGAGAAGGTCCGACGGCGCTGCCGTGGCGTGACCTCGGCGTCGACGTCGTCGTCGAATCGACCGGCTTGTTCACCAACGCGGCCAAGGCCAAAGGGCACCTGGAAGCCGGCGCCAAGAAAGTGATCATTTCGGCACCTGCCACCGATCCCGATATCACCATCGTGCTCGGGGTCAACGACGACAAGTACGACGGCAGTCAGAACATCATCTCCAATGCCTCGTGCACGACGAACTGCCTTGCGCCGCTGGCTAAAGTGCTGCACGACGAGTTCGGCATCGTCAAGGGTTTAATGACCACCGTCCACGCCTACACCCAGGACCAGAACCTGCAGGATGGTCCGCACTCGGACCTGCGTCGCGCCCGCGCTGCCGCGCTGAACATCGTGCCGACCTCCACCGGTGCGGCTAAGGCGATTGGCCTGGTGATGCCCGAGCTCAAGGGCAAGCTTGACGGCTACGCGCTGCGGGTGCCGATCCCCACCGGCTCGGTTACCGACCTGACCGCCGACTTGTCCAAATCCGCCAGCGCCGACGAGATCAACGCAGCGTTCAAGGCCGCCGCCGAGGGCCGGCTCAAAGGCATCCTGAAGTACTACGATGCCCCGATCGTCTCCAGCGACATCGTCACCGACCCACACAGTTCGATCTTCGACTCCGGCCTCACCAAAGTGATCGACAACCAGGCCAAGGTGGTGTCTTGGTACGACAACGAGTGGGGCTACTCCAACCGTCTGGTTGATCTGATTGCACTGGTCGGCAAGTCGCTTTAGCCGTGAACATTCCTAATCTCAAAGACCTTCTTGCGGAAGGTGTTTCGGGTCGCGGCGTGCTGGTGCGCTGCGATCTGAATGTCCCGCTAGATGATGACGGCGCCATCACCGACCTCGGTCGGGTCACCGCGTCGGTGCCTACCTTGAAAGCGCTGCTCGAAGCCGGCGCCAAGGTGGTGGTTGCCGCACACCTGGGTCGTCCCAAGGGAGGACCAGACCCAAAGCTGTCGTTGGCGCCGGTCGCCGCGGCGCTCGGCGAGCAGCTGGGCCAGCACGTTCAGTTGGCCGGTGATGTGGTCGGCAGTGACGCCTTGGCCCGTGCGGAGGGGTTGACCGACGGCGACATCCTGCTGCTGGATAATATTCGCTTCGATGCACGCGAGACCAGTAAGGATGACGCGCAGCGCCTTGCACTGGCTAAGAAGCTGGCCGAGTTGGTCTGGCCGGGAGGCGCTTTCGTTTCGGACGGATTCGGTGTGGTGCATCGCAGACAGGCTTCGGTGTATGACGTCGCCACGCTGTTGCCGCACTACGCCGGCACGCTGGTCGCCGACGAGATAAGGGTGCTCGAGCAATTGACCAGCTCGACCAAACGCCCCTACGCAGTGGTGCTCGGCGGGTCGAAGGTATCCGACAAGCTCGGCGTCATCGAGTCGCTGGCGACAAAAGCTGACAGCATCGTAATCGGAGGAGGCATGTGCTTCACATTCCTTGCTGCACAGGGATTTCCGGTCGGCAGATCTCTGTTGGAAACCGAGATGATCGAGACCTGCCGTAGGCTGCTGGACACCTACGCTGATGTGCTTCGGCTGCCCATGGACATTGTGGTGACAGAGAAGTTCGCCGCCGATTCGCCGCCGCAGACCGTCGCCGCCGACGCTATCCCAGATGGATTGATGGGCCTGGATATCGGGCCGGGATCGGTCAAGCGGTTTGCTGCGTTGTTATCCAACGCCTCGACCATCTTCTGGAACGGACCGATGGGCGTGTTCGAATTCCCGGCGTACGCCGCGGGCACCAGAGGTGTCGCTGAAGCGATCGTTGCCGCGACCGGCAAGGGCGCGTTCAGTGTGGTCGGCGGCGGCGACTCCGCGGCCGCGATGCGGGTGCTCGGCCTCCCTGAGGGCAGCGTCTCGCACATCTCCACCGGCGGCGGCGCATCGTTGGAATACCTTGAAGGCAAGACGCTACCCGGGATCGAGGTACTTGGCGAGCCCCAGCCTGGTCAAAGCAAGGGAGGCGGAGACTCGTGAGCCGCAAGCCGCTCATCGCCGGCAACTGGAAGATGAACCTCAATCACTTCGAGGCGATCGCGCTGGTGCAAAAGATCGCGTTTTCATTGCCGGACAAGTACTACGACAAGGTTGACGTCACAGTCCTCCCGCCGTTCACTGACCTGCGCAGCGTGCAAACCCTGGTCGATGGCGACAAGCTGCGGTTGACCTATGGCGCCCAGGACCTTTCGCAACATGACCCGGGCGCCTACACCGGCGACATCAGCGGGGCCTTCTTGGCCAAGCTGGGCTGCAGCTTCGTGGTGGTGGGGCACTCCGAGCGGCGCACCTACCACGACGAGGATGACGCGCTGGTGGCCGCGAAAACGGCCGCGGCGCTCAAGAACAGCCTGACCCCGATCGTGTGCATCGGTGAGCACCTCGAGATCCGAGAGGCGGGCGAACACGTCAGCCACTGCCAGAACCAGCTACGCGGCTCGCTGGCCGGGCTGTCGCCCAAACAGATCGGCAACGTCGTCATCGCCTACGAACCGGTCTGGGCGATCGGCACCGGGCGGGTGGCCAGCGCGGCCGACGCCCAAGAGGTGTGCGCGGCGATCCGAAAAGAGTTGGCGTCGCTAGCCTCATCGGGGATTGCCGAAACCGTTCGGGTGCTGTACGGCGGCTCGGTGAACGCCAAAAACATCGGCGATATCGTCGCCCAGCAAGACGTCGATGGCGGCCTGGTCGGCGGAGCGTCGCTGGATGGGGAGCAATTCGCGACTCTCGCGGCGATCGCCGCCGGGGGGCCCCTTTCCTAGGAAGCCTTGGGGCTGTCATTCGATTGATCTCACGCTGGGTCAGGACCGGGGTGGGTCGCGGTTTCGGTGTCAGTGTCGGACGGCTGTTGTCTTGAGTCAAGAAGTTGGCAGGTTTTGTGGGCTCTTGTTGTCGAGGTAGGCCTGTTTGGGGGTGTGGTCGGCTAGGGCTTGGTGGGGGCGGATGGTGCCACTTTCGACCGTCTTGACTTCGACATGACACCACCTAACTCCTCAACAACAGGATGCGTTGTGGATAACGCGAGTGGATTGTGGCATGATCGAATGTATGTTCGATCAGCAGGTGGTGGCCCGGTTTGATGAGCTGTTCGAGCGACGTTATCCGTCGATGACGTCGGAGTCTGCGGTGTTGGTGGATCGGATTTGTTCATGGTCGCGGGCGGAGAATCGGGCGGCGGCGGCGCAGTTGGTGGCGATTGGTGATTTGTTTGGTTATCGGTTGGCGCGTTGTGCGGAGACCGAGGCGTGGGCGATTGACACTATGGCGGCGGTGGCTGCTGAGGTGGCCGCGGCGTTGCGGGTCAGTCAGGGGTTGGCGGCGAGCCGGTTGCGGTATGCGCGGGCGATGCGGGAGCGGTTGCCGAAGGTGGCGGCGGTGGATGGGCTGTTGGCTGTCAAGGTGGTGCGGTGGCCGTCGATGACGCGGGGCCGGCTGGCTGGCCAGGTCGACAAGATCGTGGCCAAGGCCGATGCGGATGCGGTGCGGCGGCGTACGCAGCGGCGGGTTGACCGCGAGATCTGGATCGGGGAGTGCGCCGACGGGGTCTCGGAGATTCATGGCAGTTTGTTGACTCCGGATGCGCAGGCTCTCGATACACGGTTGACTGCGTTGGCGGCCACGGTGTGTGAGCATGATCCGCGTAGTCGTGAGCAGCGTCGCGCTGATGCGGTGGGGGCGTTGGCGGCTGGTGCTGATCGGTTGGGGTGTCGGTGTGGGCGGCGCGACTGTGTGGCCGGTAAGCGGCGGGCGGCAACGTCGGTGGTGATTCATGTGATTGCCGAGCAGGCCACGATCGACGGTGGTGGCTTGGCGCCGGCTTCCCAGGTGGGTGCTGATGGGCTTATCGCGCCTGAGGTGGTTGCGGAGTTGGCCAAGTCGGCCAGGTTGGTGGCGTTGGTTCACCCGGCTGATGCGGCGCCTGAGCCGGGGTATGTGCCCTCGGCGGCGTTGGCGGATTTTGTGCGTTGTCGGGATTTGACGTGTCGCTGGCCTGGCTGTGATCGCCCGGCCATCGATTGCGACCTGGATCATACGATTCCCTACGCTGCGGGCGGGCCGACGCATGCGTCGAACTTGAAGTGCTATTGCCGCACTCATCACCTGGTGAAGACGTTCTGGGGCTGGCGTGAGCAGCAGTTGCCGGACGGGACGCTGATTTTGACTTCACCATCGGGGTGTACCTATGTGACCACCCCGGGCAGTGCGCTGCTGTTTCCGAGTTTGTGTCGGTCCACTGGCGGTATGCCGGCGCCCGAAGCCGACCCGCTGCCACAGTATTGCGGCGACCGGACCGCGATGATGCCCAAACGGCGCCGTACCCGTGCGCAAGACCGGGCCCACCGCATCGCCACCGAACGCCGACAAAATCATCACGCCCGCACCACCCCGCCAGCCGGCCCAGCCCCCTGACTGCAAGACTGTTGTAGCGATCTTCGACAGGCGCCGCGCGCGATCGGCCTGGATCACGCCAAACGGCTACACTTTGGGCAGCGAGTTGTGTTGTGCGCCAATGTAATGTGCGATTGTGCAGATAGTACGTCACCGGCCTGCTAGCGCCGTTATCCCCATTGATAGGTCGTGATGGGCAATTAAGCATCCCGTGCAATGTGCTCGGGTTCGTCTCTGCGCTCCGCGACACCGTGGTGACGATCAACTGTGACAAAGCGGTGGGCGGTATGCGCTGAGGGTTATGACACCCCTCGAGGCTCAAACCCCCTAGAGACGGTAGTCTGTCGGCCATGGAGTTGGCCCTGCAGATCACCCTGGTGGTCACCAGCATCCTCGTGGTGTTGCTGGTGCTGTTGCACCGTGCGAAGGGTGGCGGCCTGTCGACGCTGTTCGGCGGTGGCGTGCAATCCAGCCTGTCCGGGTCGACGGTGGTGGAGAAGAACCTGGACCGGTTGACGCTGTTCATCACCGGTATCTGGCTGGTATCCATCATCGGTGTAGCCCTGCTCATCAAATACCGGTAGCGCGGCTGCCCAAGTCGATACCCAGACGCATGGTTGAGGTTTCCGATGCCGTGCTGGAACCGATCGGCGCGGTCCAGCGGACTCGGCTCGGTCGCGAGGCGACCGAGCCAATGCGTGCCGACATCAGACTATTGGGCAGCATCCTCGGTGACACCGTGCGGGAGCAGAACGGCGACGAGGTATTCGACCTCGTCGAACGAGCCCGGGTGGAGTCGTTCCGGGTGCGGCGTTCTGAGATCGATCGGGCCGAGCTGGCGCGCATGTTCTCTGCTCTCGACATTCACCTGGCCATCCCGATCATCCGGGCGTTCAGCCATTTCGCACTGCTGGCCAACGTTGCTGAAGATATCCACCGGGAGCGTCGGCGCCACATCCACGCCGACGCTGGCGAGCCGCCACAGGACAGCAGCTTAGCGGCCACCTACGCGAAACTTGATCTGGCAGAGCTGGATTCGGCCACCGTGGCAGATGCCCTGATGGGCGCTGTGGTCTCGCCGGTGATCACCGCGCACCCCACCGAGACCCGTCGGCGCACCGTCTTCGTCACCCAACACCGGATCACCGAGTTGATGCGGCTGCATGCGGAGGGACACACCGAAACCGACGATGGCCGCAGCATTGAACGTGAATTGCGCCGTCAAGTTCTTACGCTGTGGCAGACGGCGCTGATCCGGTTGTCGCGGCTGCAGATCACCGACGAGATCGACGTCGGGCTGCGGTATTACCCCGCCGCGCTTTTCCAGGTGATCCCGCAGGTGAATTCCGAGGTGCGCAACGCGTTGCGTGCTCGGTGGCCCGACGCCGAGCTGCTTTCCGACCCACTTCTGCAACCCGGCTCCTGGATAGGCGGTGACCGGGACGGAAACCCGAACGTGACCGCCGACGTGGTGCGGCGCGCGACCGGCAGCGCCGCCTACACCGCGGTGGCGCACTATTTGGCCGAACTCACGCACCTCGAGCAGGAGCTGTCGATGTCGGCGCGACTGATCACCGTCACCCCCGAGCTGGCCGCGCTGGCCGCTGGCTGTCAGGACGCGGCCCGGGCCGACGAGCCATACCGGCGAGCATTGCGGGTGATCCGCGGTCGGTTGTCTGCGACCGCCGCCGACATCCTGGATCGGCAGCCACCTGACCAGCTTGACCTGGGTTTGCCACCGTATTCGGTGCCAGCCGAACTGCGGGCCGATCTGGACACCATCGAGGCCTCCCTGCGCACGCACGGCGCCGCACTATTAGCCGACGATCGGCTGGCACTGTTGCGGGAAGGCGTCGGAGTCTTCGGGTTTCACTTGTGCGGCCTGGATCTGCGGCAAAACTCCGACGTGCACGAACAGGTGGTCGCCGAGTTGTTGGCGTGGGCCGGGGTGCATCCGGACTATCGTTCGTTGCCCGAAGACCAACGAGTCGAGCTGCTGGCGGGCGAACTCGGCATCCGCCGCCCGCTAGTCGGGGACCGCGCGCAATTGTCCGAGCTGGCGCGCGGCGAGCTGGCTATCCTTGCGGCCGCCGCCCACGCCGTCAAGATCTATGGGCAGGCCGCGGTGTCTAACTACATCATCTCGATGTGCCAGTCGGTGTCGGACGTTTTGGAGGCCGCGATCCTGCTGAAGGAGGCGGGTCTGTGGGACGCCTCCGGGCCGCAGCCGTACTGCCCAGTGGGCATCTCGCCGCTGTTCGAGACGATCGACGATCTGCACAACGGGGCGGTCATTCTGCACGCGATGCTCGAACTTCCGCTATATCGAGCGCTGGTGGCCGCTCGCGGTGACTGGCAGGAAGTGATGCTCGGCTACTCCGATTCCAACAAAGACGGTGGCTATCTGACCGCCAACTGGGCGGTCTACCGCGCCGAGCTCGCCCTGGTCGACGTGGCCCGCAAAACCGGAATCCGGTTGCGGCTCTTCCATGGTCGCGGCGGCACCGTCGGACGCGGTGGCGGCCCCAGCTATCAAGCCATTCTGGCGCAACCCCCGGGGGCGGTGAACGGTTCGCTGCGTCTCACCGAGCAGGGCGAGGTCATCGCCGCCAAGTACGCCGAACCGCAGATGGCGCGACGCAATCTGGAGAGCTTGGTGGCCGCGACCCTGGAATCGACGCTACTAGATGTTGAAGGCCTTGGCGATGCGGCTGAACCCGCTTACGCCGTACTCGATGAGGTGGCCACCCTTGCGCGGCGCGCCTACACCGAATTAGTCAGCACACCGGGTTTCGTTGATTACTTCCAGGCTTCCACGCCGGTCAGTGAGATCGGGTCGTTGAACATTGGCAGCCGGCCGACATCACGCAAGCCCACCGCGTCGATCGCGGATCTGCGTGCCATCCCGTGGGTGCTGGCGTGGAGCCAGTCGCGGGTCATGCTGCCCGGCTGGTATGGCACCGGCTCGGCGTTTCAGCAGTGGATTGCGGCTGGACCCGAAAGCGAATCACAGCGGGCAGAAATACTGCACGACCTGTATCAGCGATGGCCGTTCTTTCGCAGTGTGCTGTCGAACATGGCGCAGGTACTGGCCAAAAGTGACCTGGGCCTGGCGGCCCGCTACGCCGAGTTGGTGGCCGACGAAGCCTTGCGGCGCAGGGTGTTTGACAAGATCGTCGACGAGCACCAGCGAACCATTGCCATGCACAAACTCATCACGGGTCAAGACGATCTGCTTGCCGACAACCCGGCGCTGGCGCGCTCGGTGTTCAACCGCTTCCCGTATCTGGAACCCCTAAACCACCTTCAGGTGGAGCTGTTGCGCCGCTACCGTTCAGGCGACGACGACGAACTGGTGCAGCGTGGCATCCTTTTGACGATGAACGGATTGGCCAGCGCGCTACGTAACAGCGGGTAACAGCGGCCGATAGCCGGCCGAGGCTACTGCACGGTCCGATTCCGCAGCCGGTCTAGCACACCGCGGTGCCCTCGAAGCGTTCGACCGTGCCGTTCAACCGCGGCAGCGAGCTGTTTAGTTCGTTCAGCGTTTTGCCCAGCCCATCGAGGACGTCTTCGACCTGTCCAACCGTCCGGTCGGCGTTCAGTGCGGCTTGGGGCAGAGTCCTGATCCACCGTCGCTCGGGCCCACTGCGCACGGTTCTGTCTGCCATGAGGGCCATTATGACGCCGCTAGCCAGGCAGCTTGGCTGCGGCTTGCTCGTCTAGCAGCCAGAGCGTGGTCTCCAGCCCAACAGCTCCGGCGGCCGGTATCGAGGCAGGGGGAGCCCCACCTATGGCGGCCGCCACCGCGTCGGCCTTCGCCGCCCCGGACACCAGCAGCCAGACCTCGCGGGAACGCTGAATAGCGGGAAGTGTCAAGGTGATTCGTTCTGGCGGCGGTTTCGGAGAGTCCCCGACCCCGACCACCATACGACTGGTCTCGCGCACGGCTGTGGTATCGGGGAACAGCGAGTTGATGTGGCCCTCGGGTCCCATGCCCAGCAGGTGCACATCAAAATTCGGGGTGGGATCACCGGGTGCGGCGTTGGCGGCCAGCAGCTGTTCGTAAGCCAGTGCCGCTGCTTCTAGATCGTCGCCGAATTCACCACCGCCTGCGGGCATCGGGTGCACCTGGCTGGGCGGGATGGCGATGTGGTCGAGCAACGCCACACGTGCCTGCTTCTCGTTGCGCTCGTCGTCGTCTTCGGGGACGTAGCGTTCGTCGCCCCAGAACAGGTGCACCCTAGACCAGTCGATCTGCCGTCCACGTATGGCTAAATCCCGCAGCAGTCCAATGCCGCTGCCGCCACCGGTCAGCACGATCAGTGCTCTTTCCCTGGCCGCAACGGCGGACCGGATGGTGTCGGCAAGTCGTTTGCCGGCGGCCCCGATCATGGTCTCGCTGTCTGGAAAGATCTCTACGCTGGCGCTCACAAGTACTGCACCTTCTTAATGCCTTCGAGGGCTTCGAAGTAGATCTCGTCGGGATCCAGCCGTCGCAGATCTTCGGCCAGGCACTCGCCGGTTTCCCTGCGTGCCAAGGGAACTAGTGCGTCTGGCTTCGCCGTCCGGCTCAGGGTGGCGGTCACCCCAGTCTGGGGTCGGCTTAAGACGATGGTTTCGCTATTGCGTACTAGCTCTACTTTCAGATCGCCGACTGCTCGGCGCACCGGTCCGGCGATCCGGCTGGCCAACCAGCCGGCCAGAACGTCGAGCGCTGGTTCGGTCTTTAAGCCGGAAACCAGTGCCGACTCGATCGGCTCGTGGGGTGGCAGGTCGACCGCGGAGGTCAGCAGAGCGCGCCAATAGGTGATTCGGGCCCACGCCAGGTCGGTGTCGCCGGCGGTGTAACCGGGTAGCCGGCTCTTGATGGCCGACAGCGGGTCGATACCGTTGGTGGCGTCGGTGATCCGCCGAATTGCCAACTTGCCCAGCGGGTCTTGGGCGGGCACCGCCGGGGCGATGTCCGGCCACCAGGCCACCACCGGGATGTCGGGGAGCAGGAACGGGATGACGACGCTGTGGGCGTGCCCGGAGAGAGGTCCGGACAGTCGCAGCACCACCACCTCCCCGGCGCCGGTGTCGGCGCCCACCCGCAGTTGCGCATCCAGGCGCGCTTTATCGGCGTACGGATTGCCTCTCATCGCGACGATGATCCGGCTGGGATGCTCGTGGCTGGCCCCATTGGCGGCTTCGATAGATTCCTCGAGCACGGCGTCGCTGTCCGGCGCGATGATCAGCGTAAGCACTCGACCCATCGTGACGGCGCCGATCCTTTCGCGGAGCTCGTCGAGTTTCTTATTGACCGCCGTGGTGGTGGTGTCGGGCAAATCAACGATCATTTGCGCCGCTCCTCCTCATCGCTTCGCTCTGCATCGTCGCTGGCGCGGATCATTTGCGCCGCTCCTCCTCGCCGATTTTGTCGCTACGCGCCATATCGTCGCTGGCGCGGATCATGGCCGCCGCCATTCCCGGCCGGTGCGCTGCAGCATCTCGAAGGATGATTCCGGACCCCAGGTTCCGGCCTCGTACGGATCGGGCTTGCCGTGTGTCGCCCAATAGGCGAGGGCTGGGTCAAGTATTTCCCAAGCTAATTCGACCTCCGCATTGACCGGAAACAGGGACGGCTCGCCGAGCAACACATCAAGGATCAGTCGCTCGTAGGCCTCTGGCGAATCCTCGGCGAACGCCGAGCCGTAGGAAAAGTCCATGTTGACGTCGCGGACTTCCATTGCGCTGCCCGGGACTTTGGAACCGAACCGCAAGGTGATCCCTTCGTCGGGCTGTACGCGGATGACCAAAGCGTTGGCGCCGAGCTCGTCGGTCATGGTGGCGTCGAAAGGGAGATGCGGCGCGCGTTTGAAGACCAGAGCGATTTCGGTCACCCTGCGGCCTAGTCGTTTCCCGGTTCGCAGGTAGAACGGCACGCCGGCCCAGCGCCGGGTGGCAACCTCGAGCGTGATGGCGGCGAAGGTCTCGGTGTTGGAGTCCGTGGCGAACCCGTCCTCGTCGAGCAGCCCGACCACTTTTTCGCCGCCTTGCCAGCCGGCGGCGTATTGGCCGCGACTGGTGGTCTCGTCGAACGGCTCGGCGAGATGCGTCGCCGACAGCACCTTGATCTTCTCCGCCTGCAACGCAGCCGGATTGAAGCTGACCGGCTCTTCCATCGCGGTCAACGCCAGCAGTTGCATCAGATGGTTCTGGATGACATCACGGGCCGCACCGATGCCGTCGTAGTAACCGGCCCGGCCACCAAGTCCGATGTCTTCGGCCATGGTGACCTGCACGTGGTCGACGTAGTGCGCGTTCCAGATCGGATCCCACAGTTGATTGGCGAACCGAAGCGCCAAGATGTTCTGCACCGTCTCTTTGCCCAGGTAATGGTCGATGCGGAAAACAGCTTCCTCCGGGAAGACTGCATTGACCGACCTGTTCAGGTCGCGTGCACTGTCCAGATCGTGGCCGAACGGTTTCTCGATAACAACCCGGCTCCAGCTGCCGTTTTGTGGGCGGGCCAATCCGGACTTATGCAGCTGGTCGCAGACCACCGGGAAAGATTTGGGCGGGATCGCCAGGTAGAACGCGTGATTGCCGCCGGTGCTGCGTTCGGCGTCCAGCTTGTCCAGGGTCTCTGCGAGCCGAGCGAAAGCATCGTCGTCGTCGAAAGAGCCTGATACAAACCGGAATCCCTCGGCTAGCCTGTCCCAGTTCGCCTGCCGAAATGGCGTCCGGCAGTGCTCCTTGACAGCGTTGTAGACGACGTCGCCGAAATCCTGGGTGCTCCAATCTCGGCGGGCGAAGCCCACCATGGAAAACGTGGGTGGTAACAGGCCCCGGTTGGCCAGATCGTAGACCGCCGGCATCACTTTCTTGCGGGCCAGGTCACCGGTGACCCCGAAAATCACCATCGCGCACGGGCCGGCGATTCTGGGTAGCCGCTTATCCTCCTTGTCCCGTAACGGGTTCTGCCACTGCGCGGCGGTGGAGGTGCGTGCGGCGGCTGGGCTCATTTGGCTACGGAGTCCAGCTGCGCCTGAGTCTCCTTGAGCAGCTCGTTCCAGGATTCCACAAACTTCTGCACGCCTTCATGTTCTAGTACAGCGAACACATCGGTCAGATCGATCCCGACCGCCGCTAGCGAGTCGAACACCTTTTGGGCGGCCGAAGCGGTGCCGCTGATCGTGTCACCGCGGATCACACCGTGATCAGCGACGGCATCAATCGTCTTCTCCGGCATGGTATTTACTGTGTTTGGAGCGACCAATTCGGTGACGTACAGGGTGTCGGCGTAATCGGGGTTCTTGACACCGGTCGACGCCCACAGCGGGCGCTGGACCCGGGCGCCGTGGGCCATGAGTGCCTGGTAGCGCTGGCCGCCTTCGAAGGCCTGCTGGTAGGCCGCGTAGGCCAATCGGGCGTTGGCGACTCCGGCCTGGCCGCGCAGCGCGAGCGCCTGCTCGGAACCAAGTTCTTCCAGTCGCTTGTCGACTTCGGTGTCCACGCGGGAGACGAAAAACGATGCCACCGAGATGATCTTGGACAGGTCGTGTCCAGCTTTGGCGGCTTTTTCGATCCCGGCCAGGTAGGCGTCAATCACCTCGCGATGCCGCTGCACGGAGAAGATCAGTGTGACGTTAACCGAAATCCCTTCCGCTAGAACGGCGGTGATCGCCGGTAGTCCAGCCTTGGTCGCCGGGATCTTGATGAACAAGTTTGGGCGGTCGACGATTTTCCATAGCTCGACGGCCTGCGCGATGGTCTTGTCGGTGTCATGCGCTAGACGGGGATCGACTTCGATCGAGACCCGGCCATCTTTTCCGTGGGAAGCCTCCCACTCACGCGCTAACACGTCGCATGCGTTACGCACGTCGTCGGTGGTGACGGTGCGGACGGTGGCATCCACGTCGGCGCCGCGCTCGGCCAGCTCGGCGATCTGGGCGTCGTAGGCGTGGCCGTCTGCGAATGCCTTCTGGAAGATGGACGGGTTGGTGGTCACGCCAACGACGCTCTTGGTATCAATCAGCTCCTGCAGGTTGCCCGACTGCAACCGGTCTCGCGACAAGTCGTCCAACCAGACGGACACGCCGGCAGCACTCAATGCGGCGAGGTTGGGGTTCTGAGTTTGTGAAGTCATCTCCGATCGCCCTTTCTCAGTTGTCCACTACCTGTTCCGCTGCGGCAACCACGGCCTCCGGCGTGAAGCCGTACTCACGGAACAAAGTCTGGTAATCCGCGGATTCGCCGTAATGCTCGATGGATACGATCTTGCCGGTATCGCCGACCAGCTTGTGCCAGCACTGCGCGACGCCGGCTTCGACGGCCACTCGGGCCGACACCGACGGGGGTAACACGCTGTCGCGATACTCGTATGGCTGGGACTCGAACCATTCCACACACGGCATCGACACCACCCGCGCGATGATGTCTTTGTCCGCCAACAACTTCTGCGCCGCGACGGCGAGTTGGACCTCGGAGCCGGTGGCGATCAAAATAACGTCGGGTTCCTCAGCTTCGGGGCCGCCGTCCTCGTCGCCGAGGATGTAGCCGCCTCGGGCGACGCCTTCGGGGTTGGTGCCTTCCAGCACCGGCACACCTTGGCGGGTCAGGATCAGCCCAACCGGACCGCTGCCGGCGCCGCGTGCCAAGATCGTGCGCCAGGCGTATGCCGTCTCGTTGGCATCGGCGGGACGGACCACCGACAGTCGAGGGATCGCACGCAACGCCGCGAGGTGTTCGATGGGCTGATGGGTGGGGCCGTCCTCGCCGAGTCCGATCGAATCGTGCGTCCACACGTAGATCGTGTCGATATCCATCAACGACGCCAGCCGCACCGACGGGCGCATGTAGTCGGAGAACTGCAGGAAGGTGCCACCGTAGGCGCGGGTGGGGCCGTGCAGCACGATGCCGGACAGGATGGCGCCCATCGCATGTTCGCGAACACCGAAATGCAAGGTGCGGCCATACCAGTGGGCGGTATATTCGTCGGTCGAAATCGACGGCGGCCCAAAGGAATCGGCGTCTTTCATGGTGGTGTTGTTGCTGCCTGCTAGATCGGCCGACCCGCCCCACAACTCCGGCAGCTTCGGTCCTACCGCGGATAGCACCGCACCAGACGCGGCGCGGGTGGCCAACCCCTTGGACCCCGGCTCCCAGTGCGGCAGGTCAGCGTCCCAGCCGTCGGGCAGCTGCTGGGCGAGCAACCGATCCAACAGTGCCTTGCGCTCGGGCTCGCGCTGCGCCCACGCGTCGAATTCCAGTTGCCAGCGTTCGTGGGCTTGTTTGCCGCGGGCCACTAGTCCGCGGGTGTGGGTAATGACGTCCTCGCGGACCTCAAAGGTCTTGTGGGGATCGAACCCAAGGATTCGCTTAGTGGCCGCCACCTCGTCGTCGCCGAGAGCCGCACCGTGCGCCTTGCCGGTGTTCATCAAGGTCGGCGCGGGATAACCGATGATGGTGCGCAGCGAGATGAACGACGGCCGGTCGGTGGCGGCTTTCGCGTTGGCGATGGCTTCCTCAATGCCGACAACGTTCTCGCCGCCTTCGACCTCTTGTACGTGCCAGCCGTAGGCCCGGTAGCGGGCGGCGGTGTCCTCGCACAGCGCAATGTTGGTGTCGTCTTCGATCGAGATCTGGTTGTGGTCGTAGAACACGATGAGGTTGCCGAGCTGCTGGACTGCGGCCAGCGACGACGCTTCCGATGTCACCCCTTCTTCGATGTCCCCATCGGAGGCGATCACGTAGATGTAGTGGTCGAATGGGCTGGTTCCGGGCGCCGCGTCGGGGTCGAACAGGCCACGCTCGTAACGCGATGCCATCGCCATTCCGACCGCCGACGCCAAGCCTTGGCCGAGCGGGCCGGTGGTGATCTCAACACCCTTGGTGTGCCGGAACTCTGGGTGCCCAGGAGTCTTGGATCCCCAGGTGCGAAGCGATTCGATGTCAGACAGTTCCAGACCGAAGCCGCCGAGGTAGAGCTGCAGATACAGGGTCAGGCTGCTGTGCCCGGCCGACAGCACGAACCGGTCACGACCCAGCCATGCGGTGTCATTGGGATCGTGGCGCAGCGTGCGCTGGAACAAGGTGTAGGCCAGCGGGGCCAGGCTCATCGCCGTCCCTGGGTGCCCGTTGCCTACTTTTTGGACCGCGTCGGCGGCCAGCACCCTGATGGTGTCGACCGCAGCCGAATCGATCTCGGTCCAGTCGTCGGGGTGGCGCGGTCGGGTCAGCGTGGAGATCTCGTCGAGTGTGGTCACGAATCAGTCCTTGGGTCAGTCGTCAGGTCATCCAACTGATCAATCTCACCCTAGTGCGGGAGTGCGGGCTTCTGCAGGGCCCGGTTTCCGGGTGCCCACGGCCCGCTGCGGTGCATCTAGCGTGCGCCCGCTCGCGCTTTGCAATCTGGCCCGCAATCTGGGAAAAATCTGCGTGAAGGACCCTGCGGGCTGTTGGCGGCGGGCATGCGGTCTACCATCGTGCGTAGTAGAAGCTGCGCGCTGCTGCGATCCCGAGGAGTTAATGCGTGAGCGTTCGGTGGCGCGTTGCGCCACTTGGAGTACAGGGCCGAGTGCCAAGCCGAGTGTTGGCATACCTGGCGTTGACCAAGCCGCGTGTTATCGAGCTGCTTTTGGTCACCGCCATACCTGCGATGCTGCTCGCCGACCGCGGCAGCGCGAATCCGCTGTTGATCCTCAACACGCTGGTTGGCGGGATATTGGCCGCTGCAGGTGCCAACACGCTCAACTGTGTGGCCGACGCCGATATCGACAAGCTGATGAAGCGGACTGCCCGGCGGCCGCTGGCGCGGGCGGCGGTGCCCCCCCGAAATGCGTTGGCGCTCGGGCTGGCGTTGACTGCGGGTTCGTTCTTCTGGCTGCGGTGGACGACCAATCTGCTGTCGGGACTGCTGGCGCTCGCCACCGTCGCGTTCTATGTGTTCGTATACACGCTGTTACTCAAGCGCCGGACGTCGCAAAACGTCGTGTGGGGCGGTGCGGCCGGGTGTATGCCGGTGATGATTGGTTGGTCGGCGATCACCGGCACTATCGGCTGGCCGGCATTGGCGATGTTCGCCATCATCTTCTTTTGGACTCCGCCGCACACCTGGGCATTGGCGATGCGATACAAGGACGACTACAAGGTGGCCGGCGTCCCGATGCTGCCGGCCGTGGCGACCGAGCGTCACGTCACCAAACAGATCTTGATCTATAGCTGGCTCACCGTGTTGTCGACGCTGGTGCTGACACTGGCGACAGGATGGCTGTACGCGGCGGTAGCCGTCGTTGCCGGGGCATGGTTCTTAACGATGGCGCATCAGCTCTACGCTGGGGTCTGTGCCGGCGAACCGGTCAAGCCGCTGCGGCTGTTCCTGCAATCGAACAACTACCTGGCGGTGGTGTTCTGCGCGTTAGCCGTCGACTCAGTGCTCGCGCTGCCGACACTATTCTAGTTTGTCGTGAAAGTGCGACTGCCGACGGCGTTTCTCGGAAAGTGGGTTGCCAGTTGCACTCTCGCGGGTTCGCCCTATGGCAGCAGTACGACCGAGCCGACAGTCTTGCGGCCTTGCAGGTCTTTGTGGGCGCGGGCGGCGTCGGACAGCGGGTAGCGTCCGCCGACCTCGACGGTGACGGCGCCGCTGCCGATCGCGTCGAACAGCTCGGCGGCCCGCCAGCTGAATTCCTCGCCGGTGCGGATGAAATGAGCCAGCGTCGGCCGAGTGAGATAGACCGAGCCGGCAGCGTTGAGGCGCTGCGGATCGACAGGCGGAACGGGTCCGCTGGCGGCACCGAACAGTGCCAGTGTCCCGCGGGTGGCCAGGCTGGCCAGGCTGGCGTCAAAGGTGGTGGCGCCTACGCCGTCATACACCGCTGCCACACCGGCACCTTCGGTGAGTGCCCGAACCTGCCCGCCGAATTGGGCGGCGTCCTCGGGGTAGGAGAGCACCTCGTCGGCGCCGGCCTCCTTGGACAGTCGTGCTTTGTCCGCATTCGAGACGGTGGTGATGACCCGCACCCCGAGATGAGTGGCCCACTGGGTCAAGATCAAACCGACGCCGCCGGCGCCGGCGTGCACCAGCACGGTGTCGCCGCGTTGCACCGGATACACCGACTTCAGCAGGTAGTGGGCGGTCAAGCCCTTTAGTAGTACCGACGCGGCCGCCTCAGAAGTTACTCTGTCTGGCACTTTGGCGGTCAAAAATGCTGGTGCAGTGGAGAATTCGGCGTAGCCGCCGTTAGCCGTGGCAGTGACCACCCGGTCGCCCACACCGATACCGTTGCTGTCGGCGCCCTCTCCAGCAGCAACGACGGTGCCGCACACCTCAGAGCCGAGGATGAACGGCACTGGCCGTGGGTATTGTCCCGAGCGGAAATAGGTGTCGATGAAGTTGACGCCGATGGCTTCGGCTTTAATCAGCAGCTCGCCATGGCTTGGGCTGGGTTGCGGCTTGTCGACGTAGCGCAGGACTTCAGGACCGCCGGTTTCGACGACTTCGATTGCGTGCATCTGGTTATCATGCCCGGGCATGAAGCTCGCGCGGCCCGACCTCTTCCATCCCCGTATCGTGTTGGCGGGTTCCCGCCAGCAGCCCAGCGGTGACGGCGACGATGCCGGGCTGGTTGCGGCGCTGCGACGCCGCGGTCTGCACGCTCGTTGGTTGCCCTGGGACGATCCCGAGGCCGGCAGCGTGGACCTGCTGATTCTGCGGGCTACCCACGACTACGCCGGGCGGCTCGACGAGTTTCTGGCCTGGACCACCGACGTGCCCAACCTGCTGAACGCGCCCGCCGTCGTCGCGTGGAATGTCGGCCGGCGGTATTTGGCCGACCTAGCCGATCGAGGGGTGCCGACGCTGCCAGGGCAGGTGTTTGCGCCGGGTGAGCCGCTGCGGTTGCCCCGTGTCGGCCCTGTTTTCGTCGGCCCGACCGTCGGTACCGGCGCACGGCGGTGCAACGCCCGGTCGGCGGCGGCTGCCTACGCGGCCGAACTGCACGAGGGTGGCCGGAGCGTTCTCGTGCAGCCGGGCGGGTCGGGCGAAGAAACGGTATTGATCTTCATCGGCGGTGCGCCGTCGCATGCGTTTATCAAGCAGGACACCCTGATTCAGGCCGAGCCCGACTTCGAAATTTGGGATATCGGCGCCGCCGCGCTAGCGGCTGCGGCCGCCGAGGTGAGCATCGACGTGGGCGAGGTGCTCTACGCGCGCGCCCACGTGGTCGGTGATCGCCGGGAGCCTCGGTTGCTGGAATTGCAGCTGGTCGAGCCGTCGCTGGGCTGGCAACGATTGGACGCCGCCACCCGCGACCATGCCCAACACGAGTTCGCGTTGGGCGTGGAGTCAGCGTGCGAGCGCCTCGGGCTTGGCTCGTTCCGGCAACCGGGTTCGCATTGAGGCCCATAGCGCCGCGGTGGCCGCGGTGCACGCCGCAGCGCCGGCCACATGGACTGCGACCAGGGCGGCAGGCACCCCGGTGAAGTATTGCGTGGTGCCAACAGCGGCTTGCGCGCAAACCAGAGCGAGCAACACGGCGAGCCGCACCAGGATGGCCCGGGTGGCGCCGACCGCCCACAGTCCGAAGCCCAACCCAACCAGCAGTGCGAGGTAGGCGACCAGCAACGACGAATGCAGGTGCACCAAGGTGGTGATCTCGACTCTGAGCCGCGGAACCGTCCGGCTGGGACTGCGGTCTCCCGCGTGCGGGCCGGCAGCCGTCACCAACGTGCCGGTCACCAGCACCACGGCCAGATTCACTGCGGTCAGGGCCGTCAGCGCGCGCAGCGGCCGGGTTACCCGCTCATGGGCAATTTCAGCCCCGCCGTTATCGGGCTGACCGACCTTGACATAGAGCAACACCGCCAGCCACACCATGGTCATCGATGTCAGTAGATGGATGGCGACCGTCCACCACAGCAGCCCGGTAAGCACCGTGATGCCGCCGATGACCGCCTGCAGCACCGTCGAGATCGGCATCAGCCACGCGTAGACCAGAACTTCGGTGCGCCGTCGCGCCCGGGTAACGGCCAAAACGGCCAGCGCCGCGGCGATGACCACCGCGATGCTGACCATCCGGTTACCGAACTCGACTGCCTGGTGGACCCGCGGCACCTCGGCGATGGCGACCGGGGTGAAGCTGCCCGGAAAACACTGCGGCCAGGTGGGACAACCCAGCCCGGACGCCGTGACGCGAACGATTGCGCCGGTGACGGCGATACCGCCCTGGGTGAGGATGACGGTCGCGGCAATGATCCGCTGGACACGCAGAGCGGGGTTGGGCAGCAGGTCGACTAACCGCAACAGGACTCGTCCGACAGGCACCGCCCGATCGTAAGGCAATGAAAACTACACCCGGTAGTAGGGGATTAGCACGGGTGACGGTGTGTGCACTTTGCATCACTGTGGGTGTTCCACTGCGCTGTCTTGGGGGAATTTAACCTTTCGGCCGCGCTGGTGCGTGCATTGTGCACCATTGCGGTTCTTCGGCTGCGGTGGTTTGGGTGAATTTGCCCTGTTGCGGCCGTCGCGCAACGGTCACCATTTGCTGCAGTTTGGCACCAACAACGCAATTCGATGTGCGTAGCGCAGGCGCTGATGCGTTGGTTGACGAGAGCTCAGCCGCGGTTGCTCGGTGAATACCTGGTGGAGAGGTTGTGAACGTGACGCTGCGGGTGATCCGGTGTCGTTGCAGACCGCGGTGGGGTTTATGACGGCGCTGGTTTGGATTGCTTTGCCGCCGGAGGTGCATTCGACGATGCTGAGTGCTGGCCCGGGCACTGCTCCGCTGCTGTCGGCAGCTGAGGCCTGGACCGCTCTGAGCGCCGAATACGCCTCGGCAGCAGGAGAACTCGCCGCGGTTCTGGATGCGGTGCAGGCTGGGGCGTGGCAGGGCCCCAGCGCGGAGAGTTATGTGGCCGCCCACGTGCCTTATCTGGTCTGGTTGACCCAGGCCAGTGCCGATAGCGCGAAGGCGGCCGCCCAGCACGAGGCCGCTGCGGGCGCGTATGTGAGCGCGTTGGCGGCGATGCCGACGTTGGCGGAGTTGGCCGCCAACCACGCCGCGCACGCGGTGTTGGTGGCGACGAATTTCTTTGGGATCAACACGATCCCGATCGCGCTTAATGAGGCCGAGTATGTGTGGCTATGGATCCGAGCCGCCACCACCATGAGCGTCTACGATGCCGTAGCGCGTACGGCGGTGGCCTCGACGCCGCACACCATGCAGGCACCAGTCATCATCAGACCTGGTGTCGGTGCGGCTGGCGACGCCGTAGCTACCACAGCGGGGAGCGCTCCGGGTTTCGACCCGGTGTGGTGGATCTTGCTCTTGCAAGTTGTCGTCAAGGCTTTGCTGTTGACTGCAGTGTTCGCGAGTCTGCTTTTGCTGTTCCTAGGCGGGTCTGTGCTGTTGGTGGGCGCGTCATTGTTTATCTTGCTGAGTCTGCTGCTGGGCATAGTGGCGATAGCCGCAATGGGCCTTGCGGGACTGCTTTTGATTGGCGGTAGCCTGTTGGCCGCGCCGGCCATTGGTCCTGTGTTGGGCGCGCTGGGCACCGCCTCGGCGATCGCGCTACCACTGGGCATCGGCGGGCATTTAAACAGCCAGCCGGGCGCGCAGCTCGCCGACGACGTATGCCGAGGCGCAGGCGCGCTGGCGTTTGCTGGGACCGGAGTGAAGGAGACGGTTGTGCAGCCGGCCGGATTGCACACGTTGAGTGGCGACGGATTCGGTGCTGGTCCGCGGGTGCCGATGCTGCCCGGTACCTGGGAGCCGGATTGCTTGGTGCAGTGAGCTAAAGGCGAACCCACCGCGATATCAGGTGAACCGGAACCAGCGCAGCGCGGCGAGCGCCGCCAGCGTGCCCCAAGCCGTCAGGACGACGAGCCCGAACCAGTCCACCGACAGGGTCATCGCCTGCGACAGCGCCTCGGTGAGTGCGCCCGAGGGGGTTAGCCGGGCCGCCCACTTGACCGCTGCCGGGATCATGTTCGTCTCCAGGGTCAGCGCGCCAAACCCGGCGAACACGAACCACATCAGGTTGGCGACCGCGAGGACGATCTCGGCCCGCAAGGTGCCGCCGAGCAGCAGGCCGAGCGCCGCGAAGCCCGCGGTGCCCAGCGCGATGATCGCCGCGCCTAGCGCCAAGCATGCCAGCGTCGGTCGCCAACCCAGCCCAATGCCGATGGTGCCCAAGATGATTGCCTGCAAGAACACAACGGCGACGACCGCCAGGGACTTGCCGGCGATGATTCCCCAAACCGGTAGCGGGGTGGCTCCGAGTCTTTTGAGTGCGCCGTAGCGACGATCGAAAGCAACCGCGATGGCCTGCCCGGTGAAGGCGGTCGAGATCACTGCCAGCGCCATGATGACCGGGACAAACGTGGCAGCGCGGTGCTGGCCGAAGGAGCCGAGCGGCAGCAGCGTGAGCCCGACCAGCAGGGTGATCGGGATGAACATGGTCAGCAGCAGTTGCTCGCCGTTGCGCAGCAGCAGCTTCAACTCCAGCGTGAACTGTGCGGCCACCATCCGGGGCACGGCATTGGGGCGTGGCTCGGGGGTGAAGGTGCCTGGTGGGAACGTCGGACCGGTTGTCATCGCAACTTCCTGCCGGTGAGATCCAGGAACACGTCTTCAAGGCTGCGTTGCTCGACCCGCATATCGGTGGCCAGCACATCGATTTGCGCGCACCAGGCCGTGACGGTCGCCAGCACCTGCGGGTCGATGGGGCCTTCGACCAAGTACTCGCCCGGAGTCAGCTCCGTGGCCTTGTAGTCCTCCGGCAGCGCGGACGTCAGTAGCGACAAGTCCAGCCGCGGCGGCGCACTAAACCGCAGCTGGTCTTTGGCGCCGGTGCGCATCAGTTCGGTCGGTGTGCCGGCGGCCACCATGCGCCCGTGGTCAATGATGACCAGCCGGTCGGCGAGTTCCTCAGCCTCTTTGAGTTGGTGGGTGGTCAGCACCACCGTCACGCCGTCTCGGCGCAGCGCGTCGATCAACTCCCACACCAGCAGCCTGGCGTGCGCATCCATGCCCGCGGTGGGCTCGTCCAGGAACACCAGTTCCGGACGGCCGACCAACGCGCAGGCCAAGGCAAGCCGTTGCTGCTGGCCGCCGGACAGCCGCCGGTAGGTGGTACGGGCAGCATCGGTGAGGCCCAAGGTTTCTAGCAGCCACTCCGGGTCCAGCGGGTCGGCGGAGTAGGAGGCCACCAGGCTGAGCATTTCTCCCGCGCGGGCCGCCGGGTAACCGCCCCCGCCCTGCAACATCACGCCGATACGGGCGCGCAGACGTGCGTTGTCGGTGATCGGGTCCAGGCCTAGCACCTCAATCGTGCCGGCATCTGGGCGTACGAAGCCCTCGCACATCTCGACCGTCGTCGTCTTGCCGGCGCCGTTGGGACCCAGCAGGGCCAGCACCTCGGCGGCATGGACGTCCAGATCGAGGTTCGATACCGCCGATATGGACCCGTAGTGCTTGCACACGCCGCGCAGCCGGACGACGACTTCGGGGTTTTTGGGGACCGTGCAGGCCGAGCTCACGTCGAGTCAGCGTAGGCGTCGGGCGCGGCGGTCGGCCGCCGGGTCGCAGCGGACTCGGAGTTCTGCGAGGTCCCCGGGTCCGGCGTTGCCATATTCACCGATTGTTGATCGAGTTCACGGCTCTCGGCTGGGACCGTCTGGAGTGGTCGCCACGGTAAGCGGGTGTAGGTCAGCGCAATGAGCACCAACACGATGATGGTGCTGGCTACGGTGGCATCCACAATTTGGAACAACGCGAAGCGGTCACCGTTGGCTGTCGGGCCGAAGACGCCCACGACGATGGTGACGGCGATTGCAGCCACTCGGAAGCCGGTGCGGGTCGCCCAGGCGGCCAGCGGAATGATGGCCCATAGCAGATACCAGGGCTGCACGACGGGAAACAGCAGCACTGTGACGCCCAGCGCGACGCCGAGGCCGCCGATCGGATGCAGCCGGCCGCGGAACACGGCCAGCAACAGCCAACAGACCATGACCATGATGATCAGTACGCCGATGCCGCGGGTCAACGACAGCACTGCAGTGGTGTGATCCCCCAGACCCAGCAGAATGCCCACGTGCCCGGTGCCGAGAGCTAGCAGCGTCGGCGGTGACATCCAGCTGCGCACCACGTTTGCGGTGCCCAGCGTGTAGATCCAGCCAAACCCCAGCCCACTGGCCCAGCCAACGATGCCCATCGCGGCCAGCGACAACCCTGCCATCCCCAAGCTGACCAGTAGCAGCGCTTTCGGGGTGCTGCCAAGGCGGTAGGCCAGCGCCATCGCGACGAATCCCAGCGCCAGCAGTGAGGGCAACTTCACTTGTGACGACAGCACGATCAGGATCGAACCGGCCAGCAACATGCCCAGCGGCTCCCAATTCGAGCCGAATCGGATTGCCTGGCTCGCCCGAGTGCCGCGGCGCCGCCCGCCGGTGCCTCCACCTCGCCGGGACGTGGGCATCAGTCGCGTTGTGGACGATAAACCGATGCCACGCAGCGCGAATTCGGCCCCGGTGAGCATCAGCCCGAGCATCAGTGCCTCGTTGTGGATGCCGGCGACGAGATGCATGATCAGCAGCGGATTGGCCGCACCTAGCCACAGCGCGCTGACCTCGGCGACGCCGCAGCGTCGGGCCAGCCGCGGGGTTGCCCACACGATCAGACCGACGCCGATTAACACCACCAACCGGTGGCAGAGCACCGCGGCGACGATGTTGTCTCCGGTCAGCGCCGAGATTCCGCGCCCTATCCACAAAAACAGTGGGCCGTAGGGCGCTGGTGTTTCCCGCCAGAGGCTGGGCACCGAAAGTGTGAACACCTGGCCGAGTCCCAGTGCGGACGCCGGACCCACCCGGTAAGGGTCAAGTCCCTGTAGGGAGATCTGGCTCTGCGCCAGGTAGGAGTAGACATCCTTGCTGTACATCGGTGGTGCAATCAACAGCGGCAGCGTCCACAGCAACAGGGTGCGGTCCAGCTCGCCGCGCGACATTCGCCTCTTGCCCAGCGCGAACCGGCCGAGCATCAACCAGGCCAGCGCCATCATGACTGCCCCGGTGGTAGTCATCGTCAACGAGACCGTCTGGATTCGCGACGGCAGATTAAGCAGCCGGACCCCGAACGTGGGGTCCTGGATGACGGGCCTGGCCCCGGCTCCGAGCGCGCCAATCGCCATCAAGATGGTGCCGGTGGCCCCGAACAAGCGGGTGCGCTGCAGTGCGGTGAGGTCGGTATCGTTCAGCGGCGAGCCCACCGCCTGCTCGTCACCGTGCAAACTGGCGATCGACGAGCTCAGCGTGTGGTGGCGGCGGGCTGCCATCAGAGCAGCGTAGCCCCGGCGACGAGGCGGGCCGCGGAACGCGGGCCGTTGAGGAGTGGGGCCATTGGGTGTAGCCCCGGCGACGAGGCGGGCCGCGGAACGCGGGCCGTTGAGGAGTGGGGCCATCGGGTGTGTGACGGGCCCTCGGTCGCACCGAGGGTACCCTTGCTAGACCGATCGCCAGAATTGCGTCACACTGGTGTTGTGAAAATCCGGTCGGAGCTGGGTGCTGCTGCGGTAGCCGCGGTGCCGGATGGTCACACTCGCCGCGCGGTGGTGCGCTTGCTGCTGGAGTCCGGGTCGATCACCGCTGGTGAGATCGGTGACCGTCTGGGCCTGTCGGCTGCAGGCGTGCGGCGTCATCTCGACGTGCTCATCGAGGCGGGCGACGCCGAGTCTGTGGCTGCGGCGGCCTGGCAGCAGGTTGGCCGCGGCCGCCCCGCCAAGCATTACCGGCTGACCGCGGCGGGCCGGGCCAAGCTCGACCATGCCTACGACACCTTGGCGTCGGCGGCCATGCGACAACTGCGGGAAATCGGTGGGGAGGACGCGGTTCGCACGTTCGCCCGGCAGCGCATCGACGCGATCTTGGCCGATGTTGAGCCGGCCGGCGGCGCTGCCGATGTCGACGTTGAGGCAGCCGCCAACCGGGTCGCCAGTGCGTTGAGCGACGCCGGCTATGTCGCAACCACCACGCGGGTAGGCGGACCGATCCACGGAGTGGAGATCTGCCAGCATCATTGCCCGGTGTCCCATGTCGCCGAGGAATTCCCCGAATTGTGTGAAACCGAGCAGCAGGCTATTGCCGAGGTGCTCGGGACCCATGTGCAGCGGTTGGCGACGATCGTCAACGGAGATTGCGCCTGCACGACCCACGTGCCACTCACGCCGGTACCGAGCAAGACCTAACACCGCGGCGCTCAGCCCGCGCCACACCACGAGCACCAAAGGAGCGCTCAGATGACACTCACGTCAGAGGCCGCGAAGTCGCCGGCTCCCGAGCCGTTGACCCAGCAGCAGGCAATCGACTCGCTGGGTAAATACGGTTACGGGTGGGCGGACTCCGACGTCGCGGGTGCCAGCGCACAGCGCGGACTCTCTGAGGACGTTGTCCGCGACATCTCAGCGAAAAAGAACGAACCCGAATGGATGCTGCAAACCCGCCTGAAGGCGCTGCGCATCTTCGAGCGCAAGCCGATGCCGCGATGGGGCTCCAACCTGGACGGCATCGACTTCGACAACATCAAATACTTCGTGCGCTCTACCGAGAAACAGGCCGCCAGCTGGGATGAGCTGCCCGAAGATATTCGCAATACCTACGACCGGCTAGGCATCCCCGAGGCGGAGAAGCAGCGCCTCGTTGCCGGCGTAGCGGCGCAATACGAATGCCTCGCCGGCGACACTTTGGTGTGGACCGCCAATCGCGGCCAGATCCCAATCAAGGACGTGCAGTTCGGTGATCGGGTGTTTTCTTACGACGAAGACGGCAAGCGATTTGTGGTCGCGCCGGTCAAGGCATCGGCGCAGACTGACACCCGGCTCACTTACACGGTTCAGACCATCCGGCGGAGCATCCGTGCAACAGACAACCACCCGATGCTGGTATTGCGTGACGAGCGCAAGCCAGGTCGCCAACGCAGCCGGTATGCGCGGCGGTGGGTGTCGGTAGGCGAGATCAAGCCTGGCGACTTCATTGCCGTGCCACGGCAAGTGCCCGAATTTGGTGCCAGTGTTGACCTTCCGAGCATTCCTGGGTTCATATCACCGTCAACGAGTTCCGTTGACCTGATGTGGCTGCTTGGCTTGTACATCGGCGACGGCAACTTACATCTCTCGACGAAGACGTATCGCGTTGAATTCGCCATTCCAGCAACGGATGTCGAGCTGCGGGCCGAACTAGCTCGCGTCGTCAAAGATCTATTCGGGTTGTGCTGCATAGAAGCCGACGAGTTCCGCGTGGTGGTGAACTCCAAGGCGCTAACCGAGTTGATCGTGGAGTTCGGCTTCGGTGGCGTGTCGCTCACGAAGCGGGTACCAGACTGGGTTTACGGCTTGCCCGTCGATCAGCGATTGGCGTTCCTCGGCGGCTGGGTCGATGCCGACGGCTACGTGGGCCCTGACCAGAGTGGCTCAATCTTGTTGACCTGCGCCAATGAAGCGCTCATTGGTCAAGCGCGTGAACTGGCCGAGCTATCGGGTTTGCGCGCGGGCGGGCCGTGGTCCTTCGCGCAGCCTTATCGTCACGCGCCGGAGCGCATACAAGTCGCTTGGCGGCTCGGTATTTCCGGCAACTTTGAGCGGCTCGGATGTCGTAACACCAAGCGCACTAACCGCTTTGGACGCCGCAAGTACATGCATTCATCCAATGGTGCGCACGGGACAACGATTCGGGCGCACACCAATGAATGGCTTGGCTTCGAGCGGGTGAAGTCGATCGAACCGTACGCAGTCGAGCCGGTGTATGACATCGAGGTCGACGGCCCGCACAACTTCGTCGCCGAAGGTTTGGTGGTGCACAACTCCGAGGTCGTCTACCACCAGATTCGGGAGGACCTAGAGGCCCAAGGGGTCATATTCCTCGACACCGACACGGGTCTGCGGGAACACCCCGAGATCTTCAAGCAGTACTTCGGCACCGTGATCCCGGCGGGGGACAACAAGTTCTCCGCGCTGAACACCGCGGTGTGGTCAGGCGGCAGCTTCATAGTGGTCCCTCCGGGCGTGCACGTCGACATCCCGCTGCAGGCCTATTTCCGGATCAACACCGAGAACATGGGTCAGTTCGAGCGGACGCTGATCATCGTGGATGAGAACGCATACGTTCACTATGTGGAGGGCTGCACCGCTCCTATTTACAAGTCGGACTCGCTGCACTCGGCAGTCGTCGAGATCATCGTAAAGCCTGGTGGCCGTTGCCGTTACACGACCATCCAGAACTGGTCGAACAACGTTTACAACTTGGTCACCAAGCGCGCCCGTGCCGAAGCGGGTGCCACCATGGAATGGATTGACGGCAACATCGGGTCCAAGGTCACCATGAAGTACCCGGCGGTCTGGATGACCGGTGAGCACGCCAAAGGTGAGGTGTTGTCAGTGGCGTTCGCCGGCGAAGACCAGCACCAGGACACCGGTGCCAAGATGCTGCACCTGGCGCCGAACACGTCGAGCAATATCGTGTCCAAATCGGTGGCTCGAGGTGGGGGCCGCACCTCCTACCGCGGCCTGGTGCAGGTGAATAAAGGCGCACAGGGGTCGCGCTCCAGCGTGAAATGCGATGCGCTGCTGGTCGATACGATCAGCCGCAGCGACACCTATCCGTACGTCGATATCCGCGAAGACGACGTCACGATGGGCCATGAGGCCACCGTCTCGAAGGTCAGCGAGAACCAGCTGTTCTACCTGATGAGCCGTGGGCTAACCGAGGACGAGGCAATGGCGATGGTGGTGCGCGGCTTCGTCGAGCCGATCGCCAAGGAACTGCCGATGGAGTACGCGCTGGAACTCAACCGGCTGATCGAGTTGCAGATGGAGGGCGCGGTCGGATGAGCTCCGCCGCTCTGAAAGCCGCCTTAAACAAGGGCGAGCTTTTCGCATCCTTCGATGTTGACGCTTTTGAGGTTCCGCACGGTCGCGACGAGATCTGGCGGTTTACCCCGTTGCGGCGGTTGCGCGGGCTGCATGACGGCTCGGCCGTGGCCAATGGCAAGGCACAGATCACTGTCAGCCAGCCGCCCGGCGTGCAGACCGAGACCGTGGGCCGTGGCGACGGACGGCTGGGGCAGGGCGGTATCCCCGCTGACCGTGTTGCGGCCCAGGCATTTTCGTCGTTCAACTCGGCGACGGTGGTGACCGTCGGGCGGGACACGCAGATCGCTGAGCCGGTCAACATCGCCGTCACGGGGCCCGGCGAAGGCGCAGTGGCTTACGGCCATCTACAGATCAGGGTCTGCGAACTCGGCGAAGCGGTCGTGGTCATTGACCACCGGGGGAGTGGAACTTACGCCGACAACGTCGAATTCATCGTCGAGGCCGCCGCGCGGCTCACCGTGGTGTGGATCGCTGACTGGGCCGACGACATGGTTCACCTCAGCGCGCACCACGCCCTGCTGGGCAAGGACGCGGTGCTGCGGCATGTCACCGTCACGCTGGGCGGCGAGGTCGTGCGGATGTCGGCCAACGTACGATTCTCCGGGCCCGGTGGGGATGCTGAGCTGCTGGGTTTGTACTTCGCCGACGACGGGCAGCACCTCGAGTCGCGGCTACTGGTCGATCACGCTCATCCCGACTGCACGTCGAATGTGCTGTACAAAGGTGCGCTGCAAGGAGATCCGGACTCGTCACGGCCCGACGCGCATACCGTCTGGGTCGGTGACGTGTTGATTCGCGCCGAGGCGACCGGCACCGACACTTTCGAGGTGAACCGTAATCTGGTGCTCACCGACGGTGCGCGTGCCGACTCGGTGCCCAACTTGGAGATCGAGACCGGTGAGATCGTCGGCGCCGGACATGCCAGCGCTACCGGACGTTTCGACGATGAGCAGCTGTTCTATCTGCGTTCCCGTGGCATTGGCGAAGAGCAGGCCCGTCGGCTGGTGGTCCGCGGCTTCTTCGGCGAAATCATCTCCAAGGTCGCGGTGCCCCAGGTCCGGGACCGCCTGACCGCAGCCATCGAACACGAACTGACCATCACGGAATCGAGATCAACAGCCTCATGACGACTTTGACAGTCAAAGACCTGCACGTCAGCGTTGAGAATCCCAACGCTGCCGAATCCGAGCGACAGATCCCCATCCTCAATGGCGTCGACCTGACCGTGAAATCCGGTGAGACGCATGCGTTGATGGGTCCCAACGGCTCCGGCAAGTCCACATTGTCTTATGCCATCGCGGGCCACCCCAAGTACCGGGTTACCTCGGGATCCATCACGCTGGACGGTGCGGACGTGCTAGCGATGAGCATCGACGAGCGCGCGCGAGCCGGGTTGTTTCTGGCCATGCAATATCCCGTCGAGGTACCTGGCGTGTCGGTGTCGAACTTCCTGCGCTCAGCCGCGACCGCCATCCGCGGCGAGCCGCCTAAACTACGGCACTGGGTCAAAGAGGTGAAGGCCGCGATGAGCGCGCTGGAGATCGATCCGGTCTTCGCCGAGCGCAGCGTCAACGAGGGCTTCTCCGGTGGCGAAAAGAAGCGTCACGAGATCCTGCAGCTGGAACTGCTCAAGCCCAAGATCGCCATCCTGGACGAGACCGATTCCGGGTTGGACGTTGACGCGTTGCGAGTAGTCAGCGAAGGGGTGAACCGCTATGCCGAATCGGAGCACGGCGGCATCCTGTTGATCACCCATTACACCCGCATCCTGCGCTACATCCATCCGGAATTCGTGCACGTGTTCGTCGGCGGCCGGATCGTCGAGTCCGGTGGCTCGGAGCTGGCCGACGAACTTGAGCAGAACGGCTACGTACGTTTCGCCCCCGCAAGCGGGAGGTACCCCCACCAAGCGGCGGCAACCGGGGCCTAACCATGACTATCTCGCTGACCCCGCTGGATCTCTCGGCGATCCGTGCCGATTTCCCGATCCTCAAGCGCGTCATGCGAGGCGGAAACCAGTTGGCGTACCTGGATTCCGGGGCGACGTCGCAGCGTCCGGTACAGGTCCTTGACGCCGAGCGCGACTTTCTCGTCACGTCCAACGGTGCGGTGCACCGCGGTGCGCACCAACTGATGGAAGAGGCCACTGATGCCTACGAGCAGGGACGCGCCGATATCGCGGCATTTGTCGGTGCTGACGTCGACGAATTGGTCTTCACCAAGAACGCCACCGAATCGCTCAACTTGGTGTCTTATGTCTTCGGCGACAAGCGGTTCAACGCCGCGGTGACCGAAGGGGACGTCATTGTCACCACCGAGCTCGAGCACCACGCCAACCTGATCCCCTGGCAAGAGCTCGCCCGTCGCACCGGTGCTACGTTGCGCTGGTACGGCGTCACCGACGACGGGCGCATCGACCTGGACTCGCTGCAACTCGACGAGCACGTCAAAGTTGTTGCCTTCAGCCACCATTCCAATGTGACCGGTGCGGTAGCGCCGGTACGCGAGTTGGTCTCGAGGGCCAAGGAGGCGGGTGCGCTGACGGTGCTGGACGCCTGCCAGGCAGTGCCGCACCAGCCGGTCGACTTGCATGGGTTAGGTGTCGATTTCGCCGCGTTTTCCGGGCATAAAATGTTGGGCCCCAACGGGATCGGTGTGCTCTACGGGCGTCGCGAGCTGCTATCGGCGATGCCGCCATTTCTTACCGGCGGTTCGATGATCGAGACAGTGACGATGGAAGCTACAACGTATGCGCCGGCGCCGCAGCGATTTGAAGCTGGTACCCCGATGACCTCCCAGGTGGTCGGATTAGCCGCAGCGGCACGCTATCTCGACGCCATCGGGATGGACGCCGTCGAAGCCCACGAACGCGAGCTGGTCACCGCGGCCGTTAAGGGTCTGTCCGAAATCGATGGCGTACGCATCATCGGGCCGACGTCGATGGAGAACCGCGGCTCGCCGGTGTCGTTCGTTGTCGACGGTGTTCACGCGCACGACGTCGGTCAGGTGCTCGACGACGACGGCGTGGCTGTGCGGGTCGGGCACCACTGCGCGTTGCCGCTGCATCGCCGATTCGCCCTGGCAGCCACTGCGCGGGCGTCGTTTGCCGTATACAACACCGTCGACGAGGTCAACCGTTTGGTGGCAGGTGTGCGACGCGCGCTGGATTTCTTTGGGAGAGACTGACGTTGCGCCTAGAACAGATCTATCAGGAAGTGATCCTCGATCACTACAAGCACCCTCAGCATCGTGGGCTGCGGGAGCCGTTCGGCGCGCAGGTGTACCACGTCAACCCGATCTGCGGTGACGAAATCACCTTGCGGGTGGCGTTATCCGCCGACGGTGCGAGCGTCGCAGACATTTCTTATGACGGACAAGGCTGTTCGATCAGCCAGGCGTCAACCTCGGTGCTGGCCCAGCAGGTGATCGGTCAGAGTGTGCCCGACGCGCTGGACACCATCTCCGCATTCACCGAGATGGTGTCCTCGCGCGGAACGATTGAGGGTGATGAAGACGTCCTGGGCGATGGGGTCGCGTTCGCCGGAGTAGCCAGGTACCCGGCCCGGGTGAAATGCGCGCTACTTGGCTGGATGGCTTGCAAAGATGCATTGGCGCGAGCCAGCTCGAAACACGAAGCCTTCGAGGAGGTCACAGATGAGCGAAACCACCGTGCCGGGTGACGAGCTGCTCGCCGACGTTGAGGAGGCGATGCGCGACGTCGTCGACCCGGAACTGGGGATCAACGTCGTCGATCTCGGACTGGTCTATGGCCTGGGTCTTGAAGAGGGCGACGAAGGAACGGTCGCGCTGATCGACATGACGTTGACGTCGGCGGCCTGCCCGCTGACCGACGTCATCGAGGACCAGTCACGCAGCGCGTTGGTCGGCAGTGGTCTGGTCAGCGACCTGCGGATCAACTGGGTTTGGACCCCGCCGTGGGGCCCGGACAAAATCAGCGACGACGGGCGCGAACAACTACGCGCCCTCGGCTTTACCGTCTAAAGCTTGGGGTGTAGGCAGGCTATGCGTGATCGGTCAGAACGCGTCCTCGGAGACGCGCATGATCTCGTCGTCGATGGACCCGACGATGCCGCGCAGCGCGGTCAATCTCGGCAACATGTTCTTGGCGAAGAACGCTGCGGTCGCGATCTTGCCTTGATAGAACGCTAAATCAGTTTTGCCGTCGTTGCCTGCCTCGATGTTAGCCAGCGTGGCGCGTGCGATATCGGCTTGCACCAGTAACCGCCAACCGATCAACAGATCGCCGACGGCCAGCAGGTAGCGCACTGATCCGAGCCCCACCTTGTGAATATCGGTAGGGTGTTGTGCGGCGGACATAAGGTATCCGGTCAACGCGCCCGTCATCGCCGTGATGTCATCGAGCGCGGTCGCAAGCAGCTCGGCTTCGGTTTTCAGCGACTCATCGCAGTTTTCGATGGTGCGACTGATCTGAGCTGTCACATGCTGCAATGCTTGACCGTGGTCGCGGACGATTTTGCGGAAAAAGAAGTCCAGCGCCTGGATGGCAGTGGTGCCCTCGTAGAGGGAATCAATCTTGGCGTCACGGACGTACTGCTCAATGGGGTAGTCGACCAAAAAGCCCGAACCGCCTAGCGTCTGCAGCGACTCGGTCAGGATTTCGTAGGCCCGTTCCGAGCCCACCCCCTTAACGATCGGTAACAGCAGATCGTCCACGCGGTGCGCCATGTCGGGATCCGCTCCAGAAACCTGTTGCGCTACATCGGCGTCCTGGTGCGCTGCGGCATAAAGATAGAGCGCCCGCAGACCCTCGGCGTAGGCTTTCTGAGTCATCAGGCTGCGGCGCACATCGGGGTGATGCATGATGGTGACCCGCGGTGCGGTCTTATCGGTCATCTGGGTCAAATCCGCGCCCTGGACCCGTTCCTTAGCGTAGGCAAGCGCGTTCAGGTAGCCCGTGGACAGCGTGCCGGCCGATTTGACGCCGATCGTCATGCGAGCGTGCTCAATGATGGTGAACATCTGCGCGATCCCGTTGTGCACGCCGCCGACCAGATAGCCAACGGCGGGCACGTCGGTGGCACCGAAAGTCAACTCGCATGTGGGAGAGGACTTCAGCCCCATCTTGTGTTCCAGCCCGGTAACGAAAACGCCGTTGCGGGGCCCGAGTTCGAAGGTGTCGGGGTCGAAAAGGTGGTTGGGGACATAGAACAGGCTCAACCCTTTGGTACCCGGACCGGCGCCCTCGGGTCGAGCCAGCACCAGATGGAAGATGTTCTCGGCGGTATTGCCGACGTCTCCGCCGGAGATGAATCGCTTGACGCCCTCGATGTGCCAGGTGCCGTCGGGTTGTTCGACGGCCTTGGCCCGGGCCGCGCCCACATCGGAGCCTGCGTCGGGTTCGGTGAGCACCATGGTGGCCTGCCATCCGCGCTCGACCCCCTTCGCCGCCCAGTGACGTTGCTGTTCGTTGCCTTCGATGTAGAGCGCATTGGCCATCACCGGGCCCAGGTTGAAGAAACACGCTGAGGGATTAGCGCAGAAGATCATTTCGTTGACCGCCCAGGTCAGCGGTGCCGGCGCGGCCATGCCGCCGATCTCCTCGGCCAGACCCAGGCGCCACCACTCGGCCTCCTTGATCGCTTGCACCGACTTGACCAACTCGGCGGGCACGCTGATGGTGTGGGTCGCGGGGTCGAACACCGGTGGGTTGCGGTCTGCGTAGGCGAACGACTCGGCAACCGGTCCTTCCGCCAAGCGAGCGGCTTCGGTCAATATCGTTCGCACCGTGTCGACGTCGAGATCGCCATAGCGTCCAGTGCCGAGAACGGCCGCTAGATCAAGGACCTCGAACAGGTTGAACTCGAGATCACGGACGTTAGCGATGTAGTGGCCCAATGCGGTTCCCTCCAGTCCCGATAGTCACGCCTCAGTGTGTCCGACTTGGGAAAATGTACGCAACCGTAACTTGGCTGGGACCGCGGTTTACCGCGCTGGTTGCCGCCCCAGCCGCCGGCCTCGACAGCTCGGGCGCCGTGATCTCGTTGCAGTGCCTGGAAGCGCAGCGTGATCCCGGATCCACATACCTGTGCGGCCATCCCGACCATCATGGCGGGCGGCGGCGTCAACCGTGCGCTGACGGTGAATAGTCCGGGAACACGGCGCCGGTGTGCGGCGTTGGGCCAGACGTGACCACACGAGACCTCACTGCTGAGCAGTTCAACGAAACCATCAACGGCAACGACATGGTGCTTGTCGACTTTTGGGCGTCCTGGTGCGGGCCGTGTCGGGCGTTTGCGCCGACGTTCCAGGCGTCGTCGGAGAAGCACCCCGACATCGTGCACGCCAAAGTAGACACCGAAGCCGAACAGCAGCTGGCATCGGCCGCCGAGATCCGGTCCATCCCCACGCTGATGGCCTTCAAGAAAGGCAAGCTGCTGTTTAACCAGGCCGGGGCCCTGCCGCCGGCGGCGTTGGAGGATTTGGTGCAACAAATCAAGGCCTTCGACGTCGCCGACGATCCGGGCGCGCCAGCCGAACAGGTCTAACCAGGACGTGCGTGGGCGGTGTTTGCGCGGATTCGGCGTTACCGTGGGCGCCGTGCGCGCTAACTTTCAACGGTGACTTTCGTACTTGTTGACCACCCGCGGCCGGGCGTCGCGTTAATAACCCTCAACCGGCCGGAGCGGATGAACTCCATGGCGTTCGATGTCATGGTGCCGTTCAAGAGGGCGCTCGAGAAGGTCACTTACGACAATTCGGTGCGAGTGGTCGTGCTGACCGGGGCAGGCAGAGGCTTTTCGTCGGGTGCCGATCACAAGTCCGCGGGAGCGGTGCCGCACGTCGACGGATTGACCCGGCCGACCTATGCGCTGCGCTCCATGGAGCTTCTCGACGACGTCATCTTAATGTTGCGCCGGTTGCACCAACCGGTGATCGCCGCGGTCAACGGCCCAGCCATCGGTGGTGGGCTCTGCCTAGCGCTGGCGGCCGATATCCGGGTGGCCGCCACCACTGCCTACTTTCGGGCCGCGGGCATCAACAACGGGCTAACCGCCAGCGAACTGGGGCTGAGTTATCTATTGCCTCGGGCCATCGGATCCTCGCGCGCGTTCGAGATCATGCTGACCGGTCGCGATATCACCGCCGAGGAGGCCGAACGGATCGGTCTGGTGTCCTGCCATGTGCCGGATGAGCAGCTGCTCGACACCTGTTATGCGATCGCAGCGCGGATTGCGGCGTTCTCCCGGCCAGGAATCGAGTTGACCAAACGCACACTCTGGAGTGGACTAGACGCCGCTAGCCTAGAAACCCACATGCAGACCGAGGGTCTGGGACAGCTTTTTGTTCGGCTGCTCACCGCCAACTTCGAAGAAGCGGTTGCCGCACGCGCCGAGCAGCGGCCGGCAGTGTTTACCGATGACAAGTGACGATAACCAACAATAAGGGGAGCGAATGTGATCACGGCCACGGACCTGGAGGTCCGCGCTGGTGCGCGCATCTTGCTCTCACCCGACGGCCCGGACTTGCGCGTGCAGCCCGGTGACCGCATCGGTCTGGTTGGGCGCAACGGCGCAGGCAAAACCACCACCCTGCGCATCTTGGCCGGGGAAACTGAACCCTATGCCGGGTCGGTCACCCGGACCGGTGAAATCGGTTACCTGCCGCAAGATCCCAAAGAGGGCGATCTTGACGTGTTAGCCCGAGACCGGGTGCTGTCCGCCCGCGGATTGGACGTGCTGCTGACCGATTTAGAGAAGCAGCAGGCATTGATGGCCGAGGTTGCCGACGACGACGCGCGTGATCGCGCGATCCGCCGCTACGGCCAGCTCGAGGAGCGATTCGTCGCGTTGGGGGGCTACAGCGCCGAAAGTGAAGCCGGCCGGATCTGCGCGAGTCTAGGCCTGCCCGAACGGGTGCTTACCCAGCAGTTGCACACCTTGTCGGGAGGTCAGCGGCGCCGGGTGGAGCTGGCGCGCATTCTGTTCGCGGCCTCCGAAGGAGGAGCCGGTGCTTCCGGTTCGGGAACCACGCTGCTGCTGGATGAGCCGACCAACCACCTCGACGCCGATTCGCTTGGCTGGCTGCGGGATTTCTTGCGGTCGCACACTGGCGGACTGGTGGTGATCAGCCACAACGTCGAGTTGATCGCCGATGTCGTCAACCGGGTGTGGTTCCTGGACGCGGTGCGCGGCGAGGTCGACGTCTACAACATGGGCTGGCAGAAGTACCTCGACGCCCGGGCCACCGACGAGCAGCGCCGCCGCCGAGAACGCGCTAACGCCGAACGCAAGGCCACCGCGCTGCGGACACAAGCCGCCAAGATGGGCGCCAAGGCGACCAAAGCTGTTGCGGCTCAAAACATGTTGCGTCGAGCCGATCGGATGATGGCTGCACTCGACGAGGAACGGGTCGCCGAGAAGGTGGCCCGGATCAAGTTTCCTACCCCAGCGGCGTGCGGGCGCACACCACTGGTGGCCAAGGGGCTAAGTAAGACGTATGGGTCCCTTGAAGTGTTCACTGGTGTGGATTTGGCTATCGACCGCGGCTCGCGCGTGGTCGTGCTGGGCCTCAACGGTGCCGGCAAGACCACGTTGTTGCGAGTGCTGGCCGGCGCCGAGTTGCCCGACGCCGGCGGGCTAGAACCTGGACACGGTTTGCGGATCGGCTATTTCGCGCAGGAACACGACACGCTTGATAACGAAGACACTGTCTGGCAGAACATCCGGCACGCCGCACCCGAGTCCGGCGAACAGGACCTACGCGGCCTGCTCGGCGCGTTCATGTTCAGCGGCCCGCAGCTCGACCAACCGGCGGGCACCCTCTCCGGCGGCGAGAAGACCCGACTCGCCCTCGCAGGCCTGGTGGCGTCCACGGCGAACGTGTTATTGCTCGACGAACCGACCAACAATCTCGATCCCGCGTCGCGCGAGCAGGTGCTCGACGCGTTGCGTAGTTATCAGGGCGCGGTGGTACTGGTGACGCACGACCCCGGGGCGGCGGAGGCGCTGGATCCGCAACGTGTCGTGCTGTTGCCTGACGGCACCGAGGACTATTGGTCCGACGAGTATCGGGATCTCATCGAGTTAGCCTGACCAATTAAAGGCGGTGCAGCAGGCCTTTTCGGCCAAAGTGGCCCCGCCGCCGCCGACGGGTTCTTACGCTATGAGCTTAGAGTCTGTCGATGCGTGGAGGCGCGATGAGAAAGTCGAAGAAGACGCGCGATGAGTTGTTGCATGAGTTGCGGCATGCCTATGAGGGCGGGGCCAGCATCCGCAGCCTGGTGGCCACCACCGGAAAGTCATACGGATCCGTTCATAGCATGCTGCGCGAGTCGGGCACCACAATGCGCAGCCGTGGCGGTCCCAACCACCGCGCTCGGTCACGCTAGCCGCTTCTAGTGGGCCAGCCGCGAGTGTAGCGCCGGCCGAATCTACCTGCGGCGCACCGAGTTCTCCACTAAGTCGAGGACCGCGCCGAGCCGCTGCGGGTCTTCGCCGGAGGCCAGTCGGGCCACCAATCCATCCAGAACCAGGTCCAGGTAGCACTGCAGCACATCGCTCGGAACATCGTCGCGCACTCGGCCGGCCTGCTTTTGTCGACGCAGCCGATCCATTGTCGCCGCGGCCAACTCCGCGGAGCGTTCCGCCCATCCGCGGCTGAATGCCGGGTCGGTGCGCAGCTTGCGAGCGATCTCCAACCTGGTGACCAGCCAGTCGAACTGTTCGGGTGCGGCGAGCATGTCGCGCATCACCTGAATCAGACCTGCGCGCGCTGCGACATCGGCCATCCGCTCGGCATCTTCGTGGGCCAAGGCAAAAAACAGCGTGTCCTTGTCCCGGAAGTGGTGGAAGATCGCGCCGCGCGACATTCCGATCGCTTGTTCCAGCCGACGCACGGTGGCCTTGTCATAACCATATTCGGCAAAGCAGCGGCGGGCGCCGTCGAGGATTTGACGGCGACGAGCCGCCAGATGGTCTTCACTGACCTTAGGCACGGGTGGCTTGTCCTAGGCGGGGGTGGTTGGGATTAGCCCGCCTTCAGCATGTTGCGCAGCACGTACTGCAGGATGCCGCCGTTGCGGTAGTAGTCGGCCTCACCGGGGGTGTCGATGCGCACCACCGCGTCGAACGCCACTATAGCTCCGGCGGCCTTGCTGGCCTTGACATGCACGGTCTTTGGTGTCTTGCCATCATTGAGCACATCGATACCGCTGATCTCGAACACCTCGGTACCGTCCAGCCCAAGCGACGAAGCCGATTCGCCCTTCGGGAATTGCAGCGGGATCACGCCCATACCAATCAGGTTGGAGCGGTGGATGCGTTCGAACGACTCGGCGATCACCGCCCGCACTCCTAGCAGCAACGTGCCCTTGGCCGCCCAGTCGCGCGACGATCCGGATCCGTATTCTTTGCCGCCGAGTACCACCAGCGGAATGTTTTCTGCCGCATAGTTTTGGGCCGCGTCGTAGATGAATGCCTGCGGAGCGCCGGGCTTGGTGAAGTCGCGGGTGTAGCCGCCCGCAACGTCGTCGAGCAGCATATTGCGCAATCTGATGTTAGCGAACGTGCCACGGATCATGACTTCGTGGTTGCCGCGCCGCGACCCGAAGGAGTTGTAGTCCAAGTGGCCGACGCCGTGCGCGTCGAGGTACTGTGCCGCCGGGGTACCCGGTTTGATGGCGCCGGCGGGGGAGATATGGTCGGTGGTCACCGAGTCGCCTAGCAGCGCCAGCACTCGAGCACCGGTGATGTTACGCACCGGCGCGGGTTCCGCGGACATTCCCTCGAAGTAGGGAGGTTTGCGCACATACGTCGAATTCTGGTCCCACTCAAAGGTATTGCCGCTCGGTGTGGGCAGGTTGCGCCAGCGGTCATCGCCCTTGAACACGTCGGCGTAGTTCTTGGTGAACATCTCCTGATTGATCGCCGAGGCGATGGTGTCGGCGACATCTTTTTGCGAGGGCCAGATGTCTTTCAAGTAGACATCCTTGCCGTCTTTATCTGTGCCCAGTGGCTGGCTCTCGAAGTCGAAGTCCATCGTCCCGGCCAGCGCGTAGGCGATCACTAGCGGTGGCGAGGCCAAGTAGTTCATCTTCACATCGGGGTTGATGCGCCCTTCGAAGTTTCGGTTGCCCGACAGCACGGCGGCCACCGAAAGGTCGTTGTCGTTGACCGCTTTCGAAATCTCGTCGGGCAGCGGGCCAGAGTTGCCAATGCAGGTGGTGCAGCCGTAGCCGACCAGATAGAAGCCGAGCTTCTCCAAATACGGCCACAGACCGGAGCGGTCGTAGTAGTCGTTGACCACCTGCGATCCCGGCGCCATGGTGGTCTTCACCCATGGCTTGGAGGCCAGTCCCTTTTCGACGGCGTTGCGGGCCAGTAGCGCCGCGCCCAGCATCACCTCCGGATTGGAGGTGTTGGTGCACGACGTGATCGCGGCGATCACCACCGCGCCGTGGTCGAGCACGAACTCGCCGAGTTCTTGCGACTTGACCCGCACCGGGTTGCTCACTCGGCCGTCGGCATGCGCGGCGGCGGATTGCACTACCACCTCATCGTCGTTGGCGAACGACAGCTGCCCGGGGTCGCTGGCCGGGAATGTCTCCTCGACCACCTCGTCCAGCTTCGAGTGGTGATCGTGCGGCGAACCGCCGCCGACATAGTTGGGAATCTGCTCGCGGAACGTGGACTTGGCTTGCGTCAAGACGATTCGGTCCTGCGGACGCTTCGGTCCGGCGATTGACGGCACCACGTCAGACAGGTTTAGTTCGAGGTATTCGGAGAACGCCGGCTCGTGCTTGGGGTCGTGCCACAGGCCCTGCTCTTTGGCGTAACCCTCGACCAGGGCAACCTGCTCAGGCGTGCGGCCGGTGAACCGCAGGTAGTTAATCGTCTCTTCGTCGATCGGGAAAATTGCTGCGGTGGAACCGAATTCAGGGCTCATGTTGCCTAGAGTGGCGCGGTTGGCCAGCGGTACCTCGGCCACGCCCTCGCCGTAGAACTCGACGAACTTGCCGACAACGCCGTGCTTGCGCAGCATCTCGGTGACGGTCAGCACGACATCGGTGGCCGTGACACCCGGCTGAATCTCACCGGTCAGCTTGAAGCCGACCACCCGGGGGATCAGCATCGACACCGGCTGGCCCAACATGGCGGCCTCAGCTTCGATGCCCCCTACGCCCCAGCCGAGGACGCCGAGGCCGTTGACCATCGTGGTATGCGAGTCGGTGCCCACGCAGGTGTCGGGGTATGCAGTTATTGTTCCCGCGCCGTCTGCGCGGGTCATCACCACACTCGCCAGGTATTCGATGTTGACCTGATGCACGATGCCGGTGCCCGGTGGCACCACCTTGAAGTCGCGGAACGCGCCCTGTCCCCAGCGCAGGAACTGGTAGCGCTCGCCGTTGCGCTGGTACTCGATTTCGACGTTGCGCTCGAATGCGTCGGCCCGGCCGAACAGGTCGGCGATCACCGAGTGGTCGATCACCAGGTCCGCCGGCGCCAGGGGGTTGACTTTGTCCGGGTTGCCGCCGAGATCCCCGATGGCCTCCCGCATGGTGGCCAAGTCGACGATGCACGGCACGCCGGTGAAGTCCTGCATGACGACCCGGGCCGGCGTGTACTGGATTTCGATGCTGGGCTCTGCCTGTCGATCCCAGTTCGCGATGGCTTCGATGTGGTCTTTGGTGATATTGCTGCCGTCCTCGTTGCGTAGCAGGTTCTCGGCGAGGACTTTGAGGCTGTAGGGGAGTTTCTTGGTATTGGGGACGGCGTCGAGACGATAGATCTGGTAACTGTTCTCGCCGATTTTCAGGGTGTCGCGGGCGGAAAACGAGTTCACCGAACCTTTGCTACTCACATCAACTCCCTGGGATTAAATTCTCCCGCCGACGGGTCGTGTCGACGGTGCTTCGAATGCTCAAGCCACATTAACAGTACGCTTGTCCTGCATTGTGCTTTGCGGCGAGATTGCCGCCATGGTCGTTGTTGCAACTCTCAGTCGCAGCCCTCACGGCAATCTCGACACCCAGTGTCGCGTACCGTGCCGGTAGCGCCACAGCAGGAGGGACATCGATGACCGGGCACCCGCTGCCGATCTACATTCCGCAAGATGTCGATATGACCGCGGTGAAGTCTGAGGTCGCCGCGGCCGGCGTCAGTGCGCCACCGGCCGCCATGCCGGGACTGCTCGAGGTGGTCAACCATGCGCACGCCGAGGGCATCAACCTCAAGATCGTCTTGCTCGACCACAACCCCCCGAACGACACGCCGTTGCGCGATATCGCCACCGTGGTTGGCGCCGACTACCCAGATGTCACAGTTCTCACGCTTAGCCCCAACTACGTCGGCAGCTACAGCACGCATTACCCGCGCGTCACGCTGGAGGCGGGGGAAGACATCTCCAAGACCGGTAACTCCGTGCAGTCCGCACAGAATTTCTTGGGTGAACTGAACACCCCCGAGTTTCCGTGGACCGCGTTGACCATCGTAGTGCTGATCGGGGTGCTGGCGGCAGCGGTCGGTACTCGGTTCATGCAGCTGCGCAGCAAGCGGTCAGCAACATCAGCGGACGCCGCCGACATTCCGGTAGAAAACTCGAATCAGGCCGACTAGCCAAGTAAATGCCGTTCCTCCGGTGCCGTCGCACCGGCCGAAGCTCGTGATGCGGCAAACACACTAGGTCACTGTTCGGTCACAGTAGTCGCACGTCCTGAATGCAGTTTGTGGCTTGCGTTTCCTCAGCGTCAGATGTGACGTACGGTGCGGATGATGCTCATGTTGTCATCGGCGTTGTCCGCGAAAGCAGTGGTTAGTGCGCCGCCCGTCCGTGTTGAGCCATAGGAGATCCGAGTCGAATGAGACGGCCCCGCCGTGGCTCTGTTTTGCGACCGACCGCAAGGTTTGCGCGGCCGGCCATTCCGTCACTCGTGAGTGCGGCCCTGCTGGTATGCCCCCCGGGGCTGGCGACCGCTGATCCAGGCGGCAACAGCGTGGCCACCTTGATCGCCGACGTTGCCAAGGCCAACCAGCGGCTAGAAAACCTGAGTGCGGCTATCGAAACCGAAGAGCAAAGCGTCAACAAGGCGATGGTTGACGTGGAGACGGCCCGGGACGACGCCGCCGCGGCCGATCACGACTTCGAGGTCAGCCAGCAGTCGGTCAAGGACGCGAATGCGGCGATCAACGCGGCTCAGCATCGGTTCGACCGCTTCGCGGCGGCCACGTACATGAACGGCCCGTCGAGCGGCTACCTGATTGCCACCAGCCCAGATGACATCATTGCCACCGCGACCGCCGCCCGGACGCTGACCGCCAGTTCGGAGGCGGCGATGGCTAACCTGCAGCGGGCCCGGACCGAGCAAGTGAACAAGGAGTCAGTGGCGCGGCTGGCCAAGCAGAAGGCCGATAAGGCCGCCGACGACGCCAAGGCCAGCATGGACGCCGCGGTGGCGGCGCTCACCGAGTCGCAGCGCAAATTTAACGAGCAGCGAGACGAAGTCAATCGACTGGCTGCCGAGCGGGACCAGGCGCAGGCCAGGCTCGAGGCGGCCCAACTCGCGGCCGCAACCTGGACGGTGTCCGGCGATCGGTGGGATCCCGGTTCGCCAGCGTCGACCGGCCCGGTCGGCGGCCGCAAGTGGGACGGCTGGGATCCCACGCTGCCGGCGATACCCAGCGCCAACATCCCGGGCGACCCGATCGCGGTGATCAACCAGTTGCTGGGCTATTCGGCGACCTCGGCGCAGGTCACCGCCAGCATGGGGCGTAACTTCCTGCAGCAGCTGGGCATCTTGAAACCGACCGACACCGGTATCACCAACGCCCCGACCGGATCGACGCAGGGCCGCATTCCGCGGGTTTACGGGCGGCAAGCCTCCGAATACGTGATCCGTCGTGGCATGGCGCAGATCGGCGTGCCCTACTCCTGGGGCGGCGGCAACGCGGCTGGCCCGAGTAAGGGAATCGACTCGGGTGCCGGGATTACCGGCTTCGACTGTTCGGGGCTGGTTTTGTACTCGTTCGCCGGGGTGGGCATCAAGCTGCCGCACTACTCCGGCTCGCAGTACAACCTGGGCCGCAAGATCCCGTCCTCGCAGATGCGCCGCGGCGACGTTATCTTCTACGGCCCGGGCGGCAGCCAGCACGTGACGATCTACCTCGGCAATGGCCAGATGCTCGAGGCCCCCGACATCGGTTTGAAGGTGCGCGTCGCCCCGGTGCGTACCAGCGGCATGACCCCGTACGTGGTCCGCTACATCGAATACTAAACGAGGCTGACTATTAACGAGGAGCTATGCGACACAAGCGTTTTCGCCTGATCAACCTGGCCGGGCTCACCGCGATGGTGGCCGGGCTGACGATCGTTGTCGCGACGCCTGCTACGGCGGACCCTGGCCAGTGGGATCCGACATTGCCGGCAGCGGTGAGTGCGGGCGCCCCGGGAGATGCACTCGCTGTTGCCAATGCTTCGCTGCAGGCCACCGCCCAGGCCACCCAGACCACGCTCGATCTGGGTAAGCAATTTCTGGGCAGGCTGGGGATCAATCTCGGTGGTGATCCGCCCAGCGCCGCGACCCCACCCAGCAACCCGGGAGGCCGGATTCCGCGGGTCTACGGTCGTCAGGCCATCGAGTACGTGATCAAGCGGGGCGGGTCACAGATGGGGGTGCCGTATTCGTGGGGCGGCGGCTCGCTGCAGGGTCCCAGCAAGGGCGTCGGCGACGGCGCGGGCATCACCGGTTTCGACTGCTCGGGTCTGATGCGATACGCGTTCGCTGGCGTCGGCGTGCTGATCCCGCGGTTTTCCGGTGACCAGTACAACGCCGGTCGCCACCTTCCTCCCGACCAGGCCAAGCGCGGTGACCTGATCTTTTACGGCCCGGGCGGAGGCCAGCACGTCACCATGTATCTGGGCAACGGTCAGATGTTGGAGGCATCTGGCAGCGCCGGCAAAGTCACCGTCAGCCCGGTGCGTAAGACCGGTATGACGCCGTTTGTGACTCGGATCATCGAGTCCTAGCCGGCAGGCCGGCGGGAACCGCGGCGTCGACGGAATCCACGAGGCCTGGAATAGTTGAACGCGGGCACGCCGCGATTGTCGGTGGAGCCAAGAAAGGTAAGTGATGACAGCAGCAGGTGATTACGTGGGCCCGGGTGGGCCATCAGGCCCGGGGGCCCATGCGGCGCCTTCCGGTGGCGCTGATGGGCTGGCTGCCGAGGTGCACACCTTGGAGCGGGCGATCTTCGAGGTCAAGCGGATCATCGTCGGCCAGGACCAACTCGTCGAGCGGATGCTGGTCGGTCTGCTGTCCAAAGGGCACGTGCTGCTCGAGGGTGTTCCCGGCGTGGCCAAGACGCTGGCAGTGGAGACCTTCGCGCGGGTGGTCGGCGGGACGTTCGCGCGCATCCAGTTCACCCCCGACCTGGTGCCCACCGACATCATCGGTACCCGCATCTACCGGCAGGGCAAGGAGGAATTCGACACCGAGCTTGGCCCGGTGGTGGTCAACTTCCTGCTGGCCGATGAGATTAACCGGGCTCCGGCGAAGGTGCAGTCGGCATTGCTGGAGGTCATGCAGGAACGCCATGTGTCCATCGGGGGCAAGACCTTCGGTCTGCCCAACCCGTTCCTGGTGATGGCGACGCAGAACCCGATCGAGCACGAGGGTGTCTATCCGTTGCCTGAGGCGCAGCGAGACCGCTTCCTGTTCAAGATCAACGTCGGCTACCCCTCGCCGGAGGAGGAGCGCGAGATCATCTACCGGATGGGTGTCACCCCACCGGTGCCCAAACAGATCTTGAACACCGGCGATCTGCTGCGGCTGCAGGAGATCGCCGCCAACAATTTCGTTCACCATGCGTTGGTTGACTATGTGGTGCGCGTCGTCACCGCTACTCGCCACCCCGAGCAGCTGGGCATGAACGACGTTAAGACGTGGATCTCGTTCGGCGCATCCCCGCGTGCGTCACTAGGCATCATCGCGGCATCTCGTTCGCTGGCTTTGGTGCGGGGCCGCGACTACGTGATCCCGCAGGACGTCATCGAGGTCATTCCCGACGTGCTGCGGCACCGATTGGTGCTCACCTACGACGCGCTCGCCGACGAAATCTCCCCGGAAATTGTCATCAACCGTGTCCTGCAGACGGTTGCCCTGCCACAGGTGAATGCCGTTCCGCAACAAGGTCATTCGGTACCCCCGGTGATGCAGGCCGCGGCCGCGGCAAGTAGTCGGTGACCGATACACACCCCGCCGCGAAGCCAGGGGCGCTCCACCCGCCGTCGATGCAGCGCGGGCAGATCGACGACCCGAAGCTGTCGGCGGCGTTGCGGACCCTCGAGCTCACCGTCAAACGCAAGCTCGACGGCGTCTTGCATGGCGACCATCTCGGCCTGATCCCGGGCCCGGGATCAGAGCCGGGAGAGTCGCGCGAGTATCAGCCTGGTGACGACGTCCGTCGAATGGATTGGGCGGTCACCGCACGCACGACACACCCGCACGTTCGGCAGATGATCGCCGACCGCGAACTAGAGACCTGGATGGTGGTCGACATGTCGGCCAGTCTGGACTTCGGCACCACCATCTGCGAGAAACGTGACCTGGCGGTGGCTGCTGCGGCGGCGATCACCTTTCTCAACAGTGGTGGCGGGAACCGGCTCGGCGCGCTGATTTCCAACGGCGTGACGATGACCCGGGTACCGGCACGTTCCGGACGCCAACATGAGCAGACGCTGTTGCGCACCATCGCTACCACGCCCAAAGCGCCGGTCGGGGTGCGCGGCGACCTGGCGGTTGCCATCGACGCACTGCGCCGGCCGGAACGACGCCGCGGAATGGCCGTGATCATCAGCGATTTCCTGGGCCCGATTAACTGGATGCGTCCGCTACGCGCGATTGCGGCCCGGCACGAGGTGCTCGGCATCGAGGTGCTCGACCCCCGTGACGTTGAACTGCCTGACATCGGCGAGGTTGTCTTGCAGGACGCCGAGACCGGTGTCACCCGAGAATTCACCATCGATGCAGCGCTGCGTGACGACTTCGCAAGGGCCGCCGCCAACCACCGCGCCGACGTCTCGCGCACCCTGCGCAGTTGCGGGGCGCCGCTGATGTCGCTGCGCACCGACCGGGACTGGATCGCTGACATCGTCCGTTTCGTCGAATCCCGTCGGCGTGGGGCATTGGCGGGACGCCAGTGACTTTGCCGTTGCTAGGGCCGATGTCGCTGTCCGGCTTTGAACACTCGTGGTTTTTCCTGTTCATCCTTGTCGCTCTCGGGCTAGCCGCGCTCTACGTCGTGATGCAGGTGGCGCGCCAGCGACGCATGCTGCGGTTTGCCAACATGGAGCTGCTGGAAAGCGTCGCTCCTAAACGACCTGCGGGGTGGCGGCACGTGCCCGCGATCCTGCTGGTGTTGGCGTTGTTGCTGTTCACCATCGCGATGGCGGGGCCGACGAACGACGTCCGGATTCCGCGTAACCGTGCGGTCGTCATGCTGGTGATCGACGTATCGCAGTCGATGCGCGCCACCGACGTCGAACCCAATCGGATGGCTGCGGCGCAAGAGGCTGCGAAACAGTTTGCCGGCGAACTGACCCCGGGCATCAACCTTGGACTGATCGCCTACGCGGGTACGGCAACGGTGCTGGTGTCACCGACCACCAACCGGGACGCCACCAAGAACGCGCTCGACAAATTGCAGTTCGCCGACCGCACCGCCACCGGAGAGGCCATCTTCACCGCGCTGCAGGCCATCGCCACCGTCGGTGCGGTGATCGGCGGCGGCGACACGCCACCACCGGCGCGCATCGTGTTGTTCTCTGACGGTAAGGAGACGATGCCGACCAACCCAGACAACCCTAAAGGCGCTTATACCGCGGCGCGCACCGCCAAGGACCAGGGCGTGCCGATCTCGACGATCTCGTTCGGCACCCCGTACGGCTTCGTTGAGATCAACGGCCAGCGTCAGCCGGTGCCCGTCGACGACGAGACGATGAAGAAGGTCGCCCAGCTCTCCGGTGGGAACTCGTACAACGCGGCGACTTTGGCGGAACTAAAAGCCGTCTACGCGTCACTGCAGCAGCAGATCGGCTACGAGACCATCAAGGGTGACGCCAGCGTGGGCTGGCTGCGGCTGGGTGCGCTGGTGCTGGCGCTGGCGGCGCTGGCAGCGCTGCTGATCAACCGCCGGCTACCCACTTAGCACGCGAGCGTAACGCCATCGATGTCGTCGGGACGGTCTTCGGCGATGACCCGAACCACGATCCAGCCGTAGCGTTTGTTGCACCTTTTCTAAGCCGCGGCGAAAGCCCGCCAGGATGCCGCGCCGCCGCGACCGCAGCCAAAGCGCTTTCGCCCGCAACACCGGTGTCAGTTCCGCATCCCTCCGCACGTACACGTCTTCGTGTAGCGCGACGTGTGCTGACTCACCCTGACAGGGGCGCGTAAGTGTCAGGGCCGGCCGGTGTCGGGCTGGTCGCCGTGAGGCGATAGGTTGGCGGGGTGACTAACGCTGCTACCAAGGCCCCAGCAGCCCCTAAGGGGGGTAAACCCGCATTCGTGTCTCGTTCAGTGCTGGTCACCGGCGGAAACCGGGGGATCGGGTTGGCGGTGGCTCGCCGCCTGGCCGCCGATGGGCATCGGGTGGCGGTGACCCACCGGGCATCCGGCGCCCCCGACGGGCTGTTCGGCGTCGAGTGCGACGTCACCGACAACGATGCCATCGACGCTGCCTTCAAAGCCGTTGAGGAGCACCAGGGGCCGGTGGAGGTGGTGGTGGCCAACGCCGGCGTCACTTCCGACATGCTGATCATGCGGATGAGTGAAGAGCAATTCCAGAAAGTCATCGACGCCAACCTGACCGGTGTCTTTCGGGTCGCCAAGCGGGCGTCACGCAACATGATCAAGAAGCGGTTCGGTCGCTACATTTTTATGGGATCGGTCGTCGGGCTCAGCGGCGTACCCGGACAAGCGAACTACGCCGCATCCAAGTCAGGCCTCATCGGGATGGCCCGGTCGCTGACCCGCGAGCTGGGGTCGCGGTCGATCACCGCCAATGTTGTGGCGCCCGGCTTCATCGACACCGAGATGACCCGTGCCATGGACCCGAAATACCAGGAAACCGCGCTGCAAGCGATTCCATTGGGCCGCATCGGCACGGTCGAAGAGATCGCCGGCGCCGTCAGCTTCCTGGCATCCGAGGATGCCGGATACATTTCGGGCGCGGTGATCCCGGTCGACGGCGGCCTGGGTATGGGCCACTGAGACGGCATCGAACACATACAAGGACGGACATGGCAGGACTGCTGGAAGGCAAACGGATCCTGGTCAGCGGGATCATCACCGACTCGTCGATCGCATTTCACATCGCCAAGGTGGCCCAGGAAGCGGGGGCGCAGTTGGTGCTGACCGGATTCGACCGGTTGCGGCTGATTCAGCGCATCGCCGACCGGCTGCCGGACAAGGCGCCGCTGATCGAACTCGACGTGCAGAACGAAGAGCACCTGGCCACGCTGGCCGAGCGGGTGACGGCCGAGATCGGCGAGGACAACAAGCTCGACGGTGTGGTGCACTCGATCGGCTTCATGCCGCAAACTGGGATGGGCATCAACCCGTTCTTCGACGCGCCCTACGAAGACATCTCCAAGGGCATCCACATCTCGGCGTACTCGTACGCTTCGCTGGCTAAGGCGCTGCTGCCGATCATGAACCCCGGCGGCTCCATCGTCGGTATGGACTTCGATCCGACCCGGGCCATGCCGGCTTACAACTGGATGACGGTGGCCAAGAGCGCGCTGGAGTCGGTCAACCGGTTCGTTGCGCGCGAGGCCGGCAAGTACGGCGTGCGGTCCAATCTCGTTGCGGCGGGACCGATCCGGACACTGGCGATGAGCGCGATCGTTGGTGGCGCGCTCGGCGAGGAGGCCGGCGCCCAGATGCAGCTGCTCGAGGAGGGCTGGGATCAGCGTGCCCCGATCGGCTGGAACATGAAGGACCCCACGCCGGTCGCAAAGACGGTGTGCGCGCTGCTGTCCGAGTGGCTGCCGGCTACCACCGGGACCATCATCTACGCCGACGGCGGCGCCAGCACCCAATTGCTCTAAACAGCAATGCTTTTCGACGCCGCCCTGCTGCTGTCCTTCGGCGGGCCGGAGGGGCCCGAGCAGGTGCGGCCGTTTCTGGAGAACGTCACCCGGGGCCGCAACGTGCCGCCCGAACGCCTTGACGAAGTCGCCGAGCACTACCTGCATTTCGGTGGAGTGTCGCCAATCAACGGGATCAACCTCGCCCTGATCAACGAGCTGCAAGCGGAACTGGATCTGCCGGTGTATTTCGGCAACCGCAACTGGGAACCCTACATCGAAGATTCCGTTGTGGCCATGCGGGACGACGGTATTCGCTGTGCCGCGGTGTTCACCACCTCGGCGTGGAGTGGTTATTCCAGCTGCACGCAGTATGTCGAAGACATTGCCCGGGCCCGTCGGCACGCCGGGCACGATGCGCCCGACCTGGTCAAATTGCGGCCCTACTTCGACCATCCGCTTCTCGTCGAAATGTTCGTCGACGCCATCGCGGCGGCCGCCGCCAGCTTACCGGCTGCGCTGCGCGGCGAGGCGCGGCTGGTGTTCACCGCCCATTCGGTGCCAGTGGCCGCCGACCGGCGCTGCGGTCCTGCGCTCTACAGCCGCCAAGTCGGTTATGCCGCAAGGCTCGTCGCGGCCGGCGCCGGATACGCCGACTATGACCTGACCTGGCAGTCCAGATCGGGGCCGCCGCATGTTCTGTGGCTAACACCCGATGTCGGTGATCATCTCTTGACGCTGGCGGCCGCCGGCACCAAAGCCGTCATCGTCTGTCCAGTCGGGTTTGTCGCCGACCATATCGAGGTGGTGTGGGATCTCGATCACGAATTGCGATCTCAAGCCGACGCGGCGGGCATCGCGTTTGCCCGGGCCGCCACGCCCAACGCCGATCGGCGGTTCGCCCGGCTGGCCGCAGGTTTGATCGACGAACTCACACACGGCCGCTTGCCTGTTCGGCTGCATGACCCCGATCCGGTGCCGGGCTGTCTGGCCAGCATCAACGGTGCGCCGTGCCGTCCGCCGCATTGTGTTGCGAGGGAAGACTCCAGCGTGGATTCGTAGGCGCGGTGCAATCAGTCGGGCCAGGCCGAGTTCAGGATTGCGCTGACCGCGGCCATCCTCGCCGAACGCACCACCGCGGTGAGCGGTCGCAGCGCATCGCTGGCAATCTGAATGTCGGACAGTGATTGGGTTCCGATCGGCGTCAGGCCGGCGCTGACCGCGATGATCGCATCAACATGCGCAGCGTTCTCCAGCACCCGCAATGCGCGCGACGGCGCGTGGTCGGGAACCCGGTGTTGCCGTGAGGATTCCAGCAATTGTTCGACGAGTCCCCGCGGATCGACGATGTCAGCTGCGGCGGAATTCAGCCCAATGGTGCCGAGCGCATCGGCGGCAGCGCGTACCGCGGACCGCAGTGCGTACTCGGCGTCGCCCAGCTCGTGATGGTCAAACACGGGTGCGCCGGGCAGTGAGTACACCATCCACGACAGCGCAGACAATTCGGCTAGACGCGTCTCCTCGCTGTCGGTGTTCTGCTCGGAATCGCTGTAGGAGTACTCCGGGACGAGCCCGACGGCGGTGCTGGAATCATCCGGGTTGGTGATGATCACCGCCTCGCCCGCAGCCAGGGCATCACGCTCGAATTGTGTGCCGGCGGCCAGCCCGCGCACGTCGCCGGGCACCGGTTGTACTACATTGATCGTCCCGCGCAGCCGATGCGGGCCACCGGGCATGGATTTCGCCGGCCCGCCGACCGCGGCACGCAGGGTTTGCAACAGTGAGACCGTTCCGGCGTCGTGAATGTCGGGCCACGGCAGTCCGGTGTGGCCGGCAGCGACAGCGTCATAGGCGGCAACCGATTGCATTGGCGCCCAAAGTGATAACGCGTCCAATAGATCGTCGGGCGCGGCCTTGCCGGCGAGCCAGGCGTTGGCCCACACGGACAGCGAAACACTGGGACACCACATGATCTCGCAGTGTAGTTGTTCGGCCCCAGGAAGGCCGATTGCGCGTATTCTGGCCGCATGCCTGTCGCGCTGATTTGGCTGATCTTCGCGCTGGTGCTGGCCGGTGCGGAGGCGCTGACCGGCGATATGTTCTTGTTGATGCTCGGCGGCGGTGCTCTGGCCGCGGCCGTCAGTAGCTGGCTGACGGATTGGCCAATATGGGCCGACGGGACGGTGTTCCTGATCGTCTCGGTTCTGCTGCTGGCGTTGGTTCGGCCTGCGGTGCGGCGGCGGCTAACGCCCGCTCTGGGAGCACAGCTGGGAATCGAGGCGCTAGAAGGCAAGGCCGCCCTGGTGCTTGATCGCGTTGCCCGCAACGAGGGCCAGGTCAAGCTGGATGGCCAGGTGTGGACGGCGCGCCCGCTGAACGACGGCGATGTCTATGAAGCCGGCGAGTCGGTCACCGTCGTGCACATCGACGGCGCTACGGCGGTGGTGTTTAGGAACGGGTAAGGGCTCGACAGAACCTGAGGTAGACCCTGCGAAGAAAGGAACCCCAGTGCAAGGTGCGGTTGCAGGTCTGGCGTTGTTCGCCGTCCTGGTGATATTCGCCATCGTTGTGGTGGCCAAGTCAATTGCGTTGATCCCACAAGCCGAGGCCGCGGTGATTGAACGGCTAGGTCGATACAGCCGCACGGTCAGCGGGCAGCTGACCTTGTTGGTGCCTTTCATTGACCGCGTCCGCGCCCGAGTGGACCTGCGGGAGCGGGTGGTGTCCTTCCCGCCGCAGCCGGTGATCACCGAGGACAACCTGACGCTGAACATCGACACCGTGGTCTACTTCCAGGTCACCGTTCCGCAGGCGGCGGTGTATGAAATCAGCAACTACATCGTCGGGGTCGAGCAGCTCACCACGACCACGCTGCGCAACGTTGTCGGCGGCATGACGCTGGAGCAGACCCTGACTTCCCGCGACCAGATCAACGCCCAGTTGCGGGGTGTGCTGGACGAGGCGACCGGCCGCTGGGGACTGCGGGTGGCCCGGGTGGAGCTGCGCAGCATCGACCCACCGCCGTCGATCCAGGCCTCGATGGAAAAGCAGATGAAGGCCGACCGGGAGAAGCGGGCGATGATCCTGACCGCCGAAGGCACCCGGGAGGCGGCCATCAAGCAGGCCGAAGGCAACAAGCAGGCGCAGATCCTCGCCGCCGAGGGCGCGAAGCAGGCCGCGATTCTGGCCGCCGAGGCCGACCGGCAGTCGCGGATGCTGCGCGCTCAGGGTGAGCGCGCCGCGGCCTATCTGCAGGCGCAGGGGCAGGCGAAGGCCATCGAGAAGACGTTCGCCGCGATCAAAGCTGGCAGGCCGACCCCGGAAATGCTGGCCTACCAGTACCTGCAGACGCTGCCGCAGATGGCGCGCGGTGACGCCAACAAGGTGTGGGTGGTCCCCAGCGACTTCAGCGCGGCGTTGCAAGGGTTCACCAAACTGCTGGGCACCCCCGGTGAGGACGGGGTATTTCGGTTCCAGCCGTCCCCAATTGAGGACGTCCCCAAGCATGCCTCAGATAAGCAGGCCGATGACGACGCCGAAGTCGCGGGCTGGTTCTCTACCGAGACCGACCCGGCGATCGCTCAAGCGGTCGCCAAAGCCGAGGCGATGGCTCACCAGCCGGTTGACGGACAGCCCGGTGCGCGCCCCGAGTTGACTTAACAGGATTTGCGTATGGGCGTTTTGACTTCACCGAAAACCTATGCAGCGCTCAGCCTTTTTCAGGCTGGTGACGCGGTGGCATGCGCGATTCCACTGCCGATCATCGCCAAAACCTTGGACGACCTGAAGGTTTCAGACAATATTCGCCCCGTCCTGCCGGTGGTGAAAGCCGCCGCCACGATCGGTCTGCTATCGGTTACCCGGTTCCCAGCCTTGGCGCGGTTGACGACGGCGATGCTGACGCTGTATTTCGTTTTGGCGGTGGGTGCGCACATCCGGGTCGGTGACAAGGCTGTCAATGCGATTCCGGCGGCGTCGTTCCTGGCAATGTACGCGGTGATGACCGTGCGGGGGCCGGATCAGGACGCCGGCTAAATACCCAGGCTCAACAATGCCAGTCGGTTAGCCGCTGATGACCCGCTCGGCGGCGAGCCGCTCCGACGGGCGGTGGTGACGCTGCCGGTAGTGGCGGATCTCGACGATCAGCCCCGCCATCCCCAAGGCGCCCGTGCACAGCGACACCAGATAAAGCATCGGGCTCACGTGACCGGCGAGCGTGTCGCCGAGGATCACCACAGCCGCGGTGCCGGGCAGCAGACCGGCGAGCGTGGCCAACGCGTAGGGCAGTACTCGCACGGCAGACGCGCCGGCGGCATAGTTGATCGCGGAAAACGGCACCACAGGAATCAACCGCAGTGACAGCACAGCCAGCCAGCCCCGCTCCCGCAGGCGCTCGTCCACCCTGCCGACCGCTCGGTGCCGAATCAGGCGATTCAGCTGCCACCCGGCGGCTCTGACCAGCAGCGCCGCCAGTACCGCGCTCCCGGTGCTGGCGAGCACCGCGATCAGCACACCGACGACCGGGCCAAACAGCAACCCGGCAGCCAGGGTGAACGCCGTGCGGGGAACGGGCACCACCGTGACGACGATGTGTGCGATCAGAAACGCCAGCGGAAACCATGGGCCCAGCGACGTCGCCCACTCGCGCAACTGCACCGCGGTGGGTACCGGAACCCACATCGCCACCGCAACCAGAACTGTGATTCCAACCACGGTCGCGATGATCCGCGGCCAGGACACCTGACGCGCGACCAGGCCCAGCGCACCGGCAAGACTGCGCAGTGTGCTGGTGGTTTTGCAGGTGGCGGCCCCCGTCACGCCTCACAAGGTTACGGGGCCCAGATGAATAAGTCGTTTCTCGTGGCTGGCGTTTCGTCGCCGACCTGCCACAATCGCTTCACCTCGGCGCTTTACGACGGCCGCGATCAATTAGCCTGGTTAGCAAGTGGCAGCCTCGAGGCCCTGCATTGAGGGCTCGCCAATTGCTGGGAAATAGGAGCGGTCGGTGTCCGTAGATGTACCCGAGCTCGCCGAGTTGGAGCAGATTCGCGGGCGGTGGCGCAGCGCGGTCGCCGGGGTGCTGTCGAAGAGCATCGGGAGCGACCCCGCCACGTTGGGGGATCAGCCCGAGCGGCTGCTGGACACCGCGACCTACGACGGGTTCGCTATCCGGCCGTTGTACACCGCGTTTGACGAGCTGCCGGAGCCGCCGCTGCCGGGAGAGTGGCCGTATCGGCGCGGCGGCGACGCGGTACGCGATGTCAATTCCGGCTGGAAGGTCGCCGAAGTGTTTCCGGTCGACCCGCCAGCCGCAGGTGCGGCTGGCGACCAGGGCGCGGTCGGCAACGCGGCAGTACTGGCTGCGCTCGCTGACGGAGTCGGCGCGCTGCGAATCCGGGTGGGGAAGTCCGGGGTAGCGCCTGGGCAGCTGGGCAGCCTGCTCCTCGGCGTGTACTTGGACTTGGCTCCGGTGATCCTCGACGCGGGCGTCGACTACCTCGAAGCCTGCGATGTCATGGTGGCCCTGGTGGCTCAGCTGGACTCGGGTCGGCGCAGCACGCTCTCGATCGATCTGGGTGCCGACCCGCTGACCGCGTCGCATAGCGGCCGTCCGGCCCCGTCGATCGAGCAGGTGGCCGCAGTCGCGGCGCGGGTCGCCGGCGACCGCGGAGTGCGGGCGATCACCGTCGACGGGCCTGCCTTCCACAATCTGGGGGCCAGCGCGGCGTGGGAGCTCGCCGCTGCGATTGCGGCAGCGGTGGCCTACCTTCGGGTGCTCACCGAATCCGGGATGCCGGTCAGCCGGGCGCTCCGACAAATCAGTTTTCGGCTAGCTGCCGACGACGATCAGTTCCTGACCATCGCCAAGATGCGGGCCGTGCGTCAACTATGGGCGCGTGTCGCAGAGGTCGCGGGAGACCCCGAAGGCGGCGCGGCCGTTGTGCACGCGGAAACGTCGCTTCCGATGATGACCCAGCGCGACCCGTGGGTGAACATGCTGCGCGGCACGCTAGCCGCGTTCGGTGCGGGCGTTGGTGGTGCCGACACCGTGCTGGTGCTCCCGTTCGACGTGGCGATTCCCGGTGGCTTTCCCGGCATGGCGGCCAACTTCGCGCGCCGGATCGCCCGTAACACTCAGCTGCTGCTGTTGGAAGAGTCACACGTCGGCCGGGTGTTGGATCCGGCTGGCGGGTCCTGGTTCGTCGAGGACCTCACCGAAGCGCTGGCTGCGCAAGCCTGGCAGCATTTTCAGGCTGTCGAGACCTACGGTGGGTTCGTCGACGCCGGCGACTACCTTGCCGGCCAGATCGACGAAACAGCCGCACGCCGTACCGACGACATCGCGCATCGCCGCACCGCGATCACCGGTGTCAACGAATATCCGAACCTCGCTGAACCTGCTCTGCTGCAAGGTGGTTCGCCTGTTTCGGCGACCGCTGCGGGAAACCTGCTGCGCTACGCTGCCGGCTTCGAAGCGCTACGGGATCGTTCGGATGCATACTTGGCTCGCACCGGTGCACGTCCGCAGGTGCTGTTGCTGCCGCTGGGCCCGCTGGCTGAGCACAACATTCGAGCGACGTTCGCAACGAATCTGCTGGCCTCGGGCGGCGTAGTGGCGATCAACCCGGGAACGGTCGATGCCGCGGGTGTCGCTCAGGCTGTCGTCGACGCGGGGTCGCTCAACACGGCGGTGATCTGCGGCACCGATTCGCGCTATCAGGACGAGGCCGCAGACATCGTTCAGGCAGCCCGAAGCGCCGGGGTATCAAGGGTTTACCTGGCGGGACCCGAAAAAGCCTTGGGGGACGTCGGGCACCGGCCCGATGAATACCTGACCACGAAAATCAATGCGGTCGAGGCACTGTCAAATCTGCTCACCCGATTGGGGGCGTAGCCACGATGACGACTACCGCACCTGTGATTGGCAGTTTCGCCAACATCCCGCTGCATGGCGATCGTGCCGTGTTGTCGCCGTCTGAAGCCGCGGTCGAAAGGCATGTCGCCGCGGCCGCCTCAGCGCACGGGTACACGCCTGATCAACTGCACTGGCATACACCGGAAGGTATCGACGTCAAACCGGTATACATCGCTGCCGACCGCGCCGCCGCCGAGGCCGCCGGCTACCCGTTGCATAGCTTCCCCGGCGAGCCGCCTTATGTACGCGGACCTTACCCGACGATGTATGTCAACCAGCCGTGGACCATCCGTCAATACGCTGGGTTTTCCACCGCCGCGGATTCCAACGCGTTTTACCGTCGTAACCTGGCAGCCGGTCAGAAGGGCCTGTCGGTGGCCTTCGACCTGGCGACTCACCGCGGGTACGACTCCGACCATCCTCGCGTCCAGGGCGATGTCGGAATGGCCGGTGTGGCAATCGATTCCATCCTCGACATGCGACAACTGTTCGATGGTATAGACCTGTCGGCGGTGTCGGTATCGATGACAATGAACGGTGCTGTGCTGCCGATCCTGGCGCTGTATGTGGTAGCGGCTGAGGAGCAGGGTGTGCCGCCGGGGAAGCTGGCCGGCACCATCCAAAACGACATCCTCAAAGAGTTCATGGTCCGCAACACCTACATCTACCCGCCGAAGCCCTCGATGCGGATCATCTCCGATATCTTTGCCTACACCAGCGCTAAGATGCCGAAGTTCAACTCCATCTCGATCTCCGGCTACCATATCCAAGAAGCTGGCGCCACAGCGGATTTGGAGCTGGCATACACCTTGGCCGATGGTGTCGACTACATCAAGGCGGGCCTGGATGCCGGACTGGACATCGACACTTTCGCGCCGCGGTTGTCCTTCTTTTGGGGTATCGGGATGAACTTCTTCATGGAAGTCGCCAAACTGCGTGCCGGCCGGCTGCTATGGAGCGAACTGGTCGCCGAATTCGAACCCCAAAGCCCAAAATCCCTATCACTGCGCACCCATTCGCAAACCTCGGGGTGGTCGTTGACCGCCCAGGACCCGTTCAACAACGTGGCCCGCACCTGTATCGAGGCGATGGCCGCAACACAGGGCCATACCCAGTCGTTACACACCAACGCGCTGGACGAGGCGTTGGCGCTGCCCACCGACTTTTCCGCCCGGATCGCCCGCAATACTCAGCTGGTGCTGCAACAGGAGTCGGGCACCACGCGGCCGATCGACCCGTGGGGGGGCTCTTACTATGTGGAGTGGCTGACCCATCAACTGGCTGCCCGTGCTCGTGCTCATATCGCCGAGGTCGCCGAGCACGGCGGCATGGCCCAAGCCATCAGCGACGGCATCCCCAAGCTGCGCATCGAGGAGGCAGCCGCGCGCACCCAGGCCCGTATCGACTCCGGGCGTCAGCCGGTGGTCGGGGTCAACAAGTACCAAGTTGACGAGGATCACGAGATCGAGGTACTCAAGGTCGAGAACAGCCGGGTGCGCGCCGAACAAGTAGCCAAACTGCAGCAGTTGCGGGCAAACCGGGACCAGTCGGCGGTCGACGCGGCCCTGGCCAAGCTGTCTGCTGCCGCCGGGGCCCCCGGCCGTGCCGGTGATAATTTGTTGGCGCTTGCTATCAACGCCGCCCGGGTCAACGCCACCGTCGGCGAGATCTCCGATGCGCTGGAAAAGGTATACGGGCGTCACCAAGCGGAGATCCGTACCATCACCGGGGTCTACCGCCGGGAAGTGGGAGAAGCTGGGAAGGCCACCGATATCGCAAGCGCCACAGAACTAGTCAAAAAATTCGCTGAGGCTGATGGTCGCCGGCCCAGGATTCTGGTGGCCAAGATGGGCCAGGACGGCCACGACCGCGGGCAGAAGGTTATCGCGACGGCATTCGCCGACATCGGGTTCGACGTCGATGTCGGATCGCTGTTCTCCACGCCCGAGGAGGTCGCCCGTCAGGCGGCCGACAACGACGTGCATGTGATCGGTGTGTCGTCGCTGGCCGCCGGCCACCTGACGCTGGTACCGGCACTTCGAGACGCACTTGCCGATGTGGGCCGGCCTGACATCATGATCGTGGTGGGCGGCGTGATCCCGCCTGGTGACTTCGATGAGCTGTACGCCGCCGGGGCCACTGCCATCTTCCCGCCCGGGACGGTGATCGCCGACGCCGCAATTGGCTTGCTGCACAAGCTCGCCGAGCGGCTGGGTTACACGCTTACCTAGATGGCCGCGAGAGTGCAACCACTGGCGGCGTTACTCGGGAAATGTGTCGCCAGTTGCACTTTCGCGATGGCGGATAAATGACGGTAGAGCAACTGGCGGCTGCGGTCCGCAGCGGTGATCGCGCGGCATTGCCGCGGGCTATCACGTTGGTGGAGTCCACCCGCGCCGACCATCGTGAGCAGGCGCAGCAGCTGCTGTTGGCGCTGCAGCCGGACGCTGGAAACGCCCATCGGGTCGGCATCACCGGGGTGCCCGGGGTAGGAAAATCCACCACCATCGAGGCGCTCGGCATGCATCTGATCGAACGGGGTCATCGAGTGGCGGTGTTGGCCGTCGATCCGTCATCGACCCGTACCGGTGGATCCATTCTTGGCGACAAGACCCGAATGGCGCGGCTGGCGGTACACCCGGACGCCTATATCCGGCCGTCGCCGACGTCGGGCACGCTGGGCGGCGTGGCGAAGGCCACGCGGGAAACAGTTGTCCTGTTGGAGGCGGCTGGTTTTGACGTGATCCTGATCGAAACCGTCGGCGTCGGGCAGTCCGAGGTCGCGGTGGCCAATATGGTCGACACCTTCGTCTTGTTGACCTTGGCGCGTACCGGCGATCAGTTGCAGGGCATCAAAAAGGGCGTGCTGGAGCTGGCCGACGTCGTGGTGGTGAACAAGGCTGACGGGGAACATCTGCGCGAGGCGCGGGTAGCCGCCCGGGATCTGTCCTCGGCGCTCCGACTGATCTATCCACACGAAACACTATGGCGACCACCGGTTCTCACGATGAGTGCGGTTGAGGGGACCGGTCTGACCCAGATGTGGGAAGCGGTCGAACGTCATCGTCAGGTGCTTACCGCCGCCGGCGAGTTCGAGAACCGCCGACGGGCCCAGCAAGTCGAGTGGACCTGGCAGATGGTCCGTGACGCGGTGCTAGACCGGGTGTTGTCTAACCCTGCGGTGCGTGAGATCCGCGCTGAGCTGGAGCGCCAGGTGCGGGCAGGGGAGCTGACTCCCGCGATGGCGGCCCAGCAAATCCTGCAGGCGGCATCATCCTAACGGAAAGGTAAATTAATCATTGTTTGCCCATGGCTGATGTGAAATCGCCGTAAATTCACAAGCGTGACGGTGGAAGCCCGAGTCGATCGCCGCGTGGACCCTCCTCACGACGCCCTTGACGCTGGTCGTCGTGTGTTCGGCGCGGCGGACTCAAACTTTGCGTGCGTCGTTCGTAGTTTTGCCGCGCTGTTCCCCGGGCGTCGATTCGGTGGGGGAGCACTGGCCGTGTATCTCGACGGCCAACCGGTCGTCGACGTGTGGACCGGGCGCGCGGACCGGCGCGGCCAAGTGCCGTGGACGGCTGACACCGCTCCGATGGCGTTCTCCGCGACCAAGGGGTTGGCTGCCACCGTCATTCACCGGCTCGTCGACCGGGGGTTGATCGAATACGACGCTCCGGTCGCCGAGTATTGGCCGGCGTTCGGAGCCAATGGCAAGTCAGCGCTGACCGTTCGTGAGGTGATGAAACACCACGCCGGCTTGTCGGGTCTGCGCGGCGCCACCAAGGATGACTTGCTGGACCACATCGTCATGGAGGAACGGTTAGCGACGGCGTCTCCGGGACGCTTGCTGGGTAAACCGGCATATCATGCGCTGACCTTCGGCTGGCTGATGTCGGGGCTGGCTCGGGCGGTCACCGGAAAGGGGATGGCCGCGCTGATCCGCGAGGAGCTCGCCGAGCCGTTAGGAACTGACGGCATGCATCTGGGTCGACCGCCGGCCGACGCTCCGACGCGGGTCGCTGAGATCATCATGCCGCGCACCCTCGGCAATCCCGTTGTCAACGATCTGGCCTGCAAGGTCGCCCACCAGGTGTCGGGTGCATTCCGCTCGGTCTACTACAAGGGCGTTGTGGATACCGTGCAAGGCGATATCCCGTTGCTGGACGCTGAGATCCCAGCCGCGAACGGGGTTGTCACCGCGCGCGCGTTGGCGCGGATGTATGGTGCGATCGCCAATGGTGGTGAGATCGACGGCGCTCAGTTCTTGTCGCGCGAGCTCGTCGCCGGGCTGAGTGGCCGACCGGACCGGCAGCTGGACCGAAACATCCTGGTACCGCTCTCATTTCACCTCGGCTACCACAGCGGACCCGTCAGGTGCGTGATGCCAGGTTTTGGTCACTGCGGGCTGGGCGGCTCGTTTGGTTGGGCCGACCCGGCGACCGGGGTGGCTTTTGCATACGTGCATAACCGACTGTTGTCGCCCTTCGTCGTGCTGGATCAGTGCGGGGTGGCGATGTTCGGCAATCTCATTCGGCAGGGCGTCATTCGCGCCCGTAAACGCGGCTTCCAGCCGGTCACCGAGTTCGGGGCGCCATTTCCCGAGCCGGGAGCCGTTGCCGGCTGACCCTATGACGACGGGCGCGTATTGTCTGGGCCGCTCGGCAGGGCATCCTGATCAAGTCGCCGTCGTGAGGTTCGAATCGATGGTCGGTGGCACGGCGATCATTCGCTGACCCGGCCCGCGAAGACGGTCTGGGCTCCCGTGCCGTCGTCAGGTCCCTCGTAGATCTCGGGCTCGAAGCCCGCCTCGCGCAGATAATCGACGATATCGCGGCCGAACTCAGTGAACGTCAGCAGATCTTGGCCCACCGGAATGAACCGGTACAACCCGCTGCCCCTGCCGTGGTAAAGAGCCGGCATCAGGTGGACGATCTCGCCATCGTCGCCGATCCGCGCCCGCGCCCCGGTCGTGGGGCGAGTCCAAACGACCGGCACCGTAAAGATGTGGCGTCCGCCAGGGCGGAGCACCCGCCGCGTTTCGGCCAGCGCGGCGCGGAAGTCTTGGACATGCTCTAGCGTGTCGGACGACAGCACAAGGTCGAAGGCAGCATCAGGGTAGGTGAGACGACAGATGTCCTCGTTGCGTGCGCCCTCGATCGTCTCGCCCAGACGCTGCGGTCCCTTGTACTCGGAGAAGGCTAGCCGCGGGAGCCGGCCCAGGAAGTTGTGCAACGCTCCCAGCGCTCCGATTGTGTTGATTTCGGCAATGTCGAGGGCCCGGAACACCGGGTCCTCGACCAGTTCGGCGCACGACCTGCACCCGGCGGGTCCATAGAGCGAAATCAGGACCTCGGCGATCCGTCTCACCCGCAGGTTCGCACAGCAGCAGTGGCAGAACATGCTTTCGCGCCGGGTGTAGGCGCGCGACACGCTGGGATCGGCCCAGCAGGCGTGCAGGTCATCGCCGATAACCCAGGAGCTGAAGGCGAATCTCGTATCGGCTCCGCACGCGACGCAGCGGCCTGTCTCATCGGCACGACGGTCGCCGGGCGAGCGCAGGTTGAGCACCACGGGCCGTCCTATTCGGGCTTTCACCGCCGCCATGAGGCTCACCACGGCGAAAGTTCCATTGCAGCGATGAGGGGCAGCCGTACGGGACCGATACGGTAGCCGGCGCCCGCGGCACCGCTATGCGAGCAGCATTTGCCTTCCAGCGTGGCGACAACGATCATGCCGATCATCCCTCTCCCCGAACGCAGCGGCAGGCACCTGTCGTGTCAACACATAGTAGAGGGCGCGCGCAGTGTTGATGCTGTATTCGGCCCTGTTTGCGAATCGGGAGGCAATGCTCGCTGATCCTATGACGCCCGCCGGCGTCATAGGGACTACGAATCTTCCAGGCGGAAGCCAACTTTCATCGTTACCTGGAAATGTGCAACGGTGCCGTCGGCTAGGTGGCCACGAATCGACTGCACTTCGAACCAATCCAAGGCGCGTATTGTCTGCGCCGCTCGCGCTAGACCGTTGCGGATGGCCGCATCAACTCCGTCGGGCGAGCTTCCGACGATCTCGATCACCCGGTAGCTGTGATTGCTCATCGTGTCCCTTTCTAGGGTCGGTGAGTGAACAGTAACCAGCACACCCGTCTCGTGGGCTAAACACACGCAGATGGCGCTTCTGAACCATTGCGGCGCCAAAGGCTCGCCAGATCCGTCGATTGCGGCCGCCATCGTGCCTGCGCGGTTGTATGTTCACTGTGTTCGATGCCTGCCGACGACGGGGGAAATCACCATGGCGGATGCCGTTTTCAACGTGGAAGAACTCGAGCACAACGTGTCGGACCTGCGGCGCAAATTCCATGCGGCTGAGCCATTCCAACACTTGGTGGTTGACGATCTGCTGCTTTTTTCTCCGTCTGCTGCGCGTTCCTTTCCCGACATCTCCTGGCCTGGGTGGGATGAGCTGGGCGATCGCTACCAGCAGAACAAACGGGCCTGCGCGAATCTCGAGCTCATTCCGGAGCCATTCAAAGCCCTTATCAGGGAGCTCAGCGAACCACGGTTCCTGAGGGTGCTCGAGCAAATCACCGGCATCCAACGGTTGCTCCCGGATCCCTACCTCATGGGCGGCGGCCTACACCTGAGTGGTCCGGGCGGCATCCTGAGTCCTCATACCGATTTCCACTACTACCGCGCGCTGAACCTTTATCGGCGCATCAATGTTCTTGTCTACCTAAACGAGGACTGGTCGTTGCAGGACGGGGGTTGTTTGTCGCTGTACGACAGCCAGAACCGGGCTATTCAGACGGTCCTACCGGACTGGGGAAAGGTCGTCATCTTCCGCACTGATGACCAGTCGGTGCATGGGTTCCCGGTTCCGGTCGCCAAAGGCAAGTGGCGGCGGTCGGTAGCGCTGTATTACTACACGGCCGCTCCGGCTGGCAACTTCAGCGGTGACGAGACGACCTATTGGAGGGAGCACGGAGAGCAGGCCGGTGTTATCCGGAAAACACGATTCGTCGCGTACCGGTGCCTGCTCAACCTCAGTCGCGTTATCAGCATCCTGGCGCATGTCGTGAATCCCAACCAGGGGGTGGGGTTGATCAGGACAGCTCTGGCCAACCGCCGGAAAGCCAGGTGCGGCCGTCCCGAGATCAGCTAGAGGCAGCTCTCGAACAGCTCTTTTGCCGGCCGCGGACAGGCGACTGCTCCCGCATGCTTGGCCCACGCTTGGCGCGATAAGGGCGAAAGCCCGACGCCGAGACAAATTCCGAACTACATTACTGCGCATGGGTTCTGTCGCCCGCCCGACCCTATCGGTGGTGGCACCCTGCTACGACGAGCAGGAAGTGCTACCGGAGTTCTTGCGGCGGGTGGGGGCTGTACTCGATGTAATGGGTGGCACCAGCGAGATTATTCTCGTCGACGACGGCTCCCACGACAGGACCTGGGAGATCATGGCCAAGACGGCAATTGAGGATTCGCGCATCGTCGGTGTGCGGTTGATGCGCAATCACGGCCATCAGCTTGCACTCACTGCAGGACTGAGCGTGTGCCGTGGCGATCGTGTGCTGATCATTGACGCCGACCTGCAGGATCCACCAGAGCTCTTGCCCGACATGATGGCGTTGATGGATCAGGGCGCCGACGTCGTTTACGGCCATCGCCGTCATCGGGAAGGCGAGGACATGTTCAAGCGCGCCTCCGCCAGCCTCTTCTATCGAGCGCTCAGTCGGGTCACCGATGTTGACATCCCGTGTGACACCGGCGATTTCCGCTTGATCACGCGGGGCGTTCTCGATGTGCTGCTGGCCATGCCGGAGCGCCATCGCTTTGTGCGCGGCATGGTTGCATGGATCGGCGGCAAGCAGGTGCCACTGGTTTACGACCGCAAGCCTCGGATGGCCGGGGAGAGCAAGTACCCGTTCACCAAGATGGTGCGTTTCGCGGCTGACGCAGTTTGCGGCTTCTCGGTGATGCCGCTCCGGGCGTCGATGATGCTCGGCTGGGTGATGGCGTTCGTAGGATTTGCCTTTGCTGTCTGGTCGAGCATGGGAGCGATACTAGGACAGACGGTCCCAGGCTGGAGCTCGTTGGCGGCCGCGATCGGCATCCTGAGCGGTATGCAGTTCCTGATTCTCGGCGCCATCGGCGCCTATCTTGGCCGGCTCTATGACCAGGCCAAAGGCCGGCCGCTGTTCATGATCCGCGAAACGGTCGGAGGCGCCCCCGGGTTGGTCGCAGCCGCGAGCCGGCGTGCAGCGGCATCGTTGCCGGGCTACCCGCCAAATTGGCCGAGCTGCCCATGAATCTCGACACCGTTGCGGCCCACGACGAGCATATTCGTGCACCGGCAGGCATGATCGGCGTCCCCGGTCCACTGTTTCGGCTGATCAGGGATCAGCGGGTCGCCTTCCTCATTGTCGGCGGGATCAACACCGCAATCCCAACAGCGTGGTTTGCGTTGCTCCTATGGCTCTTTCAGGATGCCGTTGGTTACCTGGGCTTGCTGCTGTGCGCGCACGTCGTAGCGGTGCTGTGCGCGTTTGTGCTCTACCGTAGGTTCGTGTTCCGCGTGACCGGACACGTCGTGCGCGACCTAGTGCGGTTCGAGCTGGTTAACCTCTCCGTCCTAGGCGCCAACGTCGCGGTGCTGCCGCTGCTGGTGGAGGTCTTTGGTTGGCCGGTGTTGCCGGCCCAGGTGGTAATCGTCGGCGCTGCCGTGGTGTTCAGTTGGTTCGCTCACCGCGGGTTCTCGTTCCGTCGTACCCCCGCCGAGCTTGGTCTAGCCGAGCATCAACAGATTCAGGCATGATGCCGCGGGTGTCGGTCGTCGTCCCGGCATATAACAGTGTCGCCTTCATTGAAGCCACCATGCGATCGATTCTGGCGCAGACGTACAGCGACTTTGAGCTGGTGGTTTCCGATCACAGCTCCACCGATGGCACCTGGGAGGCACTGCAGCCGTTCACCGCCGATCCGCGGGTACGCTTGAGCCGGCTGGCTTCCGGTGGTGGGGCGCCGGCGAATTGGAATACCGTCACCGACTTTGCCTCCGGCGAGTTCATCAAATTGGTCTGCGGCGACGATGTGCTCTACCCGGAGTGCCTCGCGGTGCAGGTGGCGGCGTTGACAGCACACCCCTCAGCGGTGCTTGCCGCGAGCACCAGGGACGTCGTTGACGCCGCGGGAATGCCGGTCCTACCCAACCGTGGGCTGGGGGGACTACGCGGTGAAGTCACCGGCGTTGATGCTATCCGGCGCACCGTGCTCGCCGGCACGAACATTTTCGGTGAGCCCGCGTCGGTGTTGTTCAGACGCATCGCCCTGGCCGACGCCGGAGGTTGGGACGACCGCTTCCCCTACCTCATCGACGAGGCCACCTACTGTGCCGTGCTGCTCCTCGGAAATCTCGTAGCGGTGCCCCGCGCGCTCGCCGCGTTCCGGGTCAGTCATTCTCAGTGGAGTGTGCAGCTGAAGGGCACCCAGGCCGCCCAGGCCATCGACTTTCACCGCGAGTTGGCTGCCGCGCACCCGGGATTGCTTGGTCGGCACCACCTGCTCGCCGGCAGCGCGCGAGCCCGTGTGAATGCCGTTGGTCGACGCGCTGTGTACCACTTGATCGAGCGGCGGATGCGCCGTAACAACCTCGCGAACGCTGGGCAGGCGCCAGCCCCTAGGTAAGGTAGGTGAGCGACCGATCAGCTACCCCAGCCGGAGGTGGCGTGCGCATTGGTGCTGCGAGCCGCACGAGTGTGTACCAGTAAGGCAAGACCACGGACTGATGCCGAGGTTCGGGAATCACTCTCGACAGCAGCCGAAGCGGTGCGCGAACGATTTTGTGTTGCAATGGCATCAGAGCGAAGTCGCTTCCTGACGGTTTGTCTTACTCGCCACCCAGTTGGGCCGCGGCTGCCGGGGCCAGTTCGTCTAACGCCGATGCGCTGCAGACATCCGCTTGGGCGTCGGCCACCGGTCTTCGCGCATACGAGACGATGATCGCCGCGCACGCGATCAACCACAGCAGCGGCGTCAGTTCCATCGTGGTGTGGACAATTGGCGTGGTGCCGATGACCCCGATGACCCCCAGCTGGCCCGCGATCGGCGACATGATCGGCTGGCCGGGCAGGGGGATGCAGACGATGCTGAACGCCGCGGCGAGGGTCACGCAGATGCCGACGGCGCGACGGCGCTCACCGTGGGCCGTAAGCTGGTCGAAGATCCCCGATCCCGCCGATCCGTCTGGGGCACGGGCCAGCAACGCCGCGACCGGTAAGGCGAACACCAGGTAGTACTGGAATACCAGGCCCGGGAAGAGGCAGGCGGTGGCCAGCAGCGCGATGCCCACCATGACTGGGGGAATGCGCCGGCCGAGAGCAAGCACGCAGCCAACGACGACAACAAGCACGACATAGCCGATCAGCGGTCGGACTCCGTCAAGAAAGCCGTTCGACACATAGCCCCACTGCGGGTAAGCGATCCTATCCGGAATGAAAAAGATTCCCTTCCCAAAGGATGCGTTGTATGGCCCGACAAGCGCTGCGACCGAACTGCTGTAATGGAGGGCGTGGCGGGCCGACTGCACGATCGTTCCCGGAAAGTCGCGCGGCCACAGCAAATACGGGATGAGATTGGAGATCACGACCCCCACGACCGCGGTGCTGCCTAACCGCCATTTTCGGGCGGCGAACAACGCGACGGCGAGTAGCGCAAACTGTGGTTTCAGCAGCGCGGCCAGGACCACTGTGATCGCTACCAGTCTCCACTGCTGCCTGCATAGCGCCACCAGGAACACCAGGCCAATCGGTGCGACCAACCCAGCCGAGTTACCCCGATCGATCACGGCCAATGCAGGGATGGCCGCGGCGCCCACCACCACAAAGACGATCAACCGCTCCAGACCGCGAGCGCCGCGCGCCGCCCAGACGGCGGGCGTCAAGACCGCGCACGTCAAAACGAGTTGGTAGCCCACCAGTCCCAGTCGTGGCCTGTGTAGCCATTCGCCGAGAATCCCGAAAAACAGTTGCGGCAGCAACCCCGCTGCTGGGTAGGGGCTCCCGCCGGTCTGGTAATTGTTCCAGGGCAAGAACAGCGGATAGCTCACCCACGGATTGGGGCGCATCCCGAAACCCACTGTCATTGCGTAGTCACTGAAGCAGTGTCGGCCGATCTGCGTGCCCCAATCGAGCCAGCAATCCTCGGCGCTACCGGTGAGAGAGGTAAGCACGTCGATGGAATAATATTGGGCGAGAACGAAACTCGTCGCCGCCGACACCGCAGATCCCAGCAGGACCGCGCCGAGCAGGAGCGTCCGCTCGGTTAGGCCGCAGACCGCCAAGAGTTGCTCACGGATCGCGGTGACCGCCCCCCTGACGGCCACTATCGAGCGATTCGGCGATAGACGGTGTCTGGCCCAATGGTGACTGCAACGGCGTATTCACGCTGAAACTCGGGCAGCGCAATCGTCGGGGCGTCGACCGACCAGTCATTCGGCGTGACCCAATAGTCCGGTCTCACCGACAGCCACCAGGTAAAGTCGTTGCGTCGAACTGAATCGTTGGCCCTGGAGTCCAAAAGCCCTAGGTAATCGACTATATCGGCGTGGCCGTAGTAGCCCAGGGCGCCGACCTCGCCCGCTGCCACTGTGGGGTGTGGGCTGGCCGCGTTGCGGTCTATCCACTCGGCGACTTGCCGGTAGTGGCTCCGAACCGATCTCCACGCATCCGGGACATGAGCCGCCGCTATCAAGGCGACCACTGCTCCGGCCAGCAGCAGCGACGTCGTAACACGATGACCATGCCGGGCAGTTTCCTCCAGCGCAACGGCTAACCCGGCGATCACCCACAGCGTCCATGGCCCGTAATGCCAGACATAGGTCCCGGGTATGCGAAGCACGATCCCGTATTCGAGTACGACTATGGCTGCAGCCGCGCTGAGTAGGGGGAGTGTGTGTCCGCCGCGCCGGAACGCAAGCACAGTCCCGAACACTGCCGCTATCAGCACCAGATCGCCTGCGAGCAACAGGAGCCCAGGCATGACACCGCGGGGATCACTTAGTCGGGCAAGCTCGACGCCGATGATGCCGTTCGCGGAAAGCCCTTTCAGGAAGCTCCATTGGCCGCCCCACTGCCCAGAGTCGCGTTGCGCAAGCTTCGCAGCCAGCGTGCTCGGCAACAGGCTGCCGGTCAACACCCACGAGGCAGCAGCCCACAAGGCACCTATCGCTACACATGGTCCGAGCACCGTCAGCGCGGTCCGCCGCTGTCGAACGGTGAGCCAGCCGATCAAGGCTGCGGCGAGCAGACATCCGTCTGACCTGGCCATTGCCAACAGTGCCAGCAGACATCCCAATACCAGCCAGCGCTCACGCTGAAAGGCCCAGATCGCGGCGAGTATCAGCAGCAAATACAGGGACGTTTCCATGCCGCGCACGTTCGCTAGCAGCGGTGCGATCGAGTACAGGCCGCATGCCAGCCACCCGCCTAAGCGCCGTCCCTCCAGGAAGAAAATGCGCGCGAGGACGATGCCTCCCAGCCCCCATGCCCCGACATAGAGGCCCGTCGACCACATTTCGGGCGAGCCGCCGATGAATGTTCCCGCCGCGATAAGCAGGACATAGAGCGGGGAAGTTACGGCGTTATTGGTCGGCGAGCCCGGGTTGTACGTCCACCCCAAACCATGGGCGAGGTGGTCGCCGTAGCGCATCAGGATGAAGGGGTCGTCGTAAAAGGGAGCCTTTTGCGTAGCCACCGTAATCACGGGGTAGAGGAATGCCAGCAGTGGTAGGCCAATCCACTGTGCCATTGCCGACCGGCTGCACGAGTCAAGCGCACTTGGAACCAAGCGGGTCCACGTGTTGTCTTCGCGCCGTGCGAGAGGCGACCAATGCTGCAGGGAGGCTACTTTGTTCACCGGCGGTGTCCAGTTCTGACCCGTGCCAGGCCGAGGGCATAGCGGCACCACAGCCGCTGCACAGACGTGGCCAGTGGGACGCGCTGCATGGGTAGCGATTGTAGATGGAGCCAGACGCACACGTGGCGACTTTGTAAATGTTTGCAAGCCAAGCCAATAGCTAAGCTAGCTTGAAGAACAAAGCCGTGACGTGCTCGCCATTTTGGTTCTTCGAGTTTCGCCTGTTCGGGCCCGGAGCGAACGGCTGGCAGGTATGTTGCCGCCCATGGACCTATCGCGGGCGGGTCTGATCGTTGGCGGGCGTACCGAGGAGGCACGCAAGAAGCTGCGCTACGCCGTCGTGTCGGTGGTCTTCGTGCCGCCCGGCCAAATTCTCATCCAGGTCTTCGGCCTCTGGTTCGACGACTATACCGCTGCGTCACTGCTGTCGGCCGGCATCGTGCTAGTCCCAAACTTCTTCGCTAATAAGCACTTCGTCTGGCGGGTCACGTCCCGCAAGAACGTGGGCAGCCAGGTGGTCGTGTCTTGGGTGGCCATGATGCTAGGCGTTGCGCAGGCCACACTGTTAACGCACTTTGTCGAGAACGTGATGGCTGATCAGACGAGGCTCGTCCGTGGCCCGGCGGTGTTCTTGGCCCAGTTGGTGGGTTACGGCATTGTCTGGGTCGGCCGCTTCTTCATTCTGGACCGATGGCTGTTCAAGCTTACCGGTGCGACGCCGGAGCCCAATTCACTTTGCCGACATGATTTTTCGCGCTCAGCTCAGCCGCAGGTTGCCCCGTCTGTGCCGGCGCATGACCAGCAAGGCCCCGAGCGCTGCCAGTCCGCCACCGGTCCAACGCAACATCGGCCGCCACATTGCCTCCATGTACCAGCGAAGGTACGCGGGCAGCCAGCCGACCAGATCGAATTTGCTTGTACCGGCTACGCGGTCATGCCAGCCGCTGGGGACCTCGTCGATCCGAAAGCCCAGCAGATGCGCTTTCGTCGTGAGCTCTAGCCCCACCTCGAACCCACGCACGCTTTCCACCGGGACCTCGTCGAGGAATCGACGGCTGTACGCGCGGAAATTGGTGGTGACGTCGTGGGTCGGCATACCGCCCAGGTAGTGCAAGCTAAGCCCGGCTGTCCGCGACATCAGCCCCTTCAAGCGAGGACCTCCGTGCTGGAAGCCGCCGGGCATGTATCGCGACCCGCTGACCACGTCGCATCCTTCCCGGATCTTGGCCGCCATCAACGGAATTACCGACGGTGGGTCGGACAGGTCAGCCATCGTGCTGACGATGACGTCGCCACGGGCGGCTGCGAAGCCGGTGATCAGCGCATTTGCTACCCCCTTGCCCAGCGAATTCCGAACCAGTCGCACCGTGGTCGGCCGGTCGGGCATGGCCGCGAGCGCCGGCAGCGTGCTGTCCTCGTCGAAGTCGTAGCACACGACCAGTTCGTGGGGTGTTTCCGCTAACGCCTCGGTGAGTCCTCTGACGCAGACCTGAATATTCTCGCCCTCATTGAACACGGGAATCACCACACTCACCAGCTGCTCGTTATCCGTCGCCGACGGCGGTCGTGATTTGCGGGCACGGATCACGAACTGCCTGCCGAAGATCGGCCACACCGCCCTGAGCCGCAGATATAGGCGCACCAGGATCGGTGCCTGCGGCAGCGACGAGTGCGATGTGTACGGCAGGAAACGGTCGTAAGCGTCCACGACCGTGAACTGCTGGGACGCCAGCAGCTCAATGAGGGAACGATCGCTGATGGGTACCGTATGGTCCCAGAAGTCCCAATAGTCGCCGGGCAGGAAGCGAATATTGGGCCCCATGGCGATGAAATGCCCGCCTGGCTTGAGCACTCGCCAGGCCTCGGCGATCATGCGCTCCACATCTGCTTTGCTTTGCAGATGTTCCAGCAAGTTGCTGGTGAAGACCACATCCACCGAGCCGTCCTCAAGAAAGCGAAGATCGTCGGCTGGGCCTTCGTGGAACTCGACCCCGGGCTCGAGCATGCCGGCACTGTCCGGGTTCAGGTCGACACCGATGCGGCGGGCAGCGCCCACCTGATTCAGGAACTCGCCGTATCCGCATCCCAAGTCCACCACCGTGTCGCTGCGCCTGACCCATGCCTGGAAAAAGTGGTGGACGAGTACACCCCAAATGGCAGATCGCGACTCTTGGTCGTGGCCGAAGCGATTGCGGTAGAGGCGCTGCAGGTCGGGCTCACCCGCTATTCGCATGTTTTCCTTAGGTTTGATAGCAGCAACGCGCGTCAAATGGTCCCTGCCTCGACGGCGTTCACGATCCAGGGTATGACTTCATCCAGCATGGCATCGAGCGTAGTCGTCGCCGAGAAGCCGAGGATTTCGGATGCCTTTTGGACGTCCGGCGAGCGTAGCTGGACGTCATGCTCGAACGGCGGATCACTTTCGTAGCGAAACGGGGTGTCGGGTCGCATCTTACGCCAGATCACTTCGGCGAGTTGCAACACCGTCGTGGCCTCGGGGGTGGAAAGGTTGAAGTCCCCACCCAGCGCGGCTGGGTGTTCCATGCACATGCGGATCCCGCGGGCCAGGTCGGCGCCGTAGGTGTAGTGGCGCACCTGCGTGCCATCCCCAAGGATGTGCAGTGGATCTTGGCCCTTCACCACTTTCTGGATCAAGTCCGGCACGACGTGACTCATCGCGAGTTTAACGTTGCCGCTTGGAATTTCACGCCCGCCGATAGCCCGCTGCTCGCCGGTACCCACACAGTTGAAGGGGCGGATGATCGTATAGGGGAGACCGTACTGCTCGTAGGCGCCATGCGCGAAGTACTCACAGGCCAGCTTCTGGAATCCGTAAGTGCTTGTCGGAGGCGGGCATTCGGTGATGTGCTTCTCCGGAGTCGGGAAGACGGTCGCGTTTTCGAACACCATCGACGAACTGATCACGTTGATCTTCTGCAGCCAGCCCTTGTGATAGCCGTAGAGGGCGGTGTCGAAATGAGCAGCCGCAATACGCTCATTCTCAGCTAGCAGATCGTATGCATACTCGTGGAAGTAAGTAATGCCGCCGATACGGGCAGCGCTGGCCACCATCTGATCGCAGCCCTCGACAAGGCGGCACATGAGATCAACGTCTTTGACGTCGCCCTCGACGAACTCGTAGTGCGGGTGGTCGTCATAGCTCTTCTTGACCTTGCCGTACTTCGAGTAGTTGTCTATACCCACAACATGGTGGCCGGCGCGGAGCAGCTCGTCGACGACATAGCCGTTGATGAATCCGGCGCTGCCGGTTACCAGAACCTTCACAGCGCAACCGCCCTGGTCCCCAGAGTCGCCAAGCGCGCGCCGTTCAGCTCGCTATGGTCAAGCTCGCTCAAATCCAGACACCCCCAGACATCCTCGACCACTTTGCCTCGTGGTACCCGCAGGCCACGATACTCAGAGTGGGGTACGCCGACGACAAGGACGTCGGCCCGGTCCAAGATGGTGTCCAGCGGGAAATAATCCTTGCCTTCCAGGAATGGGTCGTGCAGCATCACTTCTTTCGCTTCGAGCATCAGCAGATGCCTGAGCTTGAAGCTGAGCGAGTCGCGTGTGTCATCGCAATCGGCCTTGAATGTCATACCCAGGATGCCAACCGACCTGTCGCGCAAGCTAATCCGGCGCTTGAGCATATTGACAAGAAACTGCGGCTGGCCTTCGTTGATGAGCATAGCCGCGTGTCCCAGCATGAAATTGTTGTTGCTGAAAGCCGCGAGCTGCATGGTGTCCTTCAGCAGGCACGGGCCGGCAGCCAGTCCGGCGCCTGGCAGGCTATCGACGCGTCCGTTCTTGTACGTTGCCGCGTGATGGACGCGCGCGAAGTCCAGCCCGGCCTCACGGCTGAGCAGGTAGAACTGGTTGGCCACCGCGAACTGGATGTAGCGGTAGCTATTGCAAAATAGCTTGGCCAGCTCGGCTTCCTGCGGCTTGACTTCGATGATCTCGGTGGTCACCTGCGAGAAGAGCTCGCGGACCACCCGTAGCCCCTCGTCGTCGAATCCGCTGATGATCTGCGGAATGACGCGCAGCTCACGAATCGAGTGTCCCTGCGCAATGCGCTCGGGGCAGAAGGTGACGTGAACGCCAATGCCGCGTTCGGAGAACATGTCGTGAACGCGCTGGCTCAATCCCGGGTAGACGGTGCTTCTAAGGATGAGTGTCTGCTCATTGTGGAAGTGTGGACTGATCTCGTCGATGATGCGGAAGAAGGCGTGCGCTTGCGGTGTCAGGTACTCGTCGACGGGTGTCCCGACCACGCAGATGACGATGTCGGCGTTCTTGACCGTCCACGCGTCGCTGCTCGCGGTGAGACGCCCGGTCGGCAAGAGCTGCTTGAGGAGATCCTCGGCGCCATTTTCGATGAAGGGCATCCGCCCGGCCATAACGGTCTTCAAAGCCTGGGCGTTCGTGTCGAGGATGTTGACGTCAAAACCTACGTCCGCCAACACCAATGCTAGCGGCAGTCCGACGTGCCCGGCGCCACCGACGATGCAGATGCGCTTATCGGGTTGAGTTGTCACGCGAACCCCCACCTCCCCTTGCTCGTCTCCGATCTCGTCAGGGTTTCGGCGAGATCAAAAGCATGCTTGACATTCACGGTTGAGCGTACGAGATTGCAACAAATGCATGGGGCGTTTCGCGCGAATATGGCGAGGCCAATCCGCACATGTTGTGCTTTCGCGCAACAGAACCGGCCGGGGTTGGTGCCACGACGCTGGTGTCGATCGGCGATATGTCAAGGTCGGTTAAGCACGCCCTAGAACCAGGGAACCATCTGCCAGGTCCCACAGTTTTGCGTCAAGAACGCGATGTCGCTCTCCCGGATCTGGACTACCTGCGGACCGCTGCCCTGGTGGCTATCGATGATGTCCGTAGTGTTAAGGCTGCGCAGCCGTGCCCAGTAACACGTCGCGCCACCAAGTGTGTGGTACTTGCCCGCCGATATGTCGGCGCCGATTAGGTATGTGCCGTTGTTGTCGATGACAGTCTCGTATAGGCCGAAGGAGTCGATGACGGTCTTGGGACCCGTTGGCGGCAATGTTGTGTGAGCTACTGCTGGCGGGACGGTCGGCTGCACAGTGACAGTTTGCGTGACAGTCACCGTCGAGGCTGTGGTGTGCGTGGCGCTTCCACACCCCGCGAGTAATAGCGCGCCGGCGGCCAGCGCAAGACGCTTCATGCGTATGGATTGTAGACACGACAAGGCAGACGCGTTGGAGTTTCTTATTTACCGGATAAGTTTTGTTGCCCGCGCGGCAGGGAGTCGCATTCGTTGTTCCGGTCATATCAAGGTCTGTTGGAATACCTTGTAGGTCAACTTGTTTAGCGATATCAACTGCGGCTCATGGCTTGACGCGCATCTCGTAGAAGCGTAGTCGTGCAGTGGTCAAGGGTTGGCCCAGGTTTACCGTTCTGCCGACACTGATGGCGTGGGCATGGATTTGCAGGTTCGTGCCAGCGACTGAGGCGGGGGTGGTGACCAGAAATGGCTCGGCCGCGTTTTTGGCGACGAGGCGGTAGGTGATCCCGTTGAGTAGGACCGTGAAGTTAGTTAACGGGGCGATGGTTCCCGCAAAGAGCCGGTCGGCAATGGTTTGATCCAGATCGATTCCCACGAGGACTGCCATATCGGGTTCGCTGGGGGCAGGGACCATGATCGTGTCGTTTTCGCGAAGGGGGACCGTCGACAGTGGGGTGAGCGGTCCGCAGTGGGGGGTGGTGCGGGTCAGTAGTGCCCAGCGGTTTTCGATGCCGTTCACGGTGTAATCACATAGCAGTGCACGCGAATATTGCGGGGATTCTTGTACCCCTAGCCGGCCGTCGATGCCGGTGGCGGGTGAGGCTGGTGATAGCCGGGATAGGACGAATTGTGGTCTGTTGGCTAGTGATTCGCTGTTTAGGTGGTCCAGTGTGGGGTTGTAGGCCGAGTAGGTTTGGAATACCGGTGTTGGGCGCCATGTCAGGTCGTAGGCCCACGCGGCTGAAATCTCCTGGGGGTCAATGTGGACTGGTGCCGACCCGATGGTGGTGATGAAGCGGCTCGGGATCGCGTAGAGGGTGCGCTGATCTGCCTTGGCTTGTTCGATGCGTTGGCCGAGGCGGCCAGGCAGGGTGAGCGTGGCTAGGCGGTCGACCACCTGCATCGGCGCCTGCACCACTGCTACAGCGCGGTCGTAGACAGCCGAGGCGTAAATGTTGGCGGAGGCCAAAGTGATCGCCACCGCGGCCACCACATAGCCGCGGCGGCGGCGAGTGCCGGTGAGCGGGGTAATGGCCAGGGCAACAACGATCACGCCCAGCAAGATGCTGAAGTGCCACAGGTCAAACCGGCCGAACGCCTCCTTGCCGGCGATCAGTGTCACGATGGCCACGAGCACGACGAAGCGGCGGGGGATTTCGGGGCGGCCACGCGCGAACATCACACCGAGCACAACCGTCCAGGCAAGGCTTAATAACACCCCGAGCGCGGCGTTCGGCGGGAGAGGCACGGTGGCCATCGCGTCGACGTAACCCGACACGATGGCGGCGCTGAGCTTGAGCCAGGTGGGCAGGTCGCCCGGTTGTTGGCCGGCCAGCAACCACCAGATCGGGATGGACGCCACGAAGGTGACCAGCGTTGCGCAATGTCGCCCGACTGCTCGCCAGCCGAGCAGCACCGACACGGCCAGCGCGATGACCACGATCGAGAGGCCGCTGCTGAGCTTGACCAGCAGTTGAAAGCCTGCGACCGCGCCGAGTGCTGTGCAGGTGGTGAACACTGTCGACCGCTTGGGTTCGTGCTGCAACAAGGACGCGCTCGCCCACGCGAATGCCGCAAGAACGGCCAGCTCGGGGTACCACATACCCAGCGAACCCTTGACGGAAAAGCCGTTACCCACGTGCAGGGAGACGGCAATGCCGGTTGTCACGAACGCGCCGATGAGTGACGTCATCGGGGCGTGACGCTGGCGCAGTGCCGTTGCGATGCCCAGGAACAGCGCGGCAATGACTGTTATCTGGTAGATCGAGGCGAGTACCGCTTGTGCGAACGAGTAGTAGGCGCTGTTCTGCAGGAACCCGAGGGGTCCGTAGGTGAATACCAGCTCGGGTCCCCACGCGATGTGGTGAATCCGGGCCAGTGCGAGCCCGGCCTGCCACGAGGGATCGAGTCCGACGATAGGATCGATCGATGACTTGGGCCAAAAGAGGGCAGCAGCAATGAACGCCCCGAGGCCCTGTTGCCAACGGGCCGAGCCCAATGTCGTCGTCGCACACCATGCTCTCACGTGTCCCGCGGTCCGCGCGGGTACCAGCGTGATTGCCGTCATGCTGGCAAACTAGCAATGGCTCAATAAGAATTCGGGGTTTTCGTTCGGATTTGCGGCGCACGATCGCCGTCCCGACCAGGCGATGCCCGTCAGCTGAGCAAGTGGACGCAAGCATACTGTTGATTCACGAGTGAAAGTTGGGGTGATGTTCCGCGGGACTGACCGTTGCCGAATGGCAGTCGCGGCCGGGGTAGCCGGTGTACGGTCAGGTGGTGTCTCTGCTGATTACGATCCCTGTATATGGGCAGCATGACTACAGCCATACCCTCGTCGAAGACTTAGAGCGCGAGGGCGCAGATTATTTAATCGTTGACAACCGGGGTGACTATTCCGCCATCGGCAGTGAACGGATCATCAGAACCCGCGAGAACCTAGGTTGGGCTGGAGGCAGCGACCTTGGGTTCCGAATTGCGTTCTCGGAGGGCTACTCCCACGCGATGACGCTCAACAACGACACTCGCATCTCGAAGGGGTTTGTTGCCGCTCTGCTCGACCGTCGGTTACCCGCTGATGCGGGAATAGTTGGGCCGATGATTGATCACGGCTTCCCTTGTGCGGAAGCTGACGAGAAGCCAGCTGCCGCAGACTACCTTCCCCGACCTGTATATCGCGCTGTGCCGACCGTGGAGGGAACGGCGCTCGTACTGTCCCGTGACTGTTGGCTGACCATTGGAGGGCTAGACCTACACACCTTTCAACGCTATGGGTGGGGTATCGACCTCGACCTGGCCCTGCGCGCACGAAACGCTGGATACGGTTTGTACGTAACTGAGATGGCTTATATCAACCACTTTGGACACAAGACCGCCGATGCTACATTCGGCAGGCGGCGGTACGCTGCGGCAGCTAACTTGGCGAAGGTTCGCGGGATGCGGAAACTGCATGGCCGTAACTGGCGCAAGCAATTCCCGCCGGGGTCGTGGGCGCCGCCGACGTTGCGGAAAGCGGATGTGAGCCAAACCTATACAAGTCACCCGCTCGTCGCTGGTCCTGTTGAGCAGGGTGCCGGCGAAGTGCGTGCGCGGGCTATGCTTTAGCGGCGATGGAGTTGCCGAAACGTTACGAAGGTGCTGAGGCTTCTTCCGGCGCCAGCATGGTGTAGAGGTGATCCGCCAAACCCCGAACCGTGGTGATGTCGGTGGAGCCGACCCGGATCCCCGTTGCCGTCTCGACGCGGGTGCGCAGCTCCAGGTTCCCCAACGAGTCAAGGCCATATTCGGAGAGCTGACGGTCCGGATCGATGGTACGACGCAGGATCAGGCTAACCTGTTCGGAGATCAGACGCCGTAGCTGGCTTGGCCACTTGTCCGGTGGTAGTGACTCTAGTTCAGTTCTGAATTTGCTCGTGCCCGAACGCTTTTGTTCCAATGCCCGGAACGCTTCAGCGAACCGGCTCCGTTGTGCGAAGGCAGTCAGCCACGGCGTTCCGATGACCGGGGCGTAACCGCTGTAGGCGCGGTCGTAGCGCAACAATGTTTCGAACGCATAGGCGCCTTCGTCGGGGGTGATGGCGGTTTCGGTGCTTTCCGCGAAGGCGGTGCCGCGCCCGATTTCGGCCCAGGGTCCCCAGGCGATCGCGGTGGCCGGAAGGCCCTGCGCGCGTCGCCAACAGGTGAAGGCGTCTAACCAGCTGTTGGCGGCGGCGTAGGCGCCTTGGCCTGGTGAGCCGAGCAACGCGGCTGCCGAGGAAAATGAGCAGAACCAGTCCAACGGCTCGGTAGCGGTGGCGTGGTGCAGATTCCATGCGCCGTACACCTTGGGCGCCCAGTCACGGTCGACCAGCTCGTCGGTGATGTTGGTCAAGGTGGCATCCTCGATGACTGCGGCGGCGTGTAGTACACCGCGCAACGGAAGCCCGGTGACGGTGGCGGCTGCGACCAACTGTTGGGCGGTGTCGACCTGGGCGATGTCGCCGCACACCACCACGACATCCGATCCGATGGCCCGGACGAGTTCGATGGTCTCGAGCACCTTTTGGCTGGGCGTCGATCGTGAGTTGAGCACGATTCGGCCAGCGCCGGCGGCGGCCATCTTTTCGGCCAGGAACAGCCCAAGGCCACCCAGGCCACCGGTGATGAGGTAGGAGCCATCGGGGCGAAAGACCGGGACCTGCTCGGGCGGCAGTACTACACTGCTACGCCCGGTGTGGGAGACGTCGAGGATGAGCTTGCCGGTGTGTTCGGCGGCGCTAATCACCCGAATCGCGGTGGCCGCCTCGGCCAGCGGGTAGTGCATGCTTTCGGGCATCGGCAGCATGCCTTGAGCGGTCAGCTGGTAGACGGTGGTCAGCAAGTCCCGCACCTGGTGGGGATGGGTGAGCGACAGCAACCCCAGGTCGACACCGTAAAAAGCGAGGTTGCGTCGGAACGGGAAGAGACCCAGCCGAGTGTCGCCGTAGATGTCGCGCTTGCCGATCTCGACAAACCGCCCACCCCAGGACAGCAATTCCAGCCCGGCGCGTTGGGCGGCACCAGCCAGCGAGTTGAGCACGATGTCGACGCCGTAGTCGTTGGTATCGCGGCGAATCTGCTCGGCGAAGTCGATGTTACGTGAGTCGTAGACATGCTCAATGCCCATGCTGTGCAACAGTTCTCGACGCTTTGGGCTGCCTGCTGTGGCGAAGATTTGAGCGCCCGCGGCGCGTGCTATCGCGATCGCGGCTTGGCCGACCCCGCCGGTTGCTGAGTGGATCAACACCTTGTCACCGGCTTTGATCCGAGCCAAGTCATGCAGACCGTGCCAGGCGGTGGCCGTCGCGGTGGTCACCGCTGCGGCCTGGGCGTCGGTGAGGCCCGGAGGGATTTTGGTGGCCAGCCGGGCATCGCAGGTGACAAACGTGGCCCAGCAGCCGTCGGGGGACATGCCGCCGACATGATCGCCGACTTGGTGATCGGTGACGTCGGGCCCGACCGCGCTCACCACGCCGGCGAAATCAGTGCCCAGCCGCGGCATCTGCCCGTCGACGGTGGCGTACCGGCCAAATGCGACGAGGACATCGGCGAAGTTGATACTCGAGGCGCTGACGGCGACCTCGATTTGTCCGGGCCCAGGCGGCACCCGGTCAAACGCCGCGAACTCCAGCGTTTGCAGGTCGCCCGGTGTGCGGATCTGCAGGCGCACACCGTCGTGTCGTTGATCCACGATGGTGGTTTGTTGGTCTTGGGGGCGTAGCGGAGTGGGGCATAACCGGGCGGTGTACCACTCGTCGTTGCGCCAGGCGGTCTCGTCTTCTTCGGAGCCCGTGAGCAATTGGCGCGCCAGGTGTTCGACCTGGGTGTGCTCGTCGACGTCGATGAGTGTGGCGCGCAGGTGTGGGTGCTCGGCGCCGATCACCCGCAGCAGACCGCGCAACCCACCCTGCTCAAGGTTGGCGCAGTCGTCGGCCAGCACCGTCTGGGCGCTTCTGGTTACGACGTAGAGCCGGGGCACGTCGCCCAAGATTTCCGGTAGTTCGCGGGCGATGCGCACCAGATGCTGAACGTACTCACCGCCACGGACCGCCGACGTGTCAGCTTGGTTACCGTGGTCCGGCCCGGTGAGGACGATTGCACCGGTGAACCCGCCGGCGCCGAGCTGATTGTGTAGCCGCTCAGCGTAGGCCTTGTGGCTGGCGTGGTCGCCATGCCATGGCCAGCACATGGTCGCGCATTGCGCGCCATGTAGCTTCAGCGCATCGGTCACCTCTGTTGCCGCCAGGTCGGCGGCATCGGAGGTGGTGATCAGCAGCCATGATCCGGCTTCCGCCGGGTCGACCTCGGGCAGCTCTCGGCGTTGCCACTCAATGGTCAGCAGCCGCTCGCTCAGCACCCGATCGCGGTTACCGTTCTCGGAGGCCCCGGTGCCGAGCTGCAACCCGCGCACGCTCAGCAGGACTGTTCCGTGCTCGTCCAGCACGTCGAGGTCCGTTTCTGCGCTGGCCGCCCCGACATTGGTCACCCGCGTATAGCAGTAGTGAGCGCCGCGAGTAGGTGCGTAGGCACGGATCTGGTGCACGCCCAACGGCAGCATGAGACCGCCGCTGCTTGCCAGCTGGACGTCGGAATGGGCACCGACGGCTTGGAAGCAGGCATCCAACAGGGCAGGGTGAATCCCGTATCCCCGCTGTTGTGAGCGCAACGCGGCAGGCAACGCGACTTCGGCCAGCACCGTGCTGGACGCCTCATCTGCAACGTGTACCGCGACTAGTCCGGTGAAAGCGGGACCATATTGGATACCGTGCTCGTCGAACCGCTGCCGCAGCTCGTCGCCCTGCACCCGGTGTGGGTGGTCCGCCAGCAAGGTAGGCATGTCATACGCGGGTGGCTGTTGGTCATCCTCTGCCTGGTGCAGCACCGCTGTGGTCCGCCGAACGACTCCACCTTCACTGAAGGTCTCCACCACGAAGTCGACGACGCCCGGTGATGTCACCGATGCGACGGCTGATAGCGGCGTCTCGTCATCGAGCAACAGCATCTGCTCGAAGCAAATGTCGCGGACTTCGGATGACTCGCCGAGCACGGTGCGGGCCGCCGCTAGCGCCATCTCGCAGTAGGCCGCCCCGGGAAGCGCAGCGGCACTGTGTATTTGGTGGTCGCTCAACCATGGCAGCGCTTTGGTACCGACCTGGGCCTGCCATACGTGGCGCTCCGGCTCCTCCGGCAATCGCACATGCGAGCCCAGCAACGGGTGGACTGCGACCGTGCAGGGACCCTGCGCCTGGTGGTCCCCATAATCGCGGTTCAGCAGCAGCGGTTGGTGAGTCCAGGTCGGCAGCGGGGTGTCCACCAGCTGCCCACAGGGGTACAGGACAGAGAAGTCCACCGCGGCGCCGGCGCTATGCAGATCGGCCAGCAGTTCGCGCAGCCCGTGCGGTAGCGATTGCTCGCGTCGCAAACTGGCCAGGGCAGCTACTGCAACGTCGAAGCTCTCGGCGGTCTTCTCGACGGCACGGGTCAGCAGCGGGTGTGGTGCCAGCTCGGCAAAGACTCGGTATCCGTCCTCCAGCGCGGCCTGCACCGCGGCACCGAACCGCACGGTATGACGTAGATTGTCCACCCAATAACCTGCATCGCAGATTGGCTCTTCGCGCGGGTCGAACAGGGTTGCGGAGTAATACCGAACCTCGGGTGTGACGGGCTCGAGGTCAGCCAGCATGTCGTACAGTTCGTCGAGGATGGGATCGACTTGCGCGGAGTGCGAAGCGACATCGACGGCCACCTCACGTGCCATCACGTCACGCTGTTCCCACGCGGCGACAAGCTCGCGCACCGTCGTGGTAGCGCCGCCGATCACGGTGGACTGCGGAGAAGCTACGACCGAGACGACGACGTCGTCGATGCCGCGAGCCATCAGTTCTGAAAGCACTTGCTGGGCAGGAAGTTCCACTGATGCCATGGCGCCGGCCCCAGCGATACGGGTCATCAGGCGAGAGCGACGGCAAATAACCTTGGCTCCGTCTTCGGGCGACAGTGCTCCGGCGACGACGGCCGCCGCGGATTCTCCGAGGGAATGCCCAATGACCGCGCCTGGGTGCACCCCGTAGGACTTCATGGTGGCGGCCAGCGCTACCTGCATGGCGAAGATGGTCGGCTGGATCCGGTCGATGCCACTTACGGTCTCTGGCGCGGATAATGTTTCGGTCACCGAGAACCCTGACTCGCGGGCGATCAGCGGTTCCAGTTCCGCGACGGTCGCTGCGAACACAGGTTCGGTCGCGAGCAGGTCGGCGCCCATAGCGGCCCACTGCGAACCTTGCCCGGAGAACACCCACACCGGGCCGCGGTCATCTTGCCCCACCGCGGCCTGACGCGGAGTCTCGTCCTCGGCGGCCACCCGCAATGCCTTTGCTAGTTCCTGGGGGTTGCTGGCCAGTATGGATGTCCGTACTGGTCGATGCCCACGCCGACGGGCAAGCGTGTAGGCCAGATCAGACGCCGTCAGGTCCTGCACGTGGGCCTCGACCCAGTCAGCGAGCCGTGCGGCGGTTTGCCGCAGCCCGTCGGCGGAAGTCGCGGACAGCGGAAAAATCAGCGCACCGTCAATGGCGGGGTTAGCTAGCGCGTCATTGCATGCAATGGTCTGCGGGGCTTGTTCGACAATGGCGTGCACGTTCGTTCCGGATATTCCATACGACGACACCGCGGCCCTGCGGGGCTGCTGACCGTTCGTCGGCCAGGGGGTAAGCTCTTGTGCCACAAAGAGTTCCGTGTCGATTTCGGCAAGGTCATCAGGCAGGCGGTTGAAGTGCAGGTTGGGTGGGACAACACCGTGCTGCACGGAGAGGACCGCCTTCATCAGCCCTAATGTTCCCGCGGCTGACTGGGCGTGTCCGAAATTGCTCTTGGCTGATGTGAGCACGCACGGGCCGTCGAGGCCATATACCTCAGCCAGGCCCCGGAACTCGATCGGGTCGCCGACCGGGGTACCCGTGCCATGCGCCTCCACCATGCCGACCGTGCCCGCGTCCACGCCTCCCACGGCCAATGCATTCTGGAAGGCCTCGACCTGTGCGGGCTGCGACGGCACCGCGATGTTTACCGTGCGGCCATCCTGATTGGCGGCGGTACCACGGACGACGGCCAGAATCCGATCACCGTCGCGCAGCGCATCCGGCAACCGCTTGAGAACCACGATTGCGCAACCCTCGGCGGGCACGAATCCGTCCGCCTCGACGTCAAACGGATGGCAGTGTCCGGTCGCGGACAGCATGCCTTGGGCCGAGGCCGAGGAGTATTTGCGTGGATCCAGCAGCACGTTGGCGCCGCCGGCCAAGGCAAGATCGCTTTCGCCGTCGTGCAGGCTGCGGCATGCCACGTGCACCGAGGCCAGGCCTGACGAGCACGCCGTGTCGACCGTCAACGCCGGACCATGGGCCTGCAGCGCGTAGGCGATCCGCCCCGACGCCAAGCTGAAGCCGGTGCCCGTGATGCCGTACGGTCCTTCCAGGGCTTGAGCATTGGCTGCCACCAAGGTGTAGTCGTCATGCATCAATCCCACGAATACACCGGTCCGCGTGTCCGTCATCGTCGCCGGATTAAGACCCGCGTGTTCGATGGCCTCCCAGGAGATTTCCAGCAACAGCCGGTGCTGCGGATCGATTACCGTCGCCTCCTGCTGGGTCATCCCGAAGAAATCCGAATCGAAACCCGCGACGTCATCCAGGAATCCGCCCCACCGGCACACCGAGCGACCGGGCACGCCACGCTCGGGGTCGTAGTACTCGTCGGCATCCCAACGGTCGGTGGGGATTTCGGTGACCAAGTCGTCGCCGCGGGCCAACGCCTCCCATAACTGCTCGGGGGAATTGATCCCGCCTGGAAGCCGGCATGCCATGCCGATCACGGCAACAGGCGTCATGTGTGGGTCATTCATGGCCGCTCACCTCTTTTCGCCCCAGCCTGAACGAGATGCTGTCGCGTCGGGACCCGGGTCGGGGATGGCACGTATCAGGCATAGAAGCACGTTTCCCCCGCATCCAAGCCAGCCGTTAACTAGTCAAGTGATCTGCAGCGTAGCCGCTTGGATCCACGCGTGTGGATGAATTGTGCGTACGTCCAAAAAAATTTACGTGAGGCTCTCTTTCGCCGGTTGACTAGGTCGAATACCACAGCCGTTGGCGGTCTCGAACCCGCTCTTTCCCGTTTGTTGCCGACCTTCAGGCGTGGTTGATGAGCGGCCTCCTCATAGCTAAGTGCTGCTTGTGGTTGGGAGGAGAGAATCTGCGACCGTCTGGTGCACATCCGAGGTAGTGTGAGGCCCGTGGTTGAGCCTTCGATACCTGGTGTGCTGCGTGAGCGCGCCAGTCTGGCGCCCAATGACACGGCGCTCACATTTATTGACTACGAGCAGGATTGGGACGGCGTCGCAGCAAGCCTGACGTGGTCGCAGTTGTATCGGCGAATGCTCAACGTCGCCGAAGTGCTCAGAATTTCCGGGTCGCCCGGTGATCGGGCGGTGATACTGGCGCCGCAGGGACTTGACTATATAGTCGGATTACTAGGCGCATTCCAGGCCGGGCTTATCGCGGTTCCGCTATCGGTTCCACACGGTGGCGCGCACGACGAGCGTGCGATTTCGGTGTTGGGTGATACTTCGCCCGCTGTCATTCTCACCACGTCTGCGGTCGCTGACCAAGTGGCCCCGTATGCACAGCCGCGGCCTGACCAACCTGCCGCATCAATCGTCGAAGTTGATGTGCTGGATCTAGACTCTCGGCTTCGCTCATCGAGTCGGCCAGGCGCTCGCGCGGCCGGTGTCGACTGGCCGAGTACGTTGTATCTGCAGTACACGTCGGGATCCACCCGTACGCCGGCCGGTGTGATGGTTTCGAACAAGAACCTCTTCACCAATTTCGAGCAAATAATGGCCGGCTACTATGGAACTCACGGAAACGTTCCTCCGCCCGATACCACGTTTGTGTCGTGGCTGCCCTTCTATCACGATATGGGTTTCATCGTAGGAATCATGCTGCCGATTTTGGCCGGAGCTCACGCGGTGTTGACCAGCCCGGCGGGATTTCTGCAGCGGCCGAGCCGGTGGATGCAATTGCTGGCAAACAACAGTCGCGTGTATTCGGCAGCGCCAAACTTCGCGTTCGAGGTGGCGGCCCGCAAGACCTCAGACGACGAAATGGCCGGGCTTGACCTCGGGGATGTGCACTGCATTCTCAACGGTAGTGAGCGGGTACAGCCGGTGACCCTCAAACGATTCGTTGATCGGTTCGCTGCCTACAACCTTGATCCCACGGTGCTGCGGCCCTCGTATGGAATGGCTGAAGCAACGGTGTTCGTGGCGACCCGCGAAGCGTGGACGCCGCCAGAGGTCGTTCACTTCGAATCCGACGAACTTGCGGCAGGCAACGCGAAGCGGTGCGCGAGCGGAAGCGGCACACCGCTGGTGAGTTACGGCGTGGCGACGTCACCGCTGGTGCGCGTCGTCGATCCCGACACCGCTGTCGAGTGTCCGGCGGAAACGGTCGGTGAGATTTGGGTGCACGGCCGCAACGTTGCTACCGGCTATTGGCAGAAGCCCGAGGAGTCGGTGTGCAAGTTCAGTGCAACCATTGTCAACCCGTCGGCCGGCACGCCCGAAGGTCCCTGGCTGAAAACCGGAGACTCAGGCTTCTTCTCCGAAGGCGACCTGTTTATCATCGGCCGCATCAAGGACCTCTTGATCGTCTACGGCCGCAATCACTCTCCAGACGACATCGAAGCGACGATTCAAGAAGTCACCCCCGGCCGCTGCGCGGCAATCGCGGTTCCCGATCATGGTGTTGAGAAGCTGGTCGCGATTATCGAACTCAAGAAGCGGAACGGCTCCGACGAGGATGCGACGTCGCTGCGCGTCGTCAAGCGTGAAGTCACCTCGGCGATATCAAAGTCGCACGGGTTGCGGGTAGCAGATCTCGTCCTGGTGTCCCCAGGGGCAATTCCCATCACCACAAGTGGCAAGGTCAGACGAGCGCAGTGTGTCGAGTTGTATCAACACGACGAGTTCACGCGTCTAGACGTTTAGTGCCGTCATCTCCCTGACAGCAGCGTGACCGGACCCCGGTCATGGACACGAGAAGCGTTGCGCCGTAAGAACTAAGTGGTCACCGGCCGATTGATCATTTCCTGTGGATGGTCGACGTCGTGTTTGCCGTTGGAGGTTGGTGTCGTCGTTAGCAACTTGGTCAGCTGAGGTAAGCGGTTAGGGCCGAATAGCGGTAGCGGGTGGCTGTCGAGATCGTCGAGAGCGTGTTGGCCGTTGCCGTGGGAATCTGGCCTCGCATTACGCAGGGTATTACGCAGGTTGGTCAGCTCAGGTAGGTCGTTGGGGCCGAATAGGGGTAGCGGGTGGCCGTCGAGACGGTCGCTTGGGTGTTTGCCATTGCCATTGGTGTGGCTATTGCCACTGCCGTTGCCGTTGGTATGGCCGTTGCCGTTGGTGTGGCCGTTGCCGTTGGCGTTTGGGAGGAACGGCGTCAATTTCTGCAGGTTGGTCAGCTGAGGTAGGCGGTTAGGGCCGAACAGCGGTAGCGGGTGGCTGTCGACCCGGTTGCGGTGATTGCCGTTGCTGTTGCCATTGATTGGGCAATCTGCTGTTGGCTCTCGCGGCGTGGTGGTCAGGATCTGGGATAACCCGTTGGGGCCAAACAGCGGCAGCGCTTGGCCATCGGGATCGATTGGTTCGTCGCTTCCGTGATCACAGGTGACGACTCCTGTTGTCTGCAACGCGGGCCGTGCGGCGTGAGGTCGTCCGCTAGCGGCGCCGACCGGAGGTCGAGTGGTGGGTAGCTGAATCGATTGTTGCCGGTGCAGGTGCGTAGCCTTGCGGGATCCGATTCGTGATGGCCACCAGTTTGCCTGCCCGATCATTGCGGCCAGAGCCGGCACCGTGATGGTGCGCACCAAGAACGTGTCGATCAGAATGCCCGAGCCGATTATGAAACCGGCCTCGACCATGGTCATGACACTGCCGGCCAGCAAGCCGAACATTGAGGCGGCGAAGATGAGACCCGCCGACGTGATCACACCGCCGGTCGAACCCACTGTGCGGATGACGCCCACCCGCACGCCATGTGGTGATTCATCACGGATCCGGGAGATGAGCAGCATGTTGTAATCGGCGCCGACTGCTACCAATAATATGAAGGACAGTCCGGGAAGGCTCCAATGCAATTCCTTGCCAAGTATTAGCTGGAAAACGAGCACGCCGATTCCCTGGGCAGATAAGAATGAAAGCAGCACCGAGCCAATTAAGTATAGCGGAGCGATAATCGCGCGCAGCAAAATAGCGAGAATGAGAAATACGATGATGACGGTCGCCGCGACAATGAATTGGATGTCTGCATTGTAATAGTCACGCGTGTCTCGAAGCCCACTCGGAATTCCCGCCAGTGATATTGAGGCATCCGACAGCTCGGTATTCGGTAGGGCGGCTCGTGCCGCCGCGAGGATATCGGCGACCTGCTCCATGGCAGCGGGGGTAAATGCAGGTATTGCGCTCTGTATGAGGTAACGCACCGCGTGCCCGTCGGGTGAGATGAAAAAAACGCTGCCTTTCTTGAAGTCGTCCCCAGCCAGTACCTGCGACGGAATATTGAAGCCCGCCATCGACGGCTTGTCCGCGTCGCGTTTCATCCCCAAAAGGAATGACGACGCATCGTTAAGCCCCAGACCCATCTGCTTGGTTTGCTCGACCAACGCTTGCACGCCGTCGGCAACTGCGCGGCTGCCTTCGGCCAGGGCATTGGCGCCTTGCTGTAATTGGTTCATTCGCGCCTGCAGTCCGTCAATAGACTTTAAGGTGCTGACGGCTTGGTCTAGCGATTTCTGTAGTTTGGTCACCGTCTGGCCGACTGTTTGCACTTCTTTGGTTTGCTGCAAGTTGTGCGCTAGCTCGGCAATGCTCTTAAGAGTCCCGTTGGACTGCGCGACGACTAATGCCTGCAACTGGGCCCGCGAGGCTCTGCACGAGGGGTTGGCGTTGCAGACCGGGCTGGCATTGAGAGCTGCCACCATCGGGCTGGCCCACGTGGCGGCGTTTCCGACATCCGACACGTTGGCATTGAGGGCATCACCGAGGGCTCGCATGCGGGTGACGAGTTTGGACGTTTGCTCAAGGCTGCTCAGCGTTTTATCGCCGCCCATCAGTTGCTTCATCGTGGTCAGCAGCGTGACCAGCGTGCTGACGGTACCCATCGCTCCGTTGACCTGGCCCCGTATTTGGGCTAGGGCGTCGGCCAACGTGTTCGCACCATTGACCAGCTTGTCCATATCGCCACTGTGGTCGTGGATCTGGGTGGATGCTTGGTCGAGTTTGTCGCCGACTTCGCCGGCCTGATACGACACTTTGGTCTGGTCCGGCGGCTCTCCTTCGGGCCGGGTCAAGCCGCGCACCACCGTGATATTGGGCAGTTGGCTTATTCGGTGAGCCATCTGCTCCAGGTCGGCCAGTGCGGCCGGGGCCCGCAAGTCGTGTGACGACTTGATGAAGAGCACCATTGGAGACGTTAGGTTCGGCGCGAAATGGCGTTCCATCGCGTCGCGTCCGGCGACACTCGGGGTGTCATCCGGCAGTGCCCGGAGATCGTCATAGTTGAAGCTCACCAGGGCCGTGCAGCTGGCCAGGGCAATGAGGACGATCAGACTCGCCACCAGATGGATTTTGGGTCGGCGCACAATGCGTGTTCCAGTTCGGCGCCAGAAACGGTGGGTCAGGTCGCCTCGTGGCTTGATCCAGCCTCGTCGCCCGATGAGGACGAGGATGGCGGGCAGCAGCGTTACCGCAGCCAGAAACGCCACGCCGATCGAGACTGAAATTGCTGGGCCGATTGTCGAAAACACCGGCAATTTGGTGAAGATCATCGCGAGAAACGTGACCGCCACGGTGGCCGCCGACGCGGCGATCACCTTTCCGATAGACATTAACGCATGTTTGACGGCTTGATCAGAATTTCTGCCAAGCCGCACATTGTCGTGATATCGGCTGATCAGAAAGACAGCGTAATCGGTCCCTGCCCCGATCATGACGGCGCTCATGAAGATCAGGGTTTGCGTATTCACGTCCAGGCCGAATTGGGTGAGCCCAGACATAACGCCCTGCGCGGTCGTTATCGATATGCCAATCGTGACCAGCGGTACCATCATGGTGATCAGGTTGCGATAGATGATCAACAAGATGATTAGCACACTGGCTGCGGTGCCGATCTCGATGAGATGCGCATCCGCCATACCGATGTTGGTCAGGTCTTCTATGCTGGGCAGCCCGCCGGAATAGTTTGCGGTTAGCGTGGATCCCGCGACGGTCTGCTTGACGATCTCCTTGACTCGCTTGTATGCCGCATCAGTTGCCGGTGTACCTGGGTTATCGGGGAAGCTGATCGGTAGATTCCAGGCCTTGTTGTCCTTGCTGGTTAAGAAGTCGTGCATTTTCGGTTGGCTGATGAAGTCCTGCGTCGACAGCGTGTTCGCCGGTTCCTGGTGCAGCTTGTCCACCAGTGCGCGGTACGTATCCACATCGGCGGGACTTAGGCCATTCTCGTTGGTCAAGATGACCATGACCTGGGCGCCTTTGCCTGTTTCGTGAAACGCCTTGGTCATTTCGCGGGCTGTGACCATCGTTGCGGAGTCGTTCGGCAGGGCCCCGCCCTGACTTTGTGCGGCAATCGCGGCCAGGGGCGGTAATGAGGTACTAAGAATGCCCGCGATGGCGATCCAGAATCCGATGACCAGAACGGGCCACTGGACGACCAAGTCGCCTAGTCGGTCGAAGATGCCGCCGGGGCGGGCTACCTCAGCATTGCCCATCAGCCGGGACAATCGTCGAGGCTAGCTGCGTTGTTGCACAGCCGAGCTGCGCGCAGCAAGTCAGGGGAGTCGACGCCTCCGCAAAGCCGGCACCCTTGGTGTTGGGAAATCTGCAGCATCGCACGGAGCTCCACTCCCCCCAACATCCAGGTCAAATCGTCAATTTAGCAAGTGCTCAACAGCGTAGCCGCTTGATATCCGGCGCGTGGAAAAATCGGGTGGACGAACCGAAAATTTCCTCGCTGCCGGTCCGCGAGCATGCGACCCGTTGTATTCAAAGTTGTATTCAAAGAGCTGCGCGAAATTGACGGACGTCACCGCCTACCGCTTTGCGCTTGGTTTGGTGGGGACTTGCTACGCCGGCGCGTTCGGCTCGGCAGCGCAGCGGATTCGCCATGACTACCATGGCCGGTGAACGCGTTGGTGTCTCGCTAGTCCACGGAGTGCTCACACCATGACCACATCTCGCGTCCCCCGACTGCCGCTCGGTGACGCCAAGGCCGCTGCCGACGAAGCGGGCGTGCCGGACTACATGGCCGAGCTCAGCATCTTCCAGGTGTTACTGAACCACCCGCAATTGGCGCGGGCCCTCAATGACCTGCTTGCCACCATGCTGTGGCACGGTGCCCTCGACTGCCGACTACGCGAGTTGATCATTATGCGGATCAGCTGGCTCACCGGGTCTGACTACGAGTGGACCCAGCACTGGCGCGTTGCTTCGAGGCTCGGCGTATCGGCCAACGATCTGCTCGGCGTGCGTGATTGGCGGGCATACACCGGGTTCGGGCCTGCTGAGCGGGCGGTCTTGGCAGCCACCGATGACGTGGTACATGATGGCGCGGTGAGCGCCGATAGCTGGTCCGCCTGTGAACGCGAACTGCATAGCGACAGAACAGTTCTCGTCGAACTGATCACCGCTATCGGCGCGTGGCGAATGATCGCCTCAATTACGCGTAGTCTCAACGTCCCGTTGGAGGAGGGCGTTTCTAGCTGGCCGCCCGACGGCCGATCGCCCTAGGGGTGATCTCGGTGAAGGTGAGCTCCTTGCGTCGCCAAGTGGTGCGGGCACGACACGCGGGTCGCAGTGCTTGATGGCACCCGGGTATTTCCTCGAGCAGGCTATTTTGCTCCAAGTATGGAGCGCAGCCAGTAAACTGCCGATCCACATGATAAATCGTGGGATGTGCCGAAGCGGGATCGAGAGAGCCGAGGTGGGGGACTTCTTTCCGCACGTGAGTCCGAACGTGGCGCCTGCGCAGCCCGCTGCAACGACCCGATCATGGATGCCGACCACGCGGCAATCCTCAAGTGGGGACCGCCATTTCAACGTTTCGAATGAGAAAGGGTCGAATCGATGACTGGATGTCCAGCAGCACCGCCGGACAATCGGCTCTCGTTTGCGGATCAGGTCATGTTTCTGTCGTTACGTGCCACTGGTCAAGAGCCTGTTGCCCAGGCCGTGTGGCTGTATGAGCGCGCTCTCGATTTCGATGGGCTGAGCCGTTTTCATCGCAATTTCGGTCACGGGTTGATGGGACGGCGGATCGAGCGTTCACCGCTGCCGTTCGGTCGACATCGATGGGTCGCGTCCGAGGAGCCGCCGTCCAACATCGAGATCGCAGAGTGCGCCCGCCCACGCGCTGAGCTCAGCGACTGGGCGGATGAACGCGCACAACTGCCCATTGATCCGGAATGGGGGCCCGGCTGGCATATCGGAGTCCTGCCGCTTACCGACGGTTCGAATGCGGTCAGCCTGGTGATTTCGCACTGTCTGGCGGACGGTTTCGGGGGTTTTGCCACTGTCATCGATGCCGTCAAGGGCAATGTACGCGATTTTGGCTACCCACCGCCAAATTCGCGGACTCGACTTCGCGCTGCGGCTTCCGATCTCCGCGAGACCGCCCGGGGTGTGCCTGAGGTCGCTCGAACCCTTGTCGCAGCGGCCAAACTGGTATACGCCCGCCGACGTGATTTCGGTCAATCACGAGAATCGCGAACCACATTGATCTCAGCAGCGGGCGCCGATCGCAACTTTGTCGTTCCGGCGATCACTGTCTACGTCGATCTTGAAGACTGGGATGACCGAGCCAAAACCCTTGCTGGAACTAGCAACTCGTTGCTTGCCGGGTTCGCTGCGAAATTCGCCGAACGTATGGGGCGATGCGCCGACGACCGCGCCGTCACGTTGTACTTCCCTATGAGCGACCGGATCCCGGACGATACGCGTGCGAACGCAGCAATTCTTGCCCACGCCAGCGTTGACCCAATGCAGGTCACGACAGACTTGTCCGATGTCCGTGTCGCCATCAGGCAGGGACTGAAGATGGCGCGGGAAGTGCCCGATCCGGCGCTGCAGATCCTTCCACTGACCCCGTTTATCCCGAAGAGAGTGGTGAGACGAGCCGCCGATGCACTGTTAACCGCTGATCTCCCGGTGGCCTGCTCGTTTCTTGGAGACCTCGATCCTGCCGTCGGTCGTGTTGATGGGACCGACGCTGACTACGTCATGCTACGAGGGGTAGACCGACATGTAACGCGACAGCTCCTGGAGAAAAGACGTGGCCTTCTCACTCTGGTGGCTGGACGCATCACCGGCAAGATGTCGATCAGCATCGTTGCCTATCAGCCTGGCGTGGAGAACTCCAAGCCCCTATTGCGTGAGCTGGTGGCGCACACGCTTGGGCAGTTTGACCTGACCGGTGTGATCGACTAGCCCCGTTGCTTCTTTGTATTTTGGGGACCACCGGCCATGTCAGACGCCGAGGCGGGCACTTTGTTCCAGTAGATCAGCGGTGCGGGTAATGCTGGCCGTCGGTTTGGTCATCAGGGTGGCGATTTCGCGGGCTCGAGCGACATATTGGGGCATGAGGATCCGGCGCAGGTCGGCGATCAGTGATTTCCTGGTGGCGCTCGCGAAGCGCCGCGACGTGCCGGCTTTTAGCCGTTTGACCTGAGCTGCCCAGATCGGCTGTTCGGCTCCGATCCAGAGGACCAAGGTGGGGATTCCGGCTCGCATGCCTGCGGCCGTGGTACCCGCGCCCCCGTGGTGGACGACGGCGCGGCAAGTGGGAAGGACCGCAGCGTGGTTGACCTCCCGGACCACTTTGACGTGGTCACGATGTGGTAAGTCATTGAAATTGCTTGCGCCAGAGCAAATCAAGGCTCGCTCGCCGAGCTGTGCGCAGGCCTCGCTGATCATGGCGACTGTGTCGGCGGGAGATTCGACCCGCATGCTGCCAAAACCGAAGTAGATCGGCGGTGTTCCCGCGGCAATCCACGATGCAACCTCGTCGTCGGTGTCGGTCGGCAATTCGAGCGTCAGTGCGCCGACAAATGGGCGTCGGCTACCCCATTCGGTTGCCAGTCCCGGAAAGTAGAGCTCTTCGTAAGCTTGGATCTCCAGCGAGCCGCGTTCCGCAATGCGGCGCACCGAGGAGGTCAGTGACTTCGCCATTCCCAAGTCACTGCGCTGCGCGTCTTCCGCCGCTTTCGTCATGCGCCAATAGATCCACTCGCCAACCTTCATCGTGGTGCGGATCAACGACGGCGGCACAACGGGAAGCAGTTGGCCGTTGACTCGGTGCGGGAAGTGATGCAGCGCTGCCATCGGAATGCCGTAGTACTCTGCGATATTGGCGGCGACCCCTTGGTAAGTCTGACCATGCAAAATCAGGTCGGCTCCGTCCGCGAGCACCGTCAGCGTCGTGCTCATTTCTGCCCAGCCCCGCGTGATGTACTCGGTGCCTGCGTGTAGCACGCCGATCGGATTGCGGACCTTCCACAAATTTTGAAAAAGGTCCTCGTCCAGCTGCGCCTGCGAGTCCGGGCCATACGCGAACGCCGCCAGACCGATCGATTCGGTGAACTCCACCAGGTTGGGGGGAACCGCCATGCGCACGTCGTGTCCTCGGCGCAACAGCTCTAGACCAACCGCGGCGCAGGGCTCGACATCGCCTCGAGTTCCATGGACCGCCAATGCAAATTTCATTGTCGGGCTGCTCCTAGTCGGTCGTCTTGGTTCGCGCCTAGATGTCTACCGGGATCCTCTTGTTGGCAATACTTCACGTCTTCTCACGCGCTGTCAGAAAACGTTGTCGAATTCCGATGTAGATGGGAATACCGCGAAAACCGCGGTGCCGCACGTAGGTCCACCGACCCCCACATCGACAAAGTCAAGCTTGAAATCCTGAAGTGACCAGCAGCATAGTCGGTTAACGCCACACACGTCGGGAAATCGTGCGGTCGCGGGAAAAACAAGATGCTTGCTCGCCGAACGCGAGTGGTTGGCGCGGTGTTCAAGCCATGTCCACATTTGATTGACATATCAATCAATAACTCCTAGCGTCGTGAAATGCGGACCAGGGTTGCCGAACTCCTCGGTGTTGAGTTCCCGATATGCGCTTTCAGCCACTGCCGCGACGTCGTAGCCGCGGTGTCAAACGCGGGTGGGTTCGGGATCCTCGGCGCCGTCGCGCACAGCCCGCAGCGGCTCCAGAACGAGCTGACCTGGATCGAGGAACAGACCGGCGGCAAGCCCTACGGGGTCGATTTGCTGTTGCCGCCCAAGTACGTTGGTGCCGAGCAAGGCGGGATTGACGCCCAACGGGTTCAGGCGCTGCTGCCTGCGGAGCACCGTGCGTTCGTGGACGATTTGCTGTTCCGGTATGACATCGCGCCGACCCCGGATACCGGGGCGGTGTCGCGCGGCTCGAGCGGCGGGCTCAACATCTCACCCATGGGCTACCAGCCGCTGCTCGACGTCGCCTTCGCTCACCGCATCAGGCTGATCGCCAGCGCGCTCGGTCCGCCACCGTCGGACGTCGTCGAACGTGCCCACAACCACAACGTGCTGGTAGCCGCACTAGCGGGAACGACGCAACACGCGCGGCGGCACGCTGCCGCGGGTGTCGACCTGATCGTGGCGCAGGGCACCGAGGCCGGCGGTCACACCGGTGAAGTGGCGACCATGGTTTTAGTCCCCGAAATAGTAGATGCCGTCGATCCACTTCCCGTATTGGCTGCCGGTGGGATCGCCCGCGGGCGTCAGATCGCGGCGGCCCTAGCATTGGGCGCCGAGGGCGTGTGGTGTGGGTCGGTGTGGCTGACTACCGAGGAAGCCGAGACGCCGCCGGTGATCAAGGATAAGTTCTTGGCCGCCACTTCCTCGGACACGGTGCGGTCCCGATCGCTGACCGGTAAGCCGGCGCGGATGCTGCGCACGGCCTGGACCGACGAGTGGGACCGGCCTGATAGCCCCGACCCGCTTGGTATGCCGCTGCAGAGTGCACTCATTGGTGACCCGCAGGTGCGTATCAACCAGGCCGCGGGCCACCCGGGCGCCAAGGCGCGCGAGTTAGCGACCTATTTCGTTGGTCAGGTGGTCGGCTCGCTGGACCGCGTTCGCCCGGCACGCGCCGTGGTGCTCGACATGGTGGCGGAGTTCATCGATACCATCGGCCAGCTCGAGAGCTTAGTTGATAGGTAGATCGAAAGGTGATTGAAAAGTCGACGGGCACCAGCACCCGGCGCAGGCGCCGCGCGGTCAGCGACGAGGACAAGTCAGAGCGGCGCGACGAGATTATGGCGGCTGCCAAAGAAGTCTTCGCCCGCAAGGGTTTTCACGCTACGGCTATTGCTGACATCGCCAAACAGGCCGGCCTGGCCTACGGTTCGATCTATTGGTATTTCGATTCGAAGGATGAGCTGTTCCACGCATTGATGGCGGTCGAGGAGAGCGCGCTTCGTGCGCACGTCTTGGCGGCGCTGGCAGCGCTGGCCGCAGACGCCGGGGGAGAGGCGCGATTTCGCTGTGCCGTGCAGGCAACGTTGGAGTTCTTCGACGCCGACAAAGCCGCCGTCAGACTGCTTTTTAGAGACGCCTATGCGCTCGGCAACCGATGCGAAAAGCACCTCGGCGGCATCTACGAGCGGTTCATCGACGACATCGAGACCGTCATCGTCGCCTGCCAAGAGCGTGGCGAGGTGGTGGCCGCTCCGCCCAGGATGGCGGCATACACGCTGGCGGCGCTGGTCGGGCAGTTGGCGCACCGACGGCTGAGCACCGACGACGGCGTCACCGCCCCTCAGGTCGCCGACTTCGTCGTTTCACTCGTGCTGGACGGGCTGCGGCCGCGAGTATTGCCGGGCGAGCCCGGGTCGGCTGCGGGCTAACGCGTTGGCGCCGGTCAGTGGCCCGAAACTGGCCAAAACCTGTGTAGACCCGTAATGAAAGCATAAAAAATCACGAACCACCCCCTGCCCACATTGACCGGTTCGTGCTTGGTCATGCATCATCGGTCAGGTAAGCACCTCGTTAGGTGAGGCTTCCACGCAAATATAGGCCACTGACCCCGAACGTCGAAAGACGCCCCGGGTCAGGACAGCTCCTCCCGGCTTAAGGGTTGAGCCCAGGTGGCTTCCGGATCTACCGGACACGTTGTGTGGTGCCAAAGCTCTGACGAGTGGGGTGCGGATTTCCGACAGTTCGTCGGTTCTGTACTCCGGTGGTGCGCATGGATCGTGCGGATACCCGCATGCGGCGCGATTGTGAGGAGGTGAGGGACGTATGAGTTCCAGTGATAGTCCGGGGCGATATCCGGACTGTGTTTCGTCCCGATCCGGCCTCCGCCGCGCCACTCACCACTGAGTGGCCGCACCCAGAACATGGGGTAGGCAACGCTAATTGCCTTATCGGCCAAGCGTTCTTGGATCGGAACCACGACAGGACGGGACACATCAGTCCATTTGTGCTCGTGTTGAATTCCGTCTAGGAGGCGATCATGACCGCAGCTTTGCACGACGAAGTGGTAACCGCAGCGCCAGCGCCGAGGCTAACGGTGGTGCGCGCTGCATCTTCGACTCAGATCCGAGCGCCCAAGAAGGCGGTGCGTCGGCTTAACGACCAGCCGTTCGGCGCCGGAGGCGACCCGCTGGTGGATGGCGCCGCTCACTTGTTGAGCATCCCGGTGCGCCACCTATACGCGGTGCTGTTGCGTATCGGGCTACTCGAAATCCAGGTCCAGTCCAATGAAGCAGGAGCAACCAAATCTCGGTCGGTGCACGGGTGCCCGGCCGGTCGGCTGCGTTGACGACGCGGCCATCAGTCTTTGATTGGCGGAAATCGTTGCAACGTGCGTCGCTCGATCGGACGTATGCTCGTTAACTCGCCTCGCCCACCAAGTTCGGCCCCCAGCTAGCCGGTAACATCGGCACTTGCGGGCCGCCGCCGAGCTCACTACCACCCAACACCGTCAACCCGGCCGGCCGCCCAACGGATTCTTTGCCAACGGTCCCGGCAAAGCCCAAGGTGCCTGCACCCCGGTCAGTAGTCTCCACCGACGCCGATGTGTTCGTCGGAGCCGACGCCACGGCCGACACCATCCTCGCCCCCGGCGGCTCACTGGCCACCGGTCGCACCCCAGCAGACTCACCTCGCAGCGGCGCCACTGCGGGTTGTGCAGCAACAGATCCTCCGTATGCGGCCACTTCGATAGGCACCGCGCTCGCCTGCTCCGCGAGGTACTGGCTAATGCCGATCGGCAAGGACGTCGGCAACGACGTCGCCAACGCAATCGGCCCGCCAATCACCGAGCCGATTAGCAGCAATGGCGGTGTGAGGACGAGGAACACCGGGCTCAAGATGATCGCGACGATCGTGAAGACGATCGCCTCTACCACGATAATGAACGGCAGGAGGATCGCGATGATGATCGTGTAGGCCACGACTGCAAACAGCAACTCGAGCGATATCAGAATGATCTGAATCAATATCTCCAAGATGATAACGATGATCGGGGGTAGTGCCGCCACCGCAGCGGGGGCGCTGGCCGCGCCGACGCCGGCGTTGAGCAATAGTGGCGCCGGTGTGGTCCGTGGTGCCGACGCCAGTGCCGCGCTCGAGGCCGCCTCATAGCTGCTCATCGTCGTGGCCGCCTGGATCCACATCCGCGCATAGTCGGCCTCATTGAGGGTGATTGGGATCGTGTTGATGCCAAAGAAATTCGTCCCCAACAGCACCGCATGGGTGACATGGTTAGCGGCCAGCTCCGGCAACGTCGGCATCGCCGCCAGTGCACCGACATACGCAGTAGCTACCGCCTCATGCTGAGCAGCCGCGTCCGCGCAGTCGGCGCTGGTCTTAGTCAACCAGGCCACATACGGCGCATGTGCGGCCACGTAGCTTTCCGCGCTCGGACCCTCCCATGCCCCAGCCGACACCCCATCTAGCACTGCAGTGAGTTCTGCTGCCGTCAAAGCGTATTCGGTGCTCAGTGACGTCCATGCTGCCGCGGCCGCTTGAAGTGAACCCGGGCCCGGGCCGGCGCTGAGCAACGCCGAAGTCACTTCCGGCGGCACGGCAATCCAGGGCGCCGTCATATCAAACCGCCCGAGGTCACGGACGCCGCGGCCGCGGTCAAACCTTCAGGAACCGCTCTTCGGGCCACTACTTATACCCCTCGCCTCTATCTCGCCGGCTAGCCACTGCCGAAGCGTTGGTTGGGCCAACGGACTGGGCGCAACCGCACGTACAGACTATTGATTTTGGTAACTATAGATGGTGTTAATAGTTCGCGAGTGGTTACGGTTCCGTAGGTTCTTCAGCCAATAAAGATACGTACCCGTATGTTGTATGACCTCACGCTCGGCCACGTAACTAGACTACACGGATTAGCCATCAACGGTTACTTATTGCGAAGTGTTGTGGTCACTCCTTCAACTGGGAACAAATTTTTCTTCCTGGCGGGGGCTGACCGGAATCGCCGGGTAGCGTAAACTGCTTTTTACCCTTATTGCTTCAGCGGATAGTGAGGACCATGGCTAAGCGGTCACCAGTTGTTGCGGCCATTCCAAATTACAATATGGGCGGTAACCTTCGTCGGCTACTGCCGCAATTACTTGCGCAGCCCTATGATCGGATCTTTGTGCTCGATGATGCCTCCACCGACCAAAGTGTTGAGGTCGTCAATGAGTTTGGCAATGAAGTAAAGTTGCTAAGAAATCCTCAAAACGGCGGTGCGGGCGCCACTCGTAATCAGATAATTGACCATGTCGGAGATGAAAACATCATTCACTTCATTGACGCTGATATGGACTTGCAGACAGCCGACGCCCCCGCCGTCGCGAGAGAAGTTTTCGCGCGCTATGCCGATCGGGGAGTCGGTATGGTTGGGGGGTTAGTCAGTCGGCTCGACGGTACTCAGGAACCGCACAACTATGGTGCGGTGTTTTCGCTATTGGGAAGCATCTCGTCGGGCTTCCCTTGGATGATCTACAGCTTGCGGGATAAACCGCGGCTCGCCCGCGCCGTGCAACGAGTGATTGCGCCGATCACGAAGGGGTGGCCGAACATACTTGAGCCCCCTATTCCCAAGCCGGCTTACTGGGTTCACGAGGGAAATATGTTGGTTAATGCCGGCTTATTTAGATCGGTTGGCGGCTATGACCCGATGCTACGGTCACACGAGATTCAAGACTTGGCGATACGCTTGGAAAAGATGGGCATCAAGCGGCAGTTCGATCCGGCTATCAAGGTCGTTCATCACCACATTGACGTTAGGGGCTGGAACCGTCACATCTGGGCAAACAAGGCCGCGCTTGCGATAGTGCATAAGCATGGGCTATATCGTTTTCTGACTGAACGCTAACGCTTGCCGATTTATGTGACGGTCCGCAAGGTCCAAACTATTCTTCTATTTCAGCAGTCAATTCATAGTCGGCAAGGGCTTGTTCTAGCATTGCGCGCAAGTACTTCTTCGAGTTTTCGATGCCGGGCTGGTAGGCGATAGATCTAATGAAGAGCCTCCCATTGATTCGTCCTGAACAAATATACAGCTGCCCGTTTCCGTCCTCGATGTTTCGCCTAGTGGCGCCTTGATTGAATAGCGCGCCGGAACAGTAGTCAGCGTCGGCGCCGTCGATATTGGCCATGGCTGGATACATATCTCTCATGTTCGAACAGCAGACGGGCAAATCCGAATTGCCCAGAGCAAGGCCTTCCATCTTCCTGGCCAACCATTTAGGCGTCAGCGGCGTCAGTGGAAGCGATTTGAGGAGTTCGTTTGGGGCCTGCTGCAGGGCGGCAAGACTCTGCGCCATTTCGTTGCGGATAACCGGCAAATCTGTCGCACGGGTTGGGTCGACGCGAAAAGTAACCGATGTCAGGGCATTCCCGCGCGTATCGTCCGGGGCACGTTCACTGACAGGCACTGTTATCGTAACGCCGCCGTCGGTAGCGTTAACTCGCCCTAATAGTTCAGCGAGTCTTGCGGCGAACCCAATGAAAAGCGAACTGCTGTTCCCGCCGAGGTCGACTGCGCGAGCATCCCATTCGGCCAGATCGCAGAAAACGGTAACGGCAGGCAACACTATGGGTTCATCATCGTCGGGTTGCGGTGCAGCGAACGGGGGCGATTCGGATAGGCCCGCGGTGTCGCGGCCGCGCCTGACCACGATCACTATGATGGCGATAAGTGCCCTAAAGACCGCGGGCAGCCCGCGGAGGGTGTCGAGGCCGTCAACAAGCAGTGCTCGTAGTCGATTGCGCGACCGTGGGGGTGGATAGCCGAAATCCCGTGTCCGGCCGTTGACGGCTTCGTTCACCGCGACGCAAAAACCCACACCATCTACCACAGTATGGGAAAACACCACAGTGACCGCGGTCCCGCCCTCCTCGAGGCGGAGAACTCCGATATGCCAGCACGGTCCGTGCTCGGGATCGATCGGAATCTGTGCGCGTTCATCCAACCACGTGCCGATGTCGGTACGAGGCCGAGGCCACGCAGCGACGTCGATATCCGGTGGTTCATGGCACATGACCCAACGGTGTCGGCCAAACGGCAACGGCGAACATTCAATTCGGCGCCCAAGCAGTCCATGGCCAAGGTTTTCGTTGAAACGGCGCAAACCATCCATATCGACGGCGCGATCGTAAAGGCACGTCCATTGGCCTACAGTTTCAACACCCGTCGCTCGTAACCGAAGAAAAGACGCTTGATCAAGAAATGCAAGCCTGTTGTCCGTCCTAGCCAAGGATCCAGTTGGCCTAGGTTCCATTGTGCGCCTAACCTTTCACTTCTCACACGGGTAGCCGAGGCGCTGTGGCCCGTGTGTCGAGGTCATTGGCGTGGTCGGCAACCGCTTGGGCGCCGCGCGTTTGCTTTATCCGGTGCGCCGTCGGCTCAAGATGGGTACGGGTGTGGCGGCTTCGCAACTCGAGTGGCGACTGAACGAAGGGTGCGTCTGAGCCCCATTGCGGCGCGGAATTCCCACCAAACTGTGGCCCTCAGCGACGCGGACAAACGCGGATTTCATCGCCTCTATATAGCGGGTAACTGATTCGCGGGCGATCGGGTTGCTCGGGAACAAAACCGTCAATTGGGTCTCGTGCTCAAGTCGATTCACCCGTATGTCGACTTGCCCCATCATCCCACCGTCGTTGCAGATCCTGAAGTGCAAACCGTCCACTTGGGAGTTGGCAAGAGCGGAAATCGGGGGAATGCCGGCGTCCAGGTAAAACAGGAGGGGCGCTCCCCACTGCCCCTGCCGCAACCACGGCACCAGCTCTAATGCGCGGTCCAGCGGCACATCCGCGACGTCTCGTCCGGAGTCGAACGACGTCTGGGCGGCCTTGGCGATCTCCCGGAAAGACGATCCGGTGGCGGGGACCGTGATCGGAACAAAGCCGGTGAACCAGCCCGTTGTCATGAAGTCAGCTGGACTGCGGCGGATATCGATTGGGATGATCGCGTAATACGTGTCGGCTCCGGTGAGTTTGTGTTCGACCACGGCGGAGATCGCGAACACGCCGCCGCAGAACCGTGCGCCCACAGATAAGCAAGCGGATTCGAATGCAGCGGTCTGCCGCTCGTCCATCAACTGCACGCCCATAATTTCGCAGGGCGCAGAGGTATCACCGAGTGGCAGCGGGAATTCGGGAAGGGATCCGTCGGTAGCCTCGAAGAATCTGGCCCATTCGCGTACCGCGGGGGAATCTATGGTGAGCGTGGCTGCGTGCTGGTGCTGCCGGACACAGTAATCGTGATAGCTGCCCGCCTCTGCCAACCGGAGTGGCGCTCCGCCTCTGACCAACGCGACGTACATCATATGGATTTCTGCGAACGCGACGCCGATGAACATGGCGTCGCAATGCAGATGGTCAATCGCAAAGCAGAAGGTGAAGTGATCGGCGTGCTGAATGATCGAGAAGCGGAAGCAATCCCACTGCAGCGGGTTCGGGGTAGCCAACAGGTGGCTTCGCCATTCGCCTGGCCCGCTTAGCTCGCCATGTCGAATTGGGACAAACTGGAGATCGTTGGGATTGCTGATCGTCCGCCGCACGAAGTGGCTGGTGGCGGTATGTTCGAACCAACTGCGGTAGGTGTCGTGGCGACGCAGGTGCGCATTGATGACGTGCGTCATGGTGCGGATATCGCAGCGACCGGGCATGTCCCAGGCGGAAATAAGCATCCGTGACATTTCCAGACCGCGGGCGGCATATGAGCGGTAGTTACGAAGGTGGTGGGCTTGCATATAGCTGGCCGGCACCGTGCTTACCGGTGCTTGGTTGGCTTTGTCGATCGTTGCAGGGGACGGTTGCCAGGACACGAGCGAGCCCGGTTGCGGCACCCATTCCTGGAGTGGCGCAACCTCCACTTTCCCTACTCTGACCACTTTTCCTCCAAGTCGCTCAGCGATTGCCATTCGCCCGCCGGCCGCTACGTCATCGCAGTTGTCATGATCACGTCTTCATCACGCCGCCGGCCCTGCGATAGCAATTGAGGCGAGTCGCTGCCAGCAGCCAGCTGATGACAAACGTCGGTCGTGACCGCGCAGAGTGTGGCGGGTACTGTGGTGTGCACTATCCCCCTTCCTTATTAGTGGTCGTTCTTCACTTTTAGTGGTCGTTAGTGGTCGCGCACGCAAAAAGGCGCGACTCGACTCCGTCGGTGCAGGGTTTCTGCACCGTCGCCGTACGTATTGTTTGTCCAGCTAGTGACGTCGGCTACCTGAGACTTAGCTGAGCCTAGACGATTCTTGGTCGTTGGATTCGCGTTTCGCGAGCATTTAACTTTTCCTGGTCTCGCCTCGCCGCGGCGGTGGTGTCACAACCCGCGCGGACCAGTAGAATTGTCTGCAACGGCATCGATCCGGCCATCACCGGTTAGCCTTCGGAAGAACAGCGCTACGTCCTAGTAGCAGCCCAGTAGAACCGAACGGGTGGGCCCGTTACAGCCCTTGAATGAGTGGCCGTGCGTCAGCGCGCGGCAAGCGGGGTGGTACCGCGGCGCTCGCGCACCCGGCGCGTCGTCGTCCCCGTGCCTAGTTGCGTATATGGCACAGGAGACGGATGACTGACAGCGCCTACCCGCGCACTGATCTGGGCGCCGACCAGCGCGGCGGATCCCCAGATTTTCCCGCGCTGGAAGCCCAGGTTCTCGATTATTGGTCTAGCGACGACACCTTTCGGGCCAGCATCGCCCGCCGCGACGACGCCCCCGAGTACGTGTTCTATGACGGGCCCCCCTTCGCCAATGGTCTCCCGCATTACGGGCACCTGCTCACCGGCTATGTGAAGGACATCGTGCCGCGCTACCGCACCATGTCTGGCTACAAGGTGGAGCGCCGCTTTGGTTGGGACACGCACGGGCTGCCTGCCGAACTCGAAGTTGAGCGGCAGCTGGGTATCACCGACAAATCCCAGATCGACGCCATGGGCATTGCCGCGTTCAACGAAGCCTGCCGCGAATCGGTATTGCGCTACACCGACGAATGGCAGACGTATGTGACCCGCCAGGCACGCTGGGTCGACTTCGATAACGACTACAAGACACTCGACCTGTCCTACATGGAGTCGGTGATCTGGGCGTTCAAACAGCTGTGGGACAAGGGCCTGGCCTATGAGGGTTATCGGGTGTTGCCGTACTGCTGGCGCGACGAAACTCCGCTATCCAACCACGAACTGCGGATGGACGACGACGTCTATCAAAGCCGTCAGGACCCGGCGCTCACGGTGGGCTTCAAGGTGGTGGGCGGTGACGATGAGGACCTAGTCGGCGCTTACCTTTTGGTGTGGACGACGACGCCGTGGACCCTGCCGTCAAACCTGGCCGTTGCGGTTAACCCGGACGTCACTTACGTCCAGGTCCGGGTCGGCGATCGTCGTTTCATGCTGGCCGAGGCGCGGCTGGCCGCCTATGCCCGAGAGCTGGGTGACGAACCCGAGGTGCTCGGCACTTATCGTGGCGCCGACCTGCTGGGCAGGCACTACCTGCCGCCGTTCCCGTATTTCATGGACCCAAAGAAAGGGAACGCCAAGGCATTTCAGGTGATCCCAGGTGACTTCGTGACCACTGATGACGGCACCGGCATCGTCCACATGGCGCCTGCCTACGGTGAAGACGACATGGCGACCGCCGACCAGGTCGGCATCGTTCCGGTCACGCCGGTCGACGCTAACGGCCGCTTCGACGCCACTGTGCCCGATTACCAAGGGCAACACGTCTTTACGGCCAACGCCCAGATCATCCGTGACCTGAAGAGCCAGAGTGGCCCGGCGGCGGCGAACGGCGCGGTATTGCTTCGCCACGAAACCTACGAGCACCCATACCCGCACTGCTGGCGATGCCGCAATCCGCTGATCTACCGCGCGGTCTCGTCATGGTTTGTCACGGTGACGGAATTCCGGGACCGGATGGTGGAACTGAACCAACAGATCACCTGGTATCCCGAGCACGTCAAGGACGGCCAGTTCGGTAAGTGGCTGCAGGGCGCCCGCGACTGGTCCATCTCACGAAACCGCTACTGGGGCACCCCAATCCCGGTGTGGAAGTCGGATGATCCGGCGCACCCGAGAATCGATGTATACGGCAGCTTGGATGAGCTGGAGCGCGACTTCGGGGTGCGTCCCACGAATCTGCATCGTCCCTACATCGACGAGCTCACCCGGCCCAACCCCGACGACCCTACCGGCATGAGCACCATGCGACGGATCCCGGATGTGCTCGATGTGTGGTTCGACTCGGGTTCCATGCCCTATGCCCAGGTGCACTACCCGTTTGAAAACGATGACTGGTTCGATGGTCATTACCCTGGCGACTTCATCGTCGAGTACATTGGTCAGACCCGCGGTTGGTTCTATACACTACATGTGCTGGCTACCGCACTCTTTGATCGTCCGGCATTCAAAACCTGTGTATCGCATGGGATTGTGCTGGGTTCCGACGGTCAGAAGATGAGCAAGTCGTTGCGCAACTACCCGGACGTCACCGAGGTGTTTGACCGCGACGGCTCCGATGCCATGCGGTGGTTCTTGATGGCCTCGCCGATCCTGCGCGGCGGCAACCTGATCGTCACCGAACCCGGAATCCGCGACGGCGTGCGACAGGTGCTGCTGCCGTTGTGGAACGCCTACAGCTTTTTGGCCCTTTATGCGCCGAAAGTCGGTACTTGGCGTACGGATTCGTCGCATGTGCTGGACCGTTATATTCTAGCGAAACTGGCGGTACTGCGTGATGACCTCAGTCATGCGATGGAGGTCTGCGATATCTCTGGGGCCTGCGAACAGCTTCGCCAGTTCACCGAGGCGCTGACGAATTGGTATGTGCGACGGTCGCGTTCGCGGTTCTGGGACGAAGATGTTGATGCTATCGATACCTTGCATACCGTGCTGGAAGTGACCGCCAGGCTGGCTGCGCCACTGCTCCCGCTGATTACCGAGGTTATTTGGCGCAGTGTCACCGGTGGGCGTTCGGTACACCTGACCGACTGGCCGCAAGCCAACGAGCTACCCGCCGACCCGGACCTGGTCGCCGCGATGGATCAGGTCCGGGAAGTGTGTTCGGCGGCGTCGTCGCTGCGCAAGGCTAAGAAGCTTCGGGTGCGCTTGCCTCTTCTGAAACTTATTGTGGCAGTGGATAGTCCGCAGCGTCTAAAGCCCTACGTTGACTTGATCGGCGATGAGCTTAACGTTAAGCAGGTAGCACTGACTGATGCGATCGACACCTACGGCCGATTTGAGTTCACCGTCAACGCTCGAGCGGCCGGGCCGCGGTTGGGTAAGGAGGTGCAGGCCGCCATCAAAGCGGTCAAGGCGGGAGAAGGTGTCGTCAACCCCGACGGCACCCTGACCGCCGGGCCGGTCGTGCTGCAACCTGACGAGTACAGCTCGCGGTTGGTGGCCGCCGACCCGGAATTCACCGCGGAGCTGCCCGATGGGGCCGGTCTGGTGGTGTTGGACGGCACGGTGACCCCCGAGCTGGAGGCGGAAGGCTGGGCCAAGGACCGGATCCGCGAACTGCAGGAGTTGCGTAAGTCGACTGGGCTGGACGTCTCCGATCGCATCCGGGTGCTGATGTCGGTGCCGGCCGAGCGGGCCGACTGGGCGCGCACCCACGCCAAACTCGTCGCGGGGGAGATACTCGCTACTAGTTTCCAGTTCGCCGAGCCAGGACCGGACGCCGTCGCGATCGGCGACGGCGTCCGCGTCAAGATCGCTAAGGCGTGAGTCGCGAAAGTGCATTCCGCGACGCATTTGCGGGTAGGTCCGTCGGCAGTTGCACCTTCGCGGCATGTCGGACGGTGATGGCAGCCTGTGGTAGTGGGGACGAGCGTGCCTTTTGTCGGTACCGAAGCGGTGCTCGCGGGCACCTTCACCGAACGTGAGTTGCGACGATCCTGTACCCGGATCTACCGCAACGTCTATCGGCGGCGCGGCAGCGAGCTGACCGCGAAGGACCGCGGCGTGGCTGCTTGGCTGTGGTCGGGAAAGAATGCGGTGGTGGCAGGCAACTCCGCGGCGGCGCTGCTCGGTGCGGACTGGGTCGATCCGCACGCGCCGGCGGAACTCATCACCGATTGCAAACGGCCGCCGCCGCTGATCGTCGCTCGTAATGAGACGTTATTGTGCGGTGAGACCACGATGGTCGACGGCGTGCCGGTAACATCACCAGCCCGCACCGCATTCGACCTTGCTCGTCGACCTGGGTTGCAGACCGCGGTCATCCGACTTGATGCCCTAGTGCGAGCTACCGGGCTTACGGTCGACGAGGTTGAACCGCTGATCGCTGCCCACCGCGGCGCCCGCGGCATGAAAGCAGTTGCGACGCGCGCTACCGCTGGTCGATGCGGGTGCGGAGTCGCCGCAGGAGACCAGGACCAGGCTTGTGTTGATCGCAGCAGGCCTGCCCAGGCCGCAGACCCAAATTGTGGTACGCAACGAATGGAATTGGGTGCTGGCCCGCATCGACTGGGGGTACTTCCCGCTTGCGGGGGAGGGTTGGGAGGAGTGGCAGGTCGGGGTCGAATACGACGGCCCCCAACACTGGACCGACCCGCGGATCCGCGCCAAAGACATCGACCGCACCGCCGAACTCGAGCGGAGGGGGTGGCGTCTGGTCCGGGTGGGTGCTGACCTGCTCCGAAACCGGCCGGACGTCGTCGTCGAGCGTGTCCGCCACGCCCTGTTAGCCGCGGGCTATTCGTTTTGACTACGAAAGTGCAACTGGCAACCCGCTTCCCAAGCAGAACCGTCAGTAGTTGCAGTTTCGCGACTAAGGCTTAATCGCGTGCCAGCGCTGTGCGCCGTGCCAGCGCTGCGCGCCGTGCCAGACGTCAACGTCAACGTCATGAAATCCCGCTGCGCGCAAGCGATCCGGCAGCTCCTCCGGCGATACCGGATTGCAGGTGTCGCGGAAATGCAGGATACGGAAGGGTAGCGAGGTCACGCTGTCGCTGCCGGCGAAGACGCCGCCGGGGCGAAGCACCCGGAAAGCCTCTGCGAACAGCCGATCTTGCAGGTTGGCGGTTGGGACGTGATGCAGCATGGTGAACGACACCACCGAGCTGAACTCGTCGTTCGGCAATCCGGTATCGGTTGCGTCTGCGTTGATGATCCGCGCCCGCTCGCCGTAGCGCCGTTGCAGTCGCTGGGCCATCGGCGTATCGATCTCGACGGCGGTGAGTCTCGGCGTCTTGTCGACCAGCACCCGCAGAAATGCGCCGTACCCCGGTCCGATCTCGAGGGTGTTGTCGCCGAGCTCCACGCCGGCGAGCACCCAGGGCAACAGCCGGCCCTCGACTTCCTTGGCCCAGTGGTTCGAATTGCAGCACAACCGATGGCTGAGGTTCATGGGCATACTCAAGGACGTTAGACTAATTGTCTATAGTCCCCAATATTATTGCCAGGTGTGGAGTCCCGTTGGGTGCTGCACCTGGACATGGACGCGTTCTTCGCTTCCGTCGAACAACTCACTCGACCGACCCTGCGGGGGCGGCCGGTGCTGGTAGGCGGTGTGGGCGGCCGCGGTGTGGTGGCCGGCGCGAGCTATGAAGCGCGGGTGTTCGGCGCTCGCTCGGCCATGCCGATGCACCAGGCCCGCCGGTTGATCGGGGTGACCGCGGTGGTGTTGCCGCCGCGTGGTGTGGTATACGCGGTGGCCAGCCGGCGGGTCATCGATGCAGTCCGCAGCATGGTGCCTGTGGTCGAGCAACTGTCGTTTGACGAGGCGTTCGCCGAGCCGCCCCAACTTGTCGGGGCGTCAGCCGCCGATGTCGAGGTGTTCTGTGCGGGCCTGCGGCGACGGGTGCGAGACGAGACTGGCTTGATCGCCTCGGTCGGTGCCGGATCAGGAAAGCAGATCGCCAAGATTGCGTCCGGTCTGGCGAAACCCGACGGCATTCGGGTGGTCCGTCGCGCCGATGAGCAGCAGCTGCTTGGGGGGTTGCCGGTGCGTCGGCTGTGGGGTATCGGCCCGGTCGCTGAAGAGAAGCTGCATCGACTTGGCATCGAGACGATCGGACAGCTCGCTGCACTGACCGACGCCGAAGCGGCCAACATTCTGGGCGCGACACTGGGGCCCGCGCTGCACCGGCTAGCTCGTGGCATCGACGACCGACCGGTCACCGAGCGTGCCGAAGCAAAACAGATCAGCTCCGAATCCACCTTTGCGGTCGATCTGACCAGCCTCGAGCAGTTGCGTGAGGCGATCGAGCCGATCGCCGAACATGCGCATCAACGCCTGCTGCGCGACGGCCGCGGCGCGCGCACCGTCACGGTGAAGCTCAAGAAATCCGACATGAGCACACTGACTCGGTCAGCGACGCTGCCCTACCCGACGACCGAGGCCGGCGAGCTCATTGCGGTGGCTCGTCGGCTACTGCTGGATCCACGGCAGATCGGGACCATTCGCCTTCTCGGCGTGGGTTTTTCGGGATTGAGCGAGGTGCGCCAGGGAGCGCTGTTCTCGGACGTGGAGCTGTCCGCCCAGCCTGCGGAGGCCGTTGATTCCGTCGCACCCCTGCCAGCCGCCATGCCATCCGTGTCCGACCGCGCGGCCTGGCGGATCGGCGACGACGTCAAGCACCGCGACCTTGGGCACGGCTGGGTGCAGGGCGCGGGCCACGGCGTGGTCACCGTGCGGTTTGAGACCCGCGGATCGGGCCCCGGGCAAGCCCGGACGTTCGCCGTCGACACCTGCGATGTCGCCCGTGCCAACCCGCTGGACAGCCTCGACTGGCCGGACTATGTCGCCAAGTGGCGGGCCGAGGAGTCGGCGGGTGTGTCAGCCCCAGCGTTCGATGACGTGGGCGACCGGTAGCTGTGCGGCCAGCGCGGCCATCAGCAGCACCCGGGCCTGAGACGGTGGCAGCCGCGGCACCAGCACAGCGCCGGCTGCTACCAGGTCGTGGCCGGGACCGTAGCCTGCGCTGACCCGACCGCCGGGAACCCGGGTGGACACCGCGATCACGATCCCATTGCGGCAATGGCGGCGCACCCCGTCGACCACCGCGGCCCCGACATTGCCCGAGCCCAGCGCCTCCACGACGACGGCGCGCGCTCCGGCGGCCACATAGGCGTCCAACGCCACCGAGTCACTGCCCAGGTATGCCGCGACAATGTCGACCCGCGGTGCGTCGGCAGCGCACAGATCACCGAGATACGGGCGGGTCTTGGCTGCCGTCAGTGCCACACCGCTGGAGCTGGTGCCGAGCAATTCGCCGGCGAAGCCGCTCAGATCCTGCGTAGCCGCCTTGCGCAGGCCTAACGGTTGTAACACCCGGCCGGCGAAAGACACCAGCACGCCCTTGCCGCGGGCGGCCGGGCTGGCCGCCACTGCAAGTGCTTCACGCAGATTGGTCGGGCCGTCCGCGTCGGGGGCATCGGCGCTGCGCATCGCACCGGTCAGGACGACTGGGACGTTCCCCGCGTAGGTGAGGTCCAGCCACAGTGCGGTCTCTTCCATGGTGTCGGTCCCGTGGGTGACGACCACACCCCCGGCGCCGTCCCCGGTCGCTGCATTCACGGCAGCGCGAATTCGATCCCAATCGGTCGGTATCAGCTGTGAGCTGTCGACAGCCATCAGGTCCACCACGTCGACATCGACGGCCACGCGTGCAGTCAATTCCGTCCCGCTGTAGGCGGGGCGGCGCACCCCATCGTGGTCGGTCCTGTTCGATATGGTCCCTCCGGTGGCGATGACGGTGAGGCGGCCCATGGTGGGATCATCCTGCACGATTGGTCGGCCCGGACCGATCGCGGGGGCTGGTAAGCCGGTATCGCCATTGGGGGATGATGGGAGCGTGCCTGACGAACCAACAGGATCGGCTGAGCCGGTGACTCCAGCTGAGGAGGCTGGGGAGGCTGGGGAAGCTCAAGCTCCGCCGCCGCAGGGTCCTCCACGGCGGCTGCGTCTGCTGTTGTCGGTCGCGGCGGTCGTGCTGACGCTGGACATCGTCACGAAGGTGCTCGCCGTCAAGTTGCTGCCCCCTGGGCAGCCGGTGTCGATCATCGGTGACACGGTGACCTGGACTTTGGTGCGAAATTCGGGGGCCGCGTTCTCGATGGCGACCGGATACACCTGGCTGTTGACGCTGATCGCGACGGGTGTGGTGGTCGGGATCTTCTGGATGGGGCGGCGGCTGGTGTCGCCGTGGTGGGCGTTGGGGCTGGGAATGATCCTCGGTGGTGCGATGGGCAATCTGGTTGATCGCTTCTTCCGGGCGCCCGGGCCGCTGCAGGGACACGTCGTTGACTTTTTATCGATCGGCTGGTGGCCGGTGTTCAATGTCGCCGATCCGTCGGTGGTGGGTGGCGCCATCCTGCTGGTTGTTCTGTCAATCTTTGGCTTCGACTTCGACACTGTCGGTCGACGCAAAGCCGGTCAGCGTTGATGGCCACCGGCGACGATGCAGAGCAAATGAGCGATGTGGGGGCACCTCCCGCTTGCGGTGAGAGGAGCGGTGCGTTTGAATGACCGCTCGATGCCCGTCCCGGAGGGACTCGCGGGCATGCGTGTTGATGCAGGGTTGGCGCGTCTGCTGGGGCTGTCCCGAACCGCCGCGGCTGCTCTCGCCGAAGGCGGCGGCGTCGAGTTGGACGGTGTGCAGGCGGGAAAGTCCGATCGGCTGACATCAGGTGCCTGGTTGCAGGTGCGCCTGCCCGAGACGCCGGCGCCGCTGGAGAACACCCCGGTCGACATCGAGGGCATGACAATTCTGTATTCCGACAACGACATCGTCGCGGTCGACAAGCCGGCAGCGGTGGCGGCGCATGCATCGGTCGGCTGGACCGGGCCGACGGTGCTCGGCGGCCTGGCCGCTGCCGGCTACCGGATCACCACTTCGGGTGTGCACGAGCGCCAAGGCATTGTGCATCGTCTCGACGTCGGCACCTCGGGTGTGATGGTGGTGGCGATCTCCGAGCGCGCCTACACAGTGCTCAAGCGGGCGTTCAAATACCGGACGGTCGACAAGCGCTACCACGCGCTGGTACAGGGCCACCCGGATCCGTCCAGCGGGACAATCGACGCGCCGATCGGCCGGCATCGTGGCCACGACTGGAAGTTCGCGGTCACCAAAGACGGTCGGCATAGCCTCACCCACTACGACACCCTGGAAGCCTTCGTCGCTGCGAGCCTGCTTGACGTGCATCTGGAAACCGGTCGCACCCACCAGATCCGGGTGCATTTTGCCGCGCTGCATCATCCATGCTGTGGCGACCTCGTTTATGGGGCCGACCCGAAGCTAGCGAAAAGGCTTGGGCTGGAACGTCAATGGCTGCACGCCCGGTCGCTGTCATTTGCCCATCCGGCCGACGGTAGGCGGGTCGAGATCGTCAGCCCCTACCCACCCGATCTACAGCACGCACTGGACGTGCTGCGTGCTGAAGGGTGACCGGCACCAGCGGTCAGTCGGGTTTGCGGGCGTCGACGAGGACCCGCGTCGAGTGCGCGACGAACAGCCCGTCGGCCTCGATGCGTTCATGAAGTTCCCGCAGCCGGTCGCGATAGCGGTCCACAGTAAAGTCCGGCACCGTCCAAATCACCTTACGTAGGAAGTAGATAACGGCGCCGATGTCGAAGAACTCGGCTCGTAGCCGCTCCATGCGCAGATCCACGATCTGTAGGCCAGCGGCTTGTGCCTGCGCACTCACGACGTCGGGATGACACTCGGCCCATTTCTCGGGTTGCGGCCCGCTGAAGTACTCGACCAGCTCGGACATCGTCGCGGGCCCGATTTGCTGCGCAAAGTAGGTGCCGCCCGGCCGGAGCACCCGAACGATCTCGGTCCACCACACGGAGATCGGATGACGAGCGGTCACCAGGTCAAACGCTCCGTCGGCGAACGGCAACAGGGGTTCATCCCGAGTTGCCACGACCACCACGCCGAGCGGGTGCAACAGCTTGGTTGCCCGCGCCGCGTTCGGAGGCCACGTCTCGATCGCTGCCATCGTGGGTGGGAACGGCGTCGCGCCGGCCAACACCTCGCCGCCGCCGGTGTGCAGGTCCAGCGCCGCCGACACACTAGCCAAACGCTGGCTCAACGCCCGCTGATAGCCCCAGGACGGTCGTTCCTCCGTCGCACGGCTGTCCAGCCAAGAAAAATCCCAGCCGTCGACGGGTACCGAATCAGCTTCTGCCACCAGATCTTCGAATGTGCGCCGCATAACAGACATTCTCATCAAAAATGGGCCAGATCGTTGCCGGTATTCCCAGATGTCGATCGAGCGTTGCGATCAATCGTTGATCGACGTTACCGCGTCGTACAGACGAACTTGTTGCCGTTGAAATCAAGCCTGACCTCGCCTTGATGCTCCCAATATTCCACGCCTTGGCGCCCGTACCGGGCGCCGCTGCCGGACGGTTGGACGAACAGGATCTCCTGGTCGCCGTTCCAGTTGAGTACCGCGGTCGCCGGGTCGAACTGGTTGTAGAACTGCGCGGTTAGCGGCCCGGACCCTAGGGGACAGTGGTAAGTGATCACGGCTGGTGTCACGGTGGCTGGGTCGGCGATGGCCAGCTGGACCAGCCGGGTCTGATAGGCCTCTACCACGCAGGTGCGCACATCAGCGTTTTGTGCGCAGCCGTCGCGGACCGTCCTCCAGCTGTCTTGTGCGGCCGTCAGCCCAGCTTGGTCCGCGCCAGGACGGGCCAGCGCCTGCTGATAGGCGGTCTGCAGCCGGTGCTCGAGGTCCATTAAGTGCGGGTCACCACATACCAGCTGCTGTGCATTGTTTGAGGTTTTTGTGCAATCGAGCGATATCGCGGACGAACTTGTCGCCGGATGGCTTGTTGTCGGCCCGCAAGCGCTCAAAACAAGAGCTGTCACGATGATGGCGATCAGTCGCATACGAACTGACTACCCGGCTGCCGGTTGCCCGCCGATGCGACACGCGCACCGGCGCGGAACTTCTTTTTATGGTCGAGCCTGGTCAGACCTGTGCTGTGGTGGTTTCGCCCGACACCACGTCGGGGGCCAGTCCAGCGATGACCCCGAGTATTTCCGTCACAGTCTCAGCGAGGATTCCGGCGGTCGTGAGCGCGTCGCTCAAGTGTCCTGCCACGAGGGTGAAGTGGTGCATAGTGATTCCTCGCCCCTGATGCACCTGTTTCATCGACGCACCGGTGTAGGGGGCCGGCCCGCCGAGAGCGGCCGCGATGAATTCAGCCTGTTTGCCCTTAAGACGGCTCATATTCGTTCCGGCGAAGAAACTGGACAGTTGATCATCAGCGAGAACGCGGGCATAGAAGTCCTCGACAACCACTTCGATCGCCTCGTACCCGCCGATCCTGTCGTAGATGCTGGCGGGCTCGCGCCTGCCGAATCGTGACAATATTCTCATGGGGACAGCCGAGCACTGCGCTGTTGCGAGTCCGTTAGTATCCAATCACGTTCGTATTACCTTGTGTAACAAGCCGCTTGCCCGTTCTCAGCCGCACATTCCGTCGTCGGCCCGGCGCTTGGGCTGGGGCAACATGACGGCAATCTCCATCGATTCATGCAGTGATGTCCTAGGTTGGGCTTGATGACCCGTCTCACGAACATCACCAGGAGCGACGATCGATGAATCTTGGCGACCTGACGAACCTCGTCGAAAAGCCATTCGCGGCGATGTCCAATATCGTCAACACCCCTAACTCCGCTGGGCGATACCGGCCGTTCTATCTGCGGAACCTGCTCGATGCGGTGCAGGGTCGCAAACTCAGCGACGTGGTCGGGGGCAAGACGATCCTCATCACCGGAGGCTCGTCGGGTATTGGCGCGGCGGCGGCGGCAAAAATCGCGGCAGCAGGTGGCACGGTGGTGCTGGTCGCGCGGACCCTGGAGAACCTGGAAAAGGTCGCCAACGATATTCGTGGCAATGGCGGGACCGCCCACGTATACCCGTGCGACCTGTCCGACGTGGATGCCATCGCCGCTATGGCTGATCAGGTGCTCGCCGATCTCGGCGGCGTCGACATTCTGATCAATAATGCTGGGCGCTCAATTCGGCGGTCGTTGACGCTGTCCTACGAGCGGATCCATGACTACCAGCGGACGATGCAGCTGAATTACCTGGGGGCGGTTCAGCTCATCCTCAAGTTCATCCCCGGGATGCGGGAACGCGGTTTCGGGCAGATCGTCAACGTTTCGTCAGTTGGCGTGCAGACTCGTGCGCCGCGCTTTGGCGCCTACATCGCCAGCAAGGCCGCGCTGGACAGCCTGTGTGACGCGCTACAAGCCGAGACAGTAACGGACAACGTTCGATTCACGACCGTGCACATGGCGCTGGTGCGGACGCCGATGATCAGCCCGACCACCCTGTATGACAAGTTCCCGACGCTGACACCAGAGCAAGCGGCCAACGTGATTGCCGACGCGATCCTGCACCGGCCTCGGCGGGTCAGCTCGCCGTTCGGCCAGTTCGCTGCTGTCGCCGACGCGGTTAACCCTGCGGTGATGGACCGGGTACGCAACCGCGCGTTCGGTATGTTCACGGATTCCGCCGCAGCCAAGGGCGGCGAATCCGCTGCTAGCACAGCGAAGTTCGAGGAGCTCGATAAACGAAGCGAAACATTCGTCCAAGCGACCCGCGGGATACATTGGTGACATCATGAGCCTTCCGGAGCCGAACAATGAGACAACCGTCGTCATCACCGGTGCCTCCTCAGGCATCGGAGCCGAACTGGCTCGCGGCTTGGCACGCCGCGGGTTTCCACTGCTGTTGGTCGCGCGGCGCCGCGACCGCCTCGACGAGCTTGCCAACGAAGTAGGCCAGAAATACTCGGTCGCAGTCGAGGTCATGCCTGTCGACCTCGGCGACCCCGCGGCCCGTGCGAAGTTGGCGGACCGGCTCCGCCACGAACCGATCGGCGGTTTGTGCAATAGCGCCGGCTTTGGCACCAGCGGGGTGTTTTACACGTTGCCACTCGAACGTGAGAGCGAAGAGGTGACTCTCAACTCACTCGTGTTGATGGAACTGACGCATGCGGTGTTGCCAGGCATGGTCGAGCGTGGTGCCGGCGCGGTCATGAACATCGCGTCGATTGCCGGGTTCCAGCCGATTCCCTACATGGCCGTTTATGCGGCCACCAAGGCCTTTGTCCAGACATTCTCGGAGGCGATTCACGAGGAGTTGCACGGCACGGGAGTGTCGGTCACGGTCTTGTGTCCGGGACCGGTTCCGACCGAGTGGGCCGAGATCGCCAATGCCGAACGGTTCAGCATTCCCATCGCGCAGGTCTCACCGTACGACGTTGCAGAAGCCGCGATCGGCGGGATGCTGGCTGGCAAGCGCAGCGTGGTGCCCGGCGTGGTGCCCAAGGTCGTCAGCACTAGCGGCAGATATATACCGCGCAGCCTGTTGTTGCCCGCGATCCGGATCGGTAACCGATTGCGCGGCGGGCAGGGCCGCTAACCCAGCCGCTGCGGCCGGCATCGTCGCCGCGGCTACGCTCTGGCGATGGCTGCTGTTGACATGACCGCCGACGTGCCGATGACTCCCCAGCACACTTGGGACCGAGTTTCGGAGCTGTCGGAGCTGGGCGATTGGCTCGTCATGCACGAGGGGTGGCGTAGCGAGCTCCCTAAGGAGCTGACCGCAGGCACCCAAATTGCGGGTGTGGCGCGTGCCAAGGGGATGCGCAACCGGGTGACCTGGACGATCACCACATGGGACCCGCCCAATGAGCTGGCACTCTCAGGAGCTGGGAAGGGCGGCACCAAGTACGGCGTCACGCTCACGGTGCGGCCCAAAAACGGCGGATCGGCGCTTGGCCTGCGCCTCTTGCTCGCTGGTCCCGCGCTGTTCGGTCCGCTGGGTTCCGCGGCGGCACGCGCGATCAAAGGGGACGTGGAGAAGTCGCTCAAGCAGTTCGTGAAGCTGTACGCCTGACGAGGATCGAACACACGCGGCGACACGCCGAAGCACCGTCAGCCCTGGCCCCTAGACTGGCGTCGCTATGAATCAGTCCTCCTTCGTGCACCTGCATAACCACACCGAGTACTCGATGCTGGACGGTGCCGCGAAGATCACGCCCATGCTCGCCGAGGTGGAGCGGCTGCAGATGCCCGCGGTCGGCATGACCGATCACGGAAACATGTTCGGTGCCAGCGAGTTTTACAATACGGCCAGCAAAGCCGGGATCAAGCCGATCATCGGTGTGGAGGCTTACATCGCGCCTGGATCGCGCTTCGACACCCGGCGCATCACCTGGGGTGATCCCAGCCAGAAGGCCGACGATGTCTCGGCGGGCGGCGCCTACACGCACTTGACGATGGTGGCCGAGAATGCGGCCGGCCTGCGCAACCTGTTCAAGTTGTCCTCGCTGGCCTCCTTCGAGGGGCAGCTGAGCAAGTGGTCGCGAATGGATGCCGAGCTCATCGCCGAACATGCCGAGGGCATCATCATCACCACCGGCTGCCCCTCCGGTGAGGTGCAGACCCGGCTTCGCCTCGGCCACGACCGGGAGGCGCTGGAGGCGGCCGCCAAATGGCGCGAGATCGTTGGCCCCGATAATTACTTCCTCGAGCTGATGGACCACGGCCTGTCTATCGAACAACGCGTCCGCGAAGGACTGCTCGATATCGGCCGCAAGCTCAACATTCCGCCGCTGGCCACCAACGACTGCCACTACGTCACCCGCGACGCCGCGCACAACCACGAGGCGTTGTTGTGTGTGCAGACCGGCAAGACCTTGTCGGATCCGAACCGGTTCAAGTTCGACGGCGACGGCTACTACCTCAAGTCGGCCGCCGAGATGCGCCAGCTGTGGGACGACCAAGTTCCCGGGGCGTGCGACTCCACGCTGCTGATCGCCGAGCGGGTGCAGTCCTACGCCGAGGTGTGGGAACCACGCAACCGGATGCCCGTCTTTCCCGTCCCCGAGGGGCACGACCAGGCGTCCTGGCTGCGTCACGAGGTGGACGCCGGCCTGGGTCGCCGATTCCCCGGCGGCCCACCCTACGGATACGTCGAGCGGGCGGCCTACGAGATCGACGTCATTTGCGACAAGGGTTTCCCGGCCTACTTCCTGATCGTCGCCGACCTGATTAATTACGCCCGGTCTGTCGGGATCCGCGTGGGCCCGGGCCGCGGCTCGGCCGCCGGGTCACTTGCCGCCTACGCCCTGGGCATCACCGACATCGACCCGATACCGCACGGTCTGCTGTTCGAGCGGTTCCTCAACCCCGAACGCACCTCGATGCCTGACATCGATATCGACTTCGACGACCGTCGGCGCGGCGAGATGGTGCGCTACGCCGCCGACAAGTGGGGGCATGACCGGGTCGCCCAGGTTATCACCTTCGGCACCATTAAAACCAAAGCGGCGCTGAAGGATTCGGCGCGGATCCACTACGGGCAGCCCGGGTTTGCGATGGCCGACCGGATCACCAAGGCGTTACCGCCGCCGATCATGGCCAAAGACATCCCGTTGTCGGGGATCACCGACCCAGCCCACGAACGGTTCAAGGAGGCGGCCGAGGTCCGCAGCCTGATCGAAACCGATCCGGACGTACGCACCATCTACCAGACCGCGCGTGGGTTGGAAGGTCTGATCCGCAACGCTGGCGTGCACGCGTGCGCGGTCATCATGAGCAGCGAGCCGCTGACCGAGGCCATCCCGCTGTGGAAGCGACCACAGGATGGGGCCATTATCACCGGCTGGGATTATCCGTCGTGTGAGGCCATCGGCCTGTTGAAGATGGATTTCCTGGGTTTGCGCAACCTGACGATCATTGGCGACGCGATCGAAAACATCAAGGCCAACAGGGGAATTGACCTCGACCTGGAATCCGTGCCACTAGACGATCAGGCCACCTACGAGCTGCTGGGCCGCGGTGACACCCTGGGCGTGTTCCAGCTCGACGGTGGGCCCATGCGCGACTTGCTGCGCCGCATGCAACCGACCGGATTCGAGGACATCGTCGCGGTACTGGCGTTGTATCGGCCCGGCCCGATGGGCATGAACGCCCACAACGACTACGCCGACCGCAAGAACAATCGGCAAGCGATCAAGCCTATTCACCCCGAACTCGAGGAACCGCTGCGCGAGATCCTCGCTGAGACCTACGGCCTCATTGTCTACCAAGAGCAGATCATGCGCATCGCGCAGAAGGTGGCCAGCTACTCGCTGGCCCGAGCAGACATTCTGCGTAAGGCGATGGGAAAAAAGAAGCGCGAGGTGCTGGAGAAGGAGTTCGAGGGCTTCTCGGAAGGCATGCAGGCCAACGGGTTTTCGGCCGGCTCCATCAAGGCGCTGTGGGACACCATCCTGCCGTTCGCCGACTACGCATTCAACAAGTCACACGCCGCCGGCTACGGCCTGGTCTCCTATTGGACCGCCTACCTCAAGGCCAACTTTGCCGGTGAATACATGGCGGGCCTGTTGACCTCGGTCGGCGACGACAAAGACAAGGCGGCTGTCTATCTGGCCGACTGCCGCAAGCTTGGCATCACGGTGCTGCCGCCGGACGTCAACGAGTCCGGCCTGAACTTCGCGTCGGTGGGCGTTGACATCCGCTACGGGTTGGGTGCGGTGCGCAATGTCGGTGCCAACGTGGTGGGTTCGTTGATTAAGACCCGCAGTGACAAGGGCAAGTTCGTCGACTTCTCGGACTATCTGAACAAGATCGACATTTCGGCCTGCAACAAGAAGGTCACTGAATCGCTGATCAAGGCGGGCGCCTTCGATTCGTTGGGGCATTCGCGCAAAGGTCTGTTCCTGGTCCACACCGACGCCGTGGATTCGGTGCTGGGCACCAAGAAAGCGGAAGCGATCGGGCAGTTCGATTTGTTCGGTGGGACCGATGCCGGCACTGACGCGGTTTTTACCATCAAGGTGCCCGACGACGAGTGGGAGGACAAACACAAGTTAGCCCTGGAACGGGAGATGCTGGGTTTGTACGTGTCCGGGCATCCGCTCAACGGGGTGGCGCACCTGTTGGCTGCCCAGGTGGACACCGCCATTCCGACGATCCTCGACGGTGATGTCTCCAATGACACTCAGGTGCGGGTGGGTGGCATTCTGGCCGCGGTGAACCGGCGTGTCAACAAAAACGGAATGCCTTGGGCGTCAGCGCAATTAGAAGATCTAACCGGCGGTATCGAGGTGATGTTTTTCCCGCACACCTACTCCAGCTACGGCGCCGACATTATCGATGATGCCGTTGTGCTGGTTAACGCCAAGGTAGCGGTCCGTGATGACCGGATTGCACTGATCGCCAATGAACTTGTTGTGCCTGACTTTTCCAACGCGCAAGCGGACCGGCCGTTGGCGGTTAGCTTGCCGACGCGGCAGTGCACCTTCGACAAGGTAAGTGCCCTCAAGCAGGTGCTTGCGCGCCACCCCGGAACATCGCAGGTGCATCTGCGGCTTATCAGCGGAGACCGTATCACCACGCTCGAGCTGGACCAGTCGCTACGGGTGACACCGTCGCCGGCGCTAATGGGAGACCTCAAGGCGCTACTCGGTCCCGGGTGCTTGGGCGGTTAGCAAACCGCTGGCCACTGGGTCTCGCGCGGGGGCGTATTGCGTCAGTAACACCGTCTTCGCGAAGCGGGGACGGGTTGCTCTAGTGCCTGGAGGGCTTGGAGAGCGCCTTGAGGACCAAACCGACCACGACGGCAACGCTGGCGCCGCCAAGCACCGCCGGTGCCGCACTGGCAGTCGACACCCCGACCAGCAGCAGCGTGACGAACCCGGCGACCACAGCGAACAGCTTGTGCCGCGGCCACGGCACACCCGCGACCAGCACCTCCGAGGTTTTGGCCGGGCCAGTCACAGGTTAAGGATACCCGGGACTCTTTTTCCGGGAACCCGAATATTTCAGGGGGTGGACGGCTGACGGCCTAAGGTAGTGCCATGGCGCTTTCAGGAGAATATGCACCCAGCCCGGTCGACTGGGCGCGCGAGCAAGCTGAGAAGTACATGGCCTCCGGCGGAACCGAGGGCACGGACATGCAGGGAAAGCCCGTGGTGTTGCTGACCACTGTCGGCGCTAAGACCGGCAAACTCCGCAAAACCCCGCTGATGCGCGTCGAGCACAATGGCCAGTACGCGATCGTCGCCTCACTAGGAGGAGCTCCGAAACACCCGGTTTGGTACTACAACGTGGTGCAGAATCCGCGGGTCGAGCTGCAGGACGGTCTCGTCAGTCGCGATTACGACGCGCGCGAGGTATTCGGCGACGAGAAGGCCACCTGGTGGCAGCGCGCCGTCGAGGTCTGGCCGGACTACGCCAACTACCAGACCAAGACTGAGCGCCAGATTCCGGTCTTTGTGCTGACCCCGGTGAGCTGATTGCTTGTCGGACGGCATGGCACCATTGACCGGTGTCCGCCGAACTGAGTAAAAGCCCCGGGACCCCACCGGTGTCTGCGGTTGACATTGACGGTGCGGCGAAGCGGATCGCGCCGGTGGTCACGCCTACCCCGTTGCAGCTCAGCGATCGGTTGTCGGCGATCACCGGTGCGGCGGTGTACCTCAAGCGTGAAGACCTGCAGACGGTGCGCTCTTACAAGCTGCGCGGCGCCTACAACCTGTTGGTGCAGCTGACCGCCGAGGAGATCGCCGCCGGCGTGGTGTGTTCCTCGGCGGGTAACCATGCGCAGGGTTTCGCGTATGCGTGTCGGTCATTGGGTGTGCACGGCCGTGTCTATGTCCCCGCCAAGACACCCAAACAAAAGCGGGACCGGATCCGCTACCACGGTGGGGAATTCATCGAGCTGATAATCGGGGGATCAACCTACGATCTTGCCGCTGCCGCGGCGATCGCCGACGTCGAACGCACCGGCGCGACGTTGGTACCGCCGTATGACGACGCCCGCACCATCGCGGGTCAGGGCACCATTGCCGTCGAAGTGCTGGCGCAACTCGCCCCGCTCGTTGGGGAGCCTGACCTAGTGGTGGTCCCGGTGGGCGGCGGCGGCTGCATCGCCGGCATGACCGCCTACCTGGCCGAGCGGACGACGAACACCGCGGTGCTCGGTGTCGAGCCGGCCGGTGCCGCGGCGATGATGGCCGCGCTGGCCGCGGGCGAGCCGGTGACACTGGACTACGTCGACCAGTTCGTGGACGGCGCCGCGGTGAACCGGGCGGGAACGTTGACCTACGCCGCGTTGGCTGCCGCCGGTGACATGGTGTCCATCACCACCGTCGACGAGGGAGCGGTGTGCACCGCGATGCTCGACCTTTACCAGAACGAGGGCATCGTCGCTGAGCCGGCGGGCGCGCTGTCGGTAGCCGGGCTGCTGGAAACCGATATTGAGCCCGGGTCCACCGTGGTTTGTCTGATCTCGGGCGGCAACAACGACGTATTGCGCTACGGCGAGGTGTTGGAGCGTTCGCTGATCCACCTCGGCCTCAAACACTATTTCCTGGTTGACTTCCCGCAGGAGCCCGGTGCGTTGCGCCGTTTCCTGGACGAGGTGCTCGGACCCAACGACGACATCACCTTGTTCGAGTACGTCAAACGAAACAACCGAGAGACCGGCGAGGCGCTGGTGGGTATCCAGCTGGGATCGGCCGCGGACCTAGACGGCCTGCTGGCCCGGATGTACGCAACCGAAATTCACGTCGAAACCCTGCAGCCCGGTTCGCCGGCGTACCGCTACCTGCTGCTGTAGGCGGCTCTAGGCGGCGAGCGTCCGCAGTTGTACACGCTTTACGGCGTGTCGCCGTGCAGACACGCGCGCTCACGGCCGGCGAGTGGCATGTCAAGGCCGAGTCTTCGACTACGCGTGCGGCGCCCACCACGACCGCGGGCTCAACGTCTGGATCCCGGTACCCGACGAGACGGTCTGCATCACCGACGCAGTTGCTGAGGCGGTGCATCGTATCGGCCATTCCAGTGTGTAAGGGTTACTTACCGCGCAGTATCGCAAACGAGTGCGCAGGCAATGCCGTGCTCGTCGCACCGAGGATCGGCGAATCCCAGGCCAGTATCAGATCACCGTTGACCGGCACCCGAATTGCCTCGGTGCCCAGATTGCAGGCGATCACAAGCCGGTTGCGGCGCATCACGATCCAGCGTTGGTCTTCGTCGTAGTCAACGATGAGGTGTTCCAGCCAAGGATCGGCCAGGTCAGGCTCGCTGCGCCGCAAGGCAATCAGATCGCGATAAAGCTTATGCAGCCGCGCGTGTTCGCCGGAGCCGACCTCGTCCCAGTTCAGCTTGGAGTGCTGGAATGTCTGCGGATCCTGCGGATCGGGAATCTCGTCGGAATGCCAACCATGCTCGGCGAACTCGGCTTTACGTCCCTCGGCGGTGGCCAGCGCCAGCTCCGGTTCGGGATGTGAGCTGAAGAACTGGAACGGGGTCGACGCCCCCCACTCTTCTCCCATGAAAAGCATTGAAGTATACGGTGATCCGAGTGCTAGCGCGGCCTTGATCGCCAGCTGGCCGGCGTTCAGGTACTGCGATGGTCGGTCCCCGAGGGCGCGGTTGCCGACCTGATCATGGGTACAGGTGTAGACGATGAGCCTGCTAGCCGGAATCCCTGATAGTTCTGTCGTATCCAGCGGCCGCCCGTGGCGTCGCCGTCGGAACGACGAATAGGTGCCGGCGTGGAAGAAGCCGTGCCGCAGTGTGTGTGCCAAGGTGGCCAAGGAGTCAGAGTGGGCGCCGAAGTCCGCATAATATCCCTGACGTTCGCCGGATACTGCGGTGTGGATGGCGTGATGGATGTCGTCGTCCCATTGCGCGGTCATCCCGTAACCGCCTCGATCGGGCGACGTGATCAGCCGCGGATCGTTGAGGTCGCTTTCGGCGACCAGCGACAGCGGGCGACCCAACTGTTCTGACAGCCAGCGGGTCTCGGTGGCGAGTTCCTCGAGGATATGAATGGCAGTGGTGTCCACCAGGGCGTGCACAGCGTCCAGCCGTAGGCCGTCGGCGTGAAAGTCGCGCATCCAGCGCAGCGCACATCCGATAATGTAGCGGCGCACCTCGTCGGAGTCGGCGTCGGCAATGTTGACGCCTTCCCCCCACGGGTTGCTAGCCGACGAGAGGTATGGGCCGAACCGCGGCAGGTAGTTGCCCGACGGACCGAAGTGGTTGAACACTGCGTCGATCAAGACGCCCAAACCATGGGTGTGGCAGGCGTCAACGAATGCGACGAGGCCCTCGGGGCCGCCGTAGGGCTCGTGCACGCTGTACCACAGCACACCGTCGTATCCCCAGCCGTGGCTGCCCGAAAAGGAATTGACCGGCATCAGCTCGACGAAGTCGATCCCGAGATCGACTAAGTAGTCCAACTTTTCGATGGCTGACTCGAAGGTGCCAACCGGGGTGAAGGTGCCGACGTGGAGCTCGTAGATCACCGCGCCTTCGACGGACCGGCCCGACCATCCGCTATCGGTCCAGGCTCCATCCGACGCCGACCATAGCTGCGAGCGGGCGTGCACCCCGTCAGGTTGGCGGGCCGATCGCGGATCGGGCAGGACGGCCGGGTCATCGTCGAGCAGATATCCGTAGCGAGCCTCAGGTGCCGCCGCGACGGTCGTATGCCACCAGCCGTCATCAGAGCGCCTCATCGTGTGCACCGCGCCGTCGACGTCGAGCCGCACCAGCTCGGGTTTAGGTGCCCAGACCCGGAATTCAGCCATGCGTGCGCTCCAAGACGACGACAGGCAGGTCCGCGAACAACTGGTTAGCCGGTGTCGGCCCACTAGCCCGCGCGCCGGTGAGGGCATCGGTCCACAGGCCCTCGGGTATCGGCAGCAGGGTGTCACCCCAGCCCGTTTCGGTCAACCGCACCGTCCAGCGGGTCACCGCGACCAGAATGTCCGCGCCGCGGCGGAACGCCACTATGTGATCGCGGGCTGAGCCGGTCGCCAGTACCGGAAGATATCGGCCACGCAGAAAGCTGTCCGGACGACGGCGCCGTAGCCGAAGCGCCGTGGTGACGACCCGAATCTTGGGATGCTGCATTGCCTTCAGTGCCGCCCGCCGAGCGGCGTAGTCGACCGGGCGGCGGTTATCCGGGTCGACCAAGCTGTCGTCCCACAGCTCACAGCCCTGGTAGACATCGGGTATACCGGGCACGGTCAGCGCGAGCAACTTCTGGCCGAGCGCATCGCTTTCGGCGTGCGAATGAAGTTGGACAACAAGCTCAGTCAGCGCGTTCGCCAGCGGCCCGTCGAGGACAGTATCGAGCCACCGGTGCACCTTGTCCTCGAAAGCGACGTTGGGGCCGTTCCATGAGGTGTGCCAGGCCGCTTCTCTGATGCTCTTTTCGGCGTAGCCGTGCAGTCGTTCCCGCAGCTGGCCGCTGACCTCTCCGCTCACCGGCCACACCCCGAAGATGTTCTGCAGGAGAAACTGTGCGGTTGCGACATCGGGGGAGGGGGCAAGGGCCTCGGCGCGTGTGAGGAACTCTGACCACAGTGACGGCACCTGGGACAGCACGCCGATTCGCGCTCGCACATCCTCGCTACGCTTGGTGTCGTGCGTAGACAGCGTCGTCATCGTCTGCGGCCACAATCGGGCGCGGGTGGCGGCGCTGTGATGAAACTCTGCGGCGCCGACACCAAACCGCTGTGGTGCACCGCCCACTTCGTTGAGTGATACCAGCCGGGCGTCACGGTAGAACAAACAATCCTCGGCCGCTTTGGCGGTCACCGCGCCGCAGAGCTGCTGCAGGCGCGCGGCAGGCTCACCGTCGCGCGCCAAGGCAGTGGCGATCACCTGCAATGCTGGCTCCAATTGTGGTGTTGTCACGTATGTTTCGGCGAAGGCAGCGGAAAGCATCGTCGACTGGCCAGGATAATCGCAGCGGTATGCCGCGATATGACTGAGCAGTGCGGCCACCGCGTCGGGCAGTAACGGATGATCGGTGTCCGATGCCGCGGCGATGCAGCGTCGCAACCTGTGCAGCTCACTGGCCAGAGTGTCGGTAGCCACGCGGAGCTTGAGCTCCGCCAACATTTTTGGCATAGCGTGATAATCCACGCCGGCGGACCCAACGAGCGCCGTCAGCGCAGGCTCCCCAGTCGGATCGATAAAGACTCCGCCCACTTCTCGCAGCACGTCATAGCCGGTGGTGCCGGCGACCGGCAGGCTGGGCTCCAGCGCCTCGTCGACGGCTAGGATCTTCTCGATCACGATCCAGGCGTTCGGGCCGAGCAGCTCTCGCAACCAATGTAAATACCGGTAGGGATCTGACAAACCGTCGGGGTGGTCGATACGCACGCCGTCGACGAGTCCTTCGGTGAACCAGCGCGCGACTTCGGCGTGGCTAGCGTCGAACACCGCGCGATCTTCCTGTCGCAGCCCGGCCAGCGAGGTGATCGAAAAGAAACGGCGATAACCGCAGACCCCGCGCCGCCACCCCACCAGCCGGTAATGTTGGCGGTCGTGCACCTGCGCGCCGCTGTCAGTGTCGGTTCGGGGGCCGGTGCCGGGGGCGATCGGCAACGCTAGATCGCCCAGCTGCAGCAAGTCCCCGTCAACTTTCAAGTCGCCGATATCATCGTCGGAACCCAACAGCGGCAGCACGATTCGGCCCTGCGCGTCAAGGTCCCAGTCGATGTCGAAGAACGTTGCGTAGGCGGAATTCCGGCCGTGCTGTAAGACGTCCCACCACCACGGGTTTTGTCCGGGCTTGTCGATTCCGACGTGGTTGGGCACGATGTCGACGACCAGGCCCATACCGCGCGCCCGCGCCGCGGCCGCCAGCCGCGCCAGGCCATCGGGACCGCCGAGCTCTGCGGACACCGTCGTCGGGTCGGTGACGTCGTACCCGTGGCTGGACCCGTGGACCGCGGTCATGATCGGGGATAGGTACAGATGCGTCACCCCGAGCTCGTCGAAATAGTCCAGCTGGTCTTCGGCGTCAGCGAAGGTGAACCCAAATCCGCTGGACGGACCACGCAGCTGCAACCGGTAGGTGGAAAGCACCGGAAAAGCCATGTGTCAGGCGGTCTTACGGAGCACCAGCAGCGATCGCGCCGGCACTAAGATGTTTTGCTCGGCTGTCACCGTCAGGTCGGCATCACCGACGGGGTCGTTGGTGTCCAGCTCCACGGTCCACTCTTGCGCGTAGTCTGTGTGCGGCGTGACGAACTCCATGCCATGATCATGAGCGTTGAAACACAACAGAAATGAGTCGTCGACCACCAGCTCACCGCGGGCGTTGGGCGCGGTAATGGCGTCGCCGTTCAGAAACACCGCCACGCACTTATCGAAGCCCCTGCCCCAATCCTCGTGTGTCATTTCCTGGCCGGCCGGTGTCAACCAGGCGATATCGCGGACTTCGTCACCGCTCCGGATTGGTTCTCCCTCGAAGAAACGGCGGCGACGAAACACCGGATGCTGCTTGCGCAAGTGTGTCGCTTTGCGCGCAAAAGCAAGCAAGTCGGCATTCTTGTCAACCAATGACCAATCCATCCAAGATAATTCGGAGTCTTGGCAGTACACGTTGTTATTGCCCAGTTGGGTACGTCCGATCTCGTCGCCGTGCGCGATCATGGGCGTTCCTTGGCTGACCATCAAGGTGGCCCACATGTTGCGCATTTGGCGAGCGCGCAGCGCCAGGATTTCGGGGTCGTCGGTGGGTCCCTCGACGCCGCAATTCCACGAGCGGTTGTGATTTTCTCCGTCGCGGTTGTCTTCGCCGTTGGCTTCGTTGTGTTTCTCGTTGTATGACACCAAGTCGCCCAGCGTGAATCCATCGTGCGCGGTCACGAAGTTGATACTGGCGCTGGGGCGCCGGCCGGTCGCCTCGTAGAGGTCCGAGGACCCGGTCAGCCGGGAGGCGAACTCACCGAGGGTGGCCGGCTCGCCCCGCCAGTAGTCGCGCACGGTGTCGCGGTACTTGCCGTTCCATTCGGTCCATAGCCCGGGGAAATTGCCTACCTGGTAGCCACCTTCGCCGACGTCCCACGGCTCGGCGATCAGCTTGACCTGGCTGACCACCGGATCTTGTTGCACCAGATCGAAGAACGCGCTCAATCGGTCGACATCGTAGAACTCCCGGGCCAACGTGGACGCCAGGTCGAACCGGAACCCGTCGACGTGCATGTCGAGTACCCAGTAGCGTAGCGAGTCCATGATCAGCTGCAGGGTGTGCGGGTGACGGGCATTGAGGCTGTTGCCGGTCCCGGTGAAGTCCTTGTACAGCCGCAGGTCGTCGTCGACAAGCCGGTAATAGGCGGCGTTGTCGATGCCGCGGAAGTTGATTGTCGGGCCTAGATGGTTGCCTTCGGCGGTGTGGTTATAGACCACGTCGAGGATGACCTCGATATTGGCTTCGTGCAGGCTGCGCACCATGGTCTTGAACTCGGCTACCGCACTGCGGGCCTGCAGATTCGATGCGTACTGATAATGCGGAGCAAAGAACCCGAATGTGTTGTAACCCCAGTAGTTTCGTAAGCCTAGCTGTAGCAGTCGCTGGTCGTGCAGGAATTGGTGTACCGGCATCAGCTCAAGAGTGGTGACGTTGAGCGACTTGAGATGATCGATGATCGCCGGGTGGGCCAACCCGGCGTAGGTGCCGCGGAGTTCTTCGGGGATGCCCGGGTGTGCCTGTGTCATGCCCTTGACATGGGCTTCATAGATAACGGTCTCGTGGTACGGGATGAGTGGTGCCCGGTCGAACGCCCAGTCGAAGAACGGGTTGATCACCACGCTGGTCATGGTGTGGCCGAGTGAGTCGACCATCGGGGGAATGCCGGGGTCTGCCGAGTCGCCGTGCGGGTCAACGGCGTCCACGTCGTAGGAGAACAGCGCCTGGCTGAACGTGAAATCACCGTGGAATGATTTCCCGTACGGGTCGAGCAGCAGCTTGCTTGGGTCACATCGATGGCCGGCCCGCGGATCGAAGGGCCCGTGAACACGAAATCCGTAACGCTGGCCCGGGGCGATGTTCGGCAAATAGGCATGCCAGACATAGCTGTCCACCTCGTCGAGAGGGATCCGCGACTCGCTGCCGTCGTCGGCGATCAGACACAAATCAACCTTGTCGGCGATTTCGGAGAATAGCGAAAAGTTGGTGCCAGCGCCGTCATAGGTCGCCCCCAGCGGATAAGCAGTGCCCGGCCACACGTTAGGTAACGTCGGCTCACGCGCGGCGTCCGAACGTGTCGAAGCCGTAGCTGGATTGTTCGACGACATCACTCGACCTTATCCGCGTTGGGGTGGGTCCTGGGTGCGCTAGCTACCACCAACCCGTGTTCGCTGCGATCTGCCGGCCGAGCTCGTCGGACAGGGTGCGCACGTAGGTGGGCGACAGGTGGTGAGCGCCATGGTAGATCAGCACGTTCCCTTCGACCGCGCGGCAGATATCCGGGCGGCAGATTGCGTCAGACACATCAAGTGGCTTGAGGAGCGGGAACTGCTCGACGAAATCCAGAGTGGGATTGCGATCGGCCAACACGTTGGAACGCTTGATGCCGCACGACACCGCGTTGCCGCCTTTGGCCAGGCAGTCCGCTGGATTGAACGGTTGGCCATTTTTGACTAGCCACGGGGTGTCGCGCATGCCGAGGATAGGAATGTTGTTGTCGGACAACGCTTGCCAGATCCCCAGGTAGGTCGCCGGCATCACGTCGCCGGCTTTGATGTTCCACGGTCGGGTCGATGTAGTGAACACGTAGTCGGGACGGTCGGAGAGCAACTTGGTCATCGTCGTTTGCACCCACTCGCGGCACTGCGGGTACGGCGCGTTGTTGCCCATGATCAGCGGGACTTGCTCGGTGGACAACGGGCAGCCCATTTTGAGATAGGTCACCACTTTGAAGTGGTGCAGCTGCCCAAGCAGGTCCAGCGCAGGTAGCCAGTGTTCTGCGTGCGACCCGCCCGCCAGCGCGATGGTCCGGCTGGCGGTGAGATCGCCGTAGGTGCAGTTGACCACGGCCGGGTTGACGAAGTCACTGATGCAGCCGTCCTTGGTGGAGGCCGGCAGGTCGTCCTTGATTTCCAGGACAGTGGGTCGCATCGGCAGGGTGGGTACCCGCACGTCGGTGGTCAGGGCACGCGCACCCGGATAGTCCTGGGCATTGAGGGCGCTGAGCTCCTTGCCGGCGGCGCGCAAAACGACGACGTGCTGGCGCCAGGTGAATGAGGTTGCGGTCAGCGCGACGCCCAGCAACACCACCATTGATCCCAACGCCATCGTCGGCCGGCGCAGGCGCAACTGCCAGCCGGCGGCCCGGGCGGGCGACGGGCATTCGGTGCTGACGGGTGTGCGGTACCGCAGCGGGTTCTCGACCAGCCGGGTGGTCAGGTACGCCAGCACTCCGGACACCAGCAGCAGCGCGGCGCCTTCGACGAAATTGGCGTGGTGGTGGCCGGTATAGGACAGCCAGAAGATCAGCAGCGGCCAGTGCCACAAGTACAGCGAGTACGCCATCGCACCCAACGCCACCAGCGGCGCGGTCGCTAGCAATCGATTGGGTAGCGGCATGTTGTCGCTGGTACCGGGACCCTGCCGGTTGGCCCCGGCAAGGATCATCAGCATCGCGGCCCCGACGGGCACCAATGCCCACGGGCCGGGGAATTCCTTGACACCGTCGATCAAGGCCCCGCAGGACAGGATCGCCGCCAGCGCGACGGTGGCGACGACCGTGCGTAGCCAGGCCGGCCAGCGAATATAGGGCACCGCCGCGCCCGCCAGCGCTCCCAGCAGCAACTCCCACGCGCGCGCGAAGCTGTTGTAGTAGGCCGTGGTTTGGTAAGCCTGATGAGCAAAGATTGCGTACCCGAAGGACGCGATCGTCAACGCGCCCAGCAGCGCCACGAACATGGTCCGCAGCTGGGTACCCAGTGGGCGCCTAAAGAGGTAGGCACATCCGGCAACAAGCAGCAGGAAGGCGATGTAGAACTGCCCCTGCACGGACATTGACCAGATGTGCTGTAACGGGCTGACGGCCTCGCCTGCCCGCAGATAGTTGGACGCCGTGCCGGCCAGCTCCCAGTTCTGGTAGTAGCCCAAACTGGCTAGGCTCTGGTCGGCGAACGTCTCCCAGCGAGTCTGTGGTTGCACCACGACGGTGAGCAACGCGCAGCCGGCGAGCATCACGACCAGAGCCGGAAGCAGCCGACGGACCAGCCGGATCGTTTCGGCTACCGGCGACAGCGAGGGGACCGGGTTGAGCGCGGCGCGAAGGATCTTGCCGCCGAAAAAGAACCCGGACAGCGCCAGAAACACGTCCACGCCGCCAGAAACCCGACCGAACCAGACGTGGAATATGGCGACCAACGCGATCGCGATACCGCGTAAGCCGTCGAGATCGTGGCGATAGAACCCCGAGGGCCCCGCAGCGCGCGCTGCTGGAGTAACGGGCTTCGCGGTGGCGACCGGTGGCGAAGGCGGTGACAGGGTCTGCATGATTGACCGCCAATTTACCGAAGACCGCCACCTGCTCCTGACTGCGCGCGCTCCGGGCGAGGCGGCTCATCGGATTCGCTGAACATCGATGCCGTCAGCGAGGGAGCAGGTGGCGGTGTTCGGCGGGCCGAGCAAGTCCCGGGAAGGGCTACCGCGCGGTACTGACCGGAGCGGGTCGCACTGGCACCTGCAAAGGCATGTGCTGCAAGGGTGCCCGCTGCGGTGGCGCTTGCTGCGGTGCTGGCAGGGTTGGCGGCTGCTGCAGGGGTGCTTGCGGCACTGGCGCCGGTTGGGTCCCGAGAATCCGGACCAGGTAAGGCGCCATGCCGTTGCTGCGCACTGGCGATACTTGGACGACGTCACTGACCTCGACCATCTGCCCGTTGCCTAAATACATCGCGACGCTTTGGGTGCCTTCGGGACCGTAGAAGATCAGGTCGCCCTTGCGTGCTTGCTGCGGTAGCACCTTCTGGCCGACTTTGTACATCTCGCCGGAGGAACGTGGCAGCTTAAGTCCGGCGCCGGCGTAGGCGTATTGGATCAGGCCCGAGGCGTCGAATCCGACAGTGTTGATACCGGTACCGGTGCCGCGAGTGGGGCCGCTAACACCGCCGCCGGCCCAGGAGAACGGCACGCCGCGCTGCGCGAGAGCGCGCGTGACGACGATGTCGGTGGCTTGCTGGTAGTCCATCGGCCTGGTGCCCGAGTCAGCGGAGGCGAGACCGCAGGTGAGCATCGGCGTCACCAGCAGTGCCAGGCCGATCACGAAGGCGTAGATGCGATTCATTTGGATACCAATCTTCTTGGCCCTCAAGGGCGTTTTTGGGCCTCAGCGCGGTGCCGTTGCGCATCGGCCGCTATTTCATGACTCACACGAGGTCTACTCGCTGGGGCCGAGCGCCGCCGCATGCCACTGGGGAACGTGAATCACCGCTGAGTCACATCAGTCACTGCAGTAACTTTTACAGCAGAAATTGCCGGTGGCCCATAGCTCACATCGTCCACCAAGGATTTTTTGTCGTAACGTGACCGGACGGTGACTGGTGCGCCCAATCGTGGTTGCACAGCTGTGATTTCGGTTTCACCATCCGCACACGTGTTGTCGCACCGTGCGGTGAACCACCACGGTGGCGCCGTCAGAGCCAATAACGTTCGCTGAAGGTGGTGATCAGGGAGCCTGTCACCGCGCTGACTATCAGGATGGTGAGCGACAAGACCGGCCAGAAGGACAGGTACCAACCCTTCAAGAGGGATACGAACGGCCCGATGCCGGCCGCGGCGATCGCTGCACCGATACCGCCCCACACCACCGGAAGGATCCACATATCGATTCCGTATGGCACCGGTCCGCACGTACCTGCCGGGCACACCGTCGTGACGAAACCGAAGAGCCGTACCGGCCAATCTGTCGCTGTGGCCAGCACGACGAGCAGCGTCAATAGCGCGACTGTGCAGGTCAGGTCCCAGACGGCCACCCGCAACCGGAGTGTCCGTGCTGGCTGGTCGTTGCAGTCATCAGCCGGAAAGGGGTCTTGGGGCTGATGCGGCGCAGCCATGCCGTCCAATGCTCCCCGATGGTCGGGGTTTGCGCGACCCACAGTAGGACGGCCCGAGACGGCCGAGTGTGGCGCCGGCGAATCCGCCCTCTTGCTTTACCCTCGATCTCTATGTCTGGGACTGTTTCGGGTCGGGGTCCCGGGTTGACGCCCGAGCAGATCGGCGCGATCGACGCCGCCCATCTGTGGCATCCCTACAGCACCATCGGTGCTGCGACCGGCTCTAAAGGCACGGGGGTGCTACCACCCGTGGTCGCGGTCGCCGCTCGCGGCGCGTGGCTGACGCTGATCCGCGACGGCAAGCCGATCGAGGTGCTCGACGCGATGAGCTCCTGGTGGACCGCGATCCATGGTCACGGTCACCCAGTGCTGGACGCGGCGCTGACCACTCAACTGGGTGCGATGAATCACGTCATGTTCGGCGGATTGACCCACGAACCTGCGGCCCGGTTAGCGCAGCTCCTAGTGGACATCACCCCGGCGGGTTTGGAGACGGTCTTCTTCAGCGACTCCGGGTCGGTTTCGGTGGAAGTCGCGGTGAAGATGGCGTTGCAGTACTGGCGCAGCCGCGGCCAGCCGGCCAAGCGGCGCCTGATGACCTGGCGTGGCGGCTACCACGGGGACACCTTCACGCCGATGAGCATCTGCGACCCCGACGGCGGCATGCACTCGCTGTGGACCGACATTTTGGCGCGGCAAGTGTTCGCCCCGCAGGTGCCCCGCGACTACGACCCCGCCTACAGCACGGCGTTCGAGACGCAACTGGCGCAGCACGCCGCCGAACTTGCGGCTGTGGTTGTCGAGCCAGTGGTGCAGGGCGCCGGCGGGATGCGTTTCCACGACCCGCGGTATCTGTGTGATGTGCGCGACATCTGCCGGCGGCACGACGTGCTGCTGATTTTCGACGAGATCGCGACCGGTTTCGGGCGTACCGGTGAGCTTTTCGCCGCCAACCACGCCGCGGTGAGCCCGGACGTCATGTGTGTCGGCAAAGCCCTCACCGGCGGATACCTGAGCCTGGCCGCCACCCTGTGCACGACCGATATCGCACACACCATCAGCGCCGGTGCGGCCGGCGCGCTGATGCATGGGCCCACGTTCATGGCCAATCCGCTGGCCTGTGCCGTGTCGGTGGCCAGCGTCGAGGTGTTGCTAGGCCAGGACTGGCGGTCCCGTGTTGCCGAAATATCGGCTGGCCTGACGGCCGGGCTCGAAGCCGCCCGGGGCTTACCCGGTGTGACTGATGTGCGTGTGTGCGGTGCTATCGGTGTTATCGAATGCGACCGGTCAGTTGACCTGGCCGTTGCCACCCCGGCGGCGCTGGACCGACGTGTCTGGCTGCGCCCGTTCCGCAACCTGGTGTACGCGATGCCGCCCTACATCTGCCCGCCCGTCGAGATCGCCCAGATCACCTCCGCGATGGTCGAGGTCGCGGGACTCGTAGGCTGAAGGCCGATGAAGGCCCCGATCGAGACGTCACCGCTGGCCTGGCTGGAGGCAGTGGAGCAACAGCGCCGCGGGGCCGGGCTGCGCCGCTCGCTGCGGCCGCGCCCAGCCGTTGCCACCGAGCTGGATCTGGCCTCCAACGACTATCTGGGCCTCTCCCAACATCCCGACGTTATCGACGGGGGTGTTGCCGCGCTGCGGGTCTGGGGTGCCGGCGCCACCGGATCTCGCCTGGTCACCGGCGATACCGCACTGCACCACGAATTGGAATCCGAGCTCGCTGAATTTGTCGGCGCCGCCGCCGGCCTGCTGTTCTCTTCCGGATACGCCGCCAACCTGGGGGCGGTGGTCGGTTTGTCCGGCCCGGGCTCGCTGATCGTCTCCGATGCCCATTCGCACGCGTCCCTGGTGGATGCCTGCCGGCTGTCGCGTGCGCGGGTGGTGGTGACACCGCACCGCGACGTCGACGCCGTGGACGCCGCGCTGAGGTCACGCCACGAGGAGCGTGCGGTCGTCGTCACCGACTCGGTGTTCAGCGCCGACGGTGTGCTGGCCGCTATCTCGGAGTTGCATGATGTGTGCCGTCGGCGCGGCGCGCTGCTCCTCGTCGATGAGGCGCACGGCCTCGGTGTGCGTGGTGGTGGGCGCGGGCTGGTCCACGAGGTCGGGCTGGCGGGTGCGCCCGACGTGGTGATCACGACGACCATGTCCAAGGCGCTCGGCAGTCAGGGGGGTGCGGTTCTCGGGCCGTCGGCGGTGCGCGCTCATCTGATCAATACCGCCCGTCCGTTCATCTTCGACACCGGGCTGGCACCCGCAGCGGTAGGCGCTGCGCGGGCCGCGCTGCGAATCCTGAAGGCCGAGACGTGGCGTCCGGAGGCGGTGCTGCGGCACGCCCGCACCCTGGCCACCATCTGCGATGTGCCCAAGCTGCCGCAGTCGGCGGTGGTCTCGGTGGTTTTGGGCGATCCGGAGGTAGCGTTGGCCGCCGCGACCGCCTGCCTGGACGCCGGCGTGCGGGTGGGCTGCTTCCGGCCGCCGACCGTGCCCGCCGGGACGTCACGGCTGCGGTTGACCGCGCGCGCGTCTCTCGACAGCGCCGAGCTGGAGGTGGCGCGGCAGGTGTTGACGGACGTTCTTGGTGGCCGCTCTGTGGTGCGCCGTTGACCGTCGTCATCGTTACCGGTACTGGCACGGGCGTCGGCAAGACGGTCGCCTGTGCGGCGCTGGCGTGTCACGCGCGTCAGGCTGGCCTCGACGTGGCGGTGTGTAAACCGGTTCAGACCGGAACTCAGATCGGAGACGACGACCTCGCCGAGGTGGCCCGATTATCTGGGATTACCGAACTCACCGGCCTGGCGAGATACCCGCAGCCACTGGCGCCGGCCGCCGCCGCCGAACACGTCGGGATGGCCTTACCCACCCGCGAGCAATTACTGGAGCTCATCGCCGGCCTGGATCGCCCCGGACGCTTGACTTTGGTAGAAGGCGCCGGCGGCCTGCTGGTCGAACTCGCCGACGCGGGCTCCACCTTGCGTGATCTCGCTGTCGAGCTAGGTGCGTTGGCACTGGTCACGGCCAGCGTGGAATTGGGCACCCTCAACCACACCGCGCTGACTCTGGAGGCGCTGGCCACCCGAGGGGTTTCGTGCGCCGGCTTGGTGATCGGCAGCTGGCCGGAGCGGCCCGGTGCGGCGCAGACATCCAATCGGTCTGCGCTGGCCCGGCTGGCTCCACTGCGGGCCACGCTGCCCGCCGGGGCCGGATCGATGCACGCCACGGACTTCGCGGCGTTGAGCGCGGCGGTCTTCGACCGGGACTGGGTAACCACGTTGGTCCGCTGATGGTGCATTCGATCGAGCTGGTCTTCGACCCCGACACCGAGTCGGCGATCCGTCGCATCTGGGACCAGCTGGCCAGCGCCGGAATACCCAGCCAGGCGCCAGCCAGCCGTCCGCACGTGACGTTGGCCGTTGCTGAACATATCGGCGCCGAGGTCGATGAGCTGCTAGGTCCGGTGAGCCAGCGGCTGCCGCTGGGCGCCACGATCGGTGCGCCGGTGCTGTTCGGCCGAGCCAACGTGGTGTTCGCCCGACTCGTGGTGCCGACCAGCGATTTGTTAGTCCTGCACGCCGAGGTGCATCGGCTGTGCTTTCCGGGCCCTCCAAGCACTCTGCCCACGGTGGTTGCGCCGCTGTCCAACATCCGGCCCGGCCAGTGGACCGCACATGTCACGTTGGCCCGTCGGGTCGGTGGTGCTCAACTCGGGCGGGCGCTGCGTATTGCGGGTCGGCCGTCACAGATCGACGGCCGCTTCGCCGGCCTGCGCCGCTGGGACGGCAACAAGCGCATCGAATACCTGATCAGTTGACCTGGTGGTGCGGCAACAAGATCGCGACGCTTCACTACGAGACGGCGGACCCAACCCCGCGGCGCGCCGGCGAAGCTGTCACTGGCTGACGGCATCGAGTTTGTTCAGGTGCAAACGGCTACCCTAACGTGAACACCGTTCATGTCAGGCCGCGAAGAGCCTGGTGGACCGCTTCGGTGTCCGCAAGCTCGGACCCAGTTAAGACGTGAAGGAGTACTGAGTGACTCAGGCGGCGACTCGGCCAACTAATGGTGATGGGGATACCGAAAACACTGACATCGCGGCTGACATTTTGACTCAGGCCCGCCGGCAGGTGCTAGAGCGCGGTGAGGGTCTGAGCCGGGATCAGGTGCTGCAGGTGCTGCGGCTACCCGACGACCGACTCGAGGAACTGTTGGCGCTAGCCCACGACGTGCGGATGCGCTGGTGCGGCCCAGAGGTCGAGGTCGAGGGCATCATCAGTCTGAAAACCGGTGGCTGCCCAGAGGATTGCCATTTCTGCTCGCAGTCTGGATTGTTCGCGTCGCCGGTGCGCAGCGCCTGGCTGGATATCCCCAGCCTGGTCGAGGCAGCCAAGCAGACCGCCAAGTCAGGTGCCACCGAATTCTGCATCGTGGCGGCGGTACGCGGGCCCGATGAGCGGTTGATGGCCCAGGTTGCGGCCGGCATCGAGGCGATTCGCAACGAAGTCGAGATCAACATCGCTTGCTCGTTGGGGATGCTGACCGCCGAGCAGGTGGAGCAGCTCTCGGGTATCGGCGTGCATCGCTACAATCACAACCTCGAGACTGCCCGCTCGTTTTTCACCAACGTCGTCACCACCCACACCTGGGAAGAGCGCTGGCAAACGTTATCGATGGTGCGAGACGCCGGCATGGAGGTGTGCTGTGGCGGCATCCTCGGCATGGGGGAGACACTGGAGCAGCGCGCGGAATTCGCTGCTGAACTGGCCGAACTCGGTCCCGATGAGGTGCCGTTGAACTTTCTCAACCCGCGGCCCGGTACCCCTTTTGGCGACCTCGAGGTGATGCCGGCCAGCGAAGCATTAAAGTCGGTGGCCGCGTTCCGACTGGCGTTGCCGCGCACGATCCTGCGCTTCGCCGGCGGCCGCGAGATCACCCTGGGCGACCTGGGCGCTAAGCAGGGCATGTTGGGCGGAATCAACGCGGTGATCGTGGGGAACTACTTGACCACGCTGGGCCGGCCCGCCGAAGCCGATCTGGAATTGCTCGACGATCTGCAAATGCCCATCAAGGCACTCAATGCCAGCTTGTAAGCCAGCCTGTAGAAATTAAGGACTGTGGTTCGGGATCTTCCTGCTCCGATTGGTGCGGGCGTCTATAACGTCTACACCGGGGAACCGGCGGGCGCTGCGACGCCCACAACGGCCCGGTTGGGCCTGGAGCCTCCTCGATTTTGTGCGGAATGCGGACGGCGGATGGTTGTGCAGGTTCGTCCCGACGGCTGGCGGGCGAAGTGCTCGCGGCACGGACAGGTGGACTCGGCTGACATGGAGGCACAGCGGTGACCGACCATTGCGCGCCGGGGGTTTCTGATGTCAGCTGCCCGCCGCTGGGGCGTGTGATGGTCGGGGTGGTGCTGGGTCTTGCGGTGACTGGTGTGTTGATCGGCGGGCTGTGGGCCTGGATTGCCCCACCGATCCATGCGGTAGTGGCGCTCACCCGGACGGGCGAGCGAGTACACGACTACCTTGGCAACGAGTCCGAGCACTTCTTCGTCGCGCCATGCCTGATGTTGGGCTTGCTGACGGTGGTGGCGGTGATGGTGTCGGTGCTGGCGTGGCAGTGGCGCGAGCGCCGTGGGCCGGGGATGGTTATCGGGCTCGCGATCGGCTTGATGACCTGCGCCGCTACCGCGACAGCGGTGGGGGCGCTGTTGGTTTGGATGCGCTACGGTGCCGTGAATTTCGACGCAGTATCGCTGTCAGACGACCACAAGGTGGCGCACGTCATTCAGGCACCGCCGGTGTTTTTCGCGCACGGACCGCTACAGGTAGCGGCCACCGTGCTCTGGCCGGCGGGCATCGCCGCGCTGGTGTATGCGGTGCTTGCGGCCGCGAACGGACGCGACGATCTGGGCGGTCAACCGGTCGTTGATAAGTCGTCGAAGGCGCTACCCATGGAGCCCGAAGCCTCCGTGCCGTAGCGGCCGTCAGGGCTGGTGGCGACGCACTTTCCTGCCGGTGATGACCTTGGCCGCGATCACCGCCAGTCGTATTAGGCCGACGTAGGTCGCCGGATTGAGCATCGTCGGCCAGCTGGTCCTGATCAGATGATCGGTCAGTGGTCGGCCGGCGAATCGGTCCGCGAGCCAGCCAAGGGTCATCGGGACAGACAGCGGGTGCAGGGACATGTGCTCGCTGAACGGGTCCCGGTGATAGGTCACGTTGGCACCGCCGGCCGAATAGGCGTCGGCCAGCACGTCGATGTCGTGGACGTCGATGAGATAGTCGTGGATGGCCTGCACGATCAAGACCGGTGGGGTGGGCACCCCGGAGCCCAGCTTGATGTTGTCGAAGACATGCGCAACCGTCGGTCTGGACAGGGTTTCTTCGAGCGGTTCGTCGAGATAGTCGCCGATGTCCTTTCCCGCCATCTTGATGACCGCGCCCACCGTGGTCATCTGCTCCAGCCGCGCCAGCAGGGCGCGTCCCTCGTCGTTAGCGTGCTCTTTGATGACCTTGTCCAGGGCAGGGTAGGTGTGTGAGAGTGCGGCCACTACCAGCGCGGGCAGACCTGAAAGAAAGCCGCCGTTGAGCCGGCGGAAGGTGTGGCCTGGGTCGCCGACCGGCGATCCCAGCACCGCTCCGACAATGTTCAGCTCAGGTGCGTACTCGGCACATACTTCGGCAGCCCACGCGCTGGCCAGCCCGCCGCCGGAATATCCCCACAGCCCGATCTGCGTCGCTGGGGACAATCCGATGCGCTCAGAGCTCAGGACGGCCCGGATGCCGTCCAGCACGCAGTAGCCAGGCTCATAGGGCGCGCCCCACAATCCGTGGGGGCCCTCGTGGTCAGGTACCGAGATCGCCCATCCCTCGGCGAGGGCAGCGATGATCATCAAAAGCTCGAACTGGGTCAGTGACCCGAGGGCCTTGGCCTTTCGGCGCAGCGCATAGGACGGAAAACAGCGGGACGACATGGCGTCGATCGCGCATTGATACGACAGCAGCGGGCAGGTCTGGCCGGGAGCAAACTCGGCCGGGAGGATCACCGTGGTCACCGTCGCCTCCGGCTTGCCGTTCATGTCCATCGTCCGGTAGAGCAGCTGGGTCGCGGTGAAGGGTTGCGGGATCAGGCCCAGGAACGCCACCTCGACGTCACGGGAGCGCAGCACGGTCCCGGGGGTGGCGTGCTGATAGCCAGGCGGCGGCTGGTAGAACGGGTCGTCCGACGGCAGCAGCGGGCGTACCTTGCGCTGCAACGTCTCGTGCAGCGCGCGGCCGATCCACTCCGCGCTGCTCGTCCCCGCCAGATTGCCGAGCTCCACCATCGAGGCTCCCTTCGTGGCCGTCCGGCATTCGTGGCCATGCGGCATTCTTCCGCATGAACGGCCGGTGACCAAACCATCGGGCCGTGTGGTTAGCGAGCTCACACTGGTGGTGCCCCAGTTACTACCGCGTGGCTAATTCCCGGGCGGCCGCAGCGCGGCAAATTCGTCAGTAACCCTCAACTGCGAGTCGGTGAATCGGTACAGCGCGGCCGGGCGTCCGCCGCTGCGGCCGGACTGCGCGATGGTGCCGGTCTGGGTAATGACGCCGCGGCGGGCCAGTACCCGTTGCAGATTCGTCGCGTCGACCTGATACCCCAGCGCGGCCCCGTAAATGTCACGCAGCGTTGATAACGCGAATTCCTTTGGAGCCAAAGCGAATCCGATGTTTGTGTAAGACATTTTGGCGACCAGTCTGGCGCGTGCGTGAGTCACCATCGGGCCGTGATCGAAGGCCATCGGTGGCAGCGTGCTCAGCGGGTGCCAGCGGGTGTCTGGCGGCAACTCGGGGGTGGCGGGGGAGGGCACCAATCCCAGAAAGGTAGACGCGATCATCCGAGTGCCCGGTAGTCGGTCAGGTTCGGAGAACACAGCGAGCTGCTCCAGATGTGCGAGCTCCCGAAGATCGACTTTTTCGGCCAGTTGGCGCCGAACCGAGTTGGTCATGTCCTCGTCGTTGCGCAGTTGTCCGCCCGGCAGCGACCACGCACCCCGTTGCGGATCCCGGGCACGTTCCCATAACAGCACGTTAAGCTGCGGTTTTTCCGGTTGCGGGGCTTCCTTCACCTGCTCGGCAACTCGGCGAACCTGGAACACGACCGCGAGCACTTCGTGCGCGGTGCTACCATGGGCCATGTTTTCGATTATAAGTCGAAAACCTCCGGTGCCGAAAGGAGCCGCCGTGACGGTGCTGAATGGCATGGAGCCGCTCGCCGGCGACATGACTGCCATGGTTGCCGGCATCACCAATTCACCGGCCGGCTACGCCGGCGTGGACGGGGACGAGCACTGGGCCGCCGAGATTCGCCGGCTGGCGCGATTACGTGGCGCCACTGTGCTTGCGCACAACTACCAGCTGCCCGCCATCCAGGATGTCGCTGACCACGTGGGGGACTCGCTGGCGCTGTCGCGGATCGCCGCCGCGGCGCCCGAGGACACCATCGTGTTCTGCGGCGTGCACTTTATGGCCGAGACTGCCAAAATCCTCAGCCCCAACAAGACCGTGCTCATCCCAGACCAGCGGGCGGGCTGTTCCCTGGCCGATTCGATCACCCCCGACCAGCTGCGCGCCTGGAAGGACGAGCACCCTGGCGCCGTGGTGGTGTCTTATGTCAACACCACGGCGGCGGTGAAGGCGCTCACCGATATCTGCTGTACCTCGTCGAATGCGGTGGACGTGGTCGAGTCCATCGACCCCAGTCGCGAGGTGCTGTTCTGCCCAGACCAATTCCTGGGCGCCCACGTCCGTCGCGTGACTGGCCGCAAGAACGTTCATGTGTGGGCCGGGGAATGTCACGTGCACGCCGGGATTAACGGTGACGAGCTCACTGATCAGGCTCGTGCACATCCCGACGCCGAGCTGTTTGTACACCCGGAATGCGGGTGCGCGACCTCGGCGTTGTACCTCGCTGGTGACGGCGCCTTCCCGCCGGACCGGGTGAAGATTTTGTCCACTGGCGGCATGCTCGCGGCCGCCAGCCAGACGCAGTCCCGCAAAGTTCTGGTCGCCACCGAGGTCGGCATGTTGTATCAGCTGCGCCGGGCAGCACCGGAAATCGACTTCCGCGCGGTCAACGACCGCGCGTCGTGCAAGTACATGAAGATGATCACCCCCGGTGCACTGCTGCGCTGTCTGGTCGAGGGCGCCGACGAAGTTCACGTCGACCCGGAAATCGCCGCGGCGGGCCAGCGCAGTGTGCAGCGGATGATCGGAATCGGGCAGCCGGGCGGCGGCGAATGATGGCCGGTCCCCAGTGGCGGCACGCTGCCGATGTGGTGGTAATCGGAACCGGCGCAGCGGGTTTGGCTGCCGCGCTGGCCGCCCACCGCGCCGGCCGCAGCGTCGTCGTACTGAGCAAGGCCGACCAGCAGCGCGGCGCGACCGCGACGCACTACGCGCAAGGCGGCATCGCAGTGGTATTGCCGGGCTCCGATGATTCTGTCGACGCCCATGTCGCCGACACCCTGGCGGCAGGGGCAGGCATGTGCGATCCCGACGCCGTCTACTCGATTGTCGCCGACGGCTACCGCGCGGTTACTGAATTGGTCGGTGCCGGAGCGCGTTTCGACGAATCGGTTCCCGGTCGGTGGGCTCTGACGCGCGAAGGCGGGCACTCGCGGCGACGCATCGTGCACGCGGGTGGCGATGCCACCGGCGCCGAGGTGCAGCGGGCGCTCGACCACGCCGCCGACGTGTTGGACATCCGCACTGGCCACGTGGCGTTGCGGGTACTACACGACGGCGCCGCGGTGAACGGGGTGTCGGTGCTCAACCCAGACGGATGGGGCATTGTCAACGCGCCTTCGGTGATCCTGGCCTCCGGTGGGCTCGGGCACCTCTACGGCGCGACCACCAATCCTGAGGGCTCCACCGGCGATGGGATCGCGTTGGCGCTATGGGCTGGTGTGGCGGTCAGCGATCTCGAGTTCATACAGTTTCACCCGACCATGCTTTTCGCGGCGGGTACCGGCACCGGCGGCCGGCGGCCGCTGGTCACCGAAGCCATCCGCGGCGAGGGTGCGATATTGCTTGATAGCAACGGCAATTCGGTAACAGCAGGAGTGCATCCCATGGGCGATCTGGCGCCGCGCGATGTTGTCGCGGCTGCCATCGACGCGCGGCTGAAGACCACCGGCGATTCGTGCGTTTACCTCGATGCCCGCGGCATCGACGGCTTCGCCGTCCGGTTCCCCACCGTCACCGCCGCATGCCGGGCTGCTGGCATCGACCCGGTCCGTGAACCGATCCCGGTTGTTCCGGGGGCACACTACAGCTGCGGCGGCATCGTCACCGATGCGTACGGCCAAACCGAGCTGGCTGGGCTATTCGCCGCTGGCGAGGTGGCCCGCACCGGGATGCACGGTGCTAACCGTTTGGCGTCCAACAGCTTGCTGGAAGGCTTGGTGGTTGGTGGCCGCGCCGGAAAGGCTGCGGCCGCACATGCGGCGGCGGCTGGGCGGTCATGCGCATCGAAGCTCGAGCCGGTCACCCATACCGCGCCGAAGCGGCGTGAGCTGCAGCGCGCGATGAGTCGAGACGCCGCGGTGCTACGCAACGCCGCCGGCCTGCAGCGGTTGTCCGACACGCTGGATGAGGCGCCGGTCCGCCAGGTGACCGGCCGTCGCGATTTCGAAGACGTCGCGTTGACGCTGACCGCCCGGGCGGTGACTGCGGCGGCCTTGGCGCGCAATGAAAGCCGGGGTTGTCACCATCGCGCAGAGTATCCGGTCGCCGTGCCGGAACACGCTCGCAGCAGCGTGCTCCGGCTGGCTGACGACCACAACGCGGTGCTGGTGGAGGCGCTGGCGGTGGTGGGTTGAGGATGCTGTCCGACGGCGAACTCGACGCGGCGCGAGACACCATTCGGCGCGCCCTGCATGAGGACCTGAGGTACGGGCTCGACATCACCACGCAGGCCACCGTGCCGGCCGGCGCGGTCGCCACGGCGTCGATGGTGCCCCGCGAGCCGGGCGTGATCGCCGGGGTGGATGTCGCGTTGCTGGTCCTCGACGAGGTGCTCGGCGCCGACGGCTACCGGGTGCTTGACCGCGTCAAGGACGGTGCCCGGGTGCAGCCGGGCCAGCCGCTGCTGACCGTGCAGGCAGCGGCCCAGGGGCTGCTGACCGCGGAGCGGACCATGCTGAACCTGGTCTGCCACCTATCCGGGATCGCCACCGTGACGGCGGCCTGGGTCGACGCCGTCCGTGGCACCAAAGCCAAGATCCGAGATACCCGTAAGACGCTGCCTGGCCTGCGTGCGCTGCAGAAGTATGCGGTGCGTGTCGGCGGCGGCGTCAACCATCGACTGGGGCTCGGCGATGTCGCATTGATCAAGGACAACCATGTTGCCGCCATGGGATCGGTGGTCGACGCGCTGCGGGCAGTGCGGGCAGCTGCACCGGAGCTGCCGTGTGAAGTCGAAGTGGACTCACTAGAGCAGCTTGACGCCGTGCTGGCCGAGTCCCCCGAGCTGATCCTGCTGGACAATTTCCCGGTGTGGCAGACACAAGCGGCGGTGCAGCGTCGGGACACCCGAGCGCCTGCTGTTCTGCTCGAATCGTCGGGCGGGCTGAGCCTGGAGAACGCGGCAACCTACGCGGGCACCGGCGTGGATTACCTCGCTGTCGGTGCGCTGACCCACTCGGTGCGGGTCCTCGACATCGGTTTGGATATGTAACTGCTTGCCGCCGGCGTTTGAGTGTGCACCCATGGCTTTGAGTGTGCGTACCGGGCGGAAAATCGCCTGAATTCCGCCCTGTGCACACAGTGGACGCGTCAACGCACACTCGACGCAACTGTTGCTTGCCCCACGGGAAGTGATCGCCGGCGATGACGGGCAGGACCGTCTTCGCCAGGGTGTAGGCCGGCACCGGCTCAGGCAATGTCGGCGACGAAGACCGCCATCCGGCGTAGCTGCACACGCACGATCCACGGCAACCGCTGCCTGTCCGGGCCGTCGGTGCCGGCGGGCAGAATCCGGGGGTTGATGATATGCACGTCGCGCCGGGTGAAGTGCACGTTGGCCTCGCCGGCGGCCAGCACGTTTTTGACCCAATCAGTTTTGCCGTGGCCCAGCGCGATCGCCAGCACGTCGCCTTTACGGTAGGCGGTCACGATGGTCTGATACGGCTTGCCGGACTTGCGACCGTGGTGGGTGATGGTAGCGGTACCTGGCAGGTACGGCGCGATTGGTTTGAGCGCCGGGTTCATGTATTTGATCTGGAAGCGCTCGAACCAGGGCGGGAATATCATCGGGACGCCCGGGGCGTTATTGGGGTGATCCTTGGCGGACATGGCGGCTCCCTTGAGCGGACTTTCCTCAACGCGGATGCAATCGCGGTGTAGGCCCGTTACCGGCACTGTACCGGCTGGATATCGACTTGAGCTGCTCTGGGACAATGGTCCTCGTGAGGTCATCGTGAGCATCACGCCACCACCCCTGATAGCCCGCATTGACCTGCGGGGCGCGGAGTTGACGGCTACCCAGTTGCGAGCCGCGCTGCCGCGCGGTGGCGCTGACGTGGAGGCCGTGCTGCCTACGGTGCGGCCGATCGTGCAGGCCGTCGCTGAGCGCGGGGCCGAGGCGGCTCTGGAATTCGGGGCGACGTTCGACGGGGTGCGGCCCGCCACCGTCCGGGTGCCCGGCGCCGCGCTAGACGCCGCGCTGGCTGACCTGGACCCTGATGTCCGTGCCGCGCTGCAGGTGATGATCGAGCGGACCCGGGCCGTGCACGCTGACCAGCGTCGTACCGACGTCACCACCGCGCTCGGCCCCGGTGCGACGGTCACGCAGCGGTGGGTTCCTGTCGAGCGGGTGGGCCTGTATGTGCCCGGCGGCAACGCGGTGTATCCGTCCAGCGTGGTGATGAACGTGGTGCCGGCGCAGACCGCGGGTGTCGAGTCCCTGGTGGTGGCCAGCCCGCCGCAGGTTATTTCCGGTGGCCGGTTTCCCGGACTGCCGCATCCGACGATTCTGGCCGCGGCCCGGCTGCTGGGAGTCGACGAGGTCTGGGCCGTCGGCGGGGCGCAGGCGGTGGCGTTGCTGGCCTACGGTGGCACCGATTGTGACGATCGCGAGCTGGCACCGGTCGACATGATCACCGGGCCCGGCAATATTTACGTCACCGCCGCCAAGCGACTATGTCGCTCCCGGGTGGGCATCGACGCCGAGGCCGGCCCGACCGAGATCGCCATCCTCGCCGACCACACCGCCGATCCAGCGCATGTGGCTGCCGACATGATCAGCCAGGCCGAGCATGACGAGCTGGCCGCCAGTGTCTTGGTGACCGCAAGTACGGATCTGGCTGATGCCACCGACGCCGAACTGGGTGCCCAGCTACAGACCACTGTGCATCGGGAACGGGTGGCGGCCGCGCTGGGGGGATGCCAGTCGGCCATCATCCTGGTCGACGACCTGGACGCCGGCGTCAAAGTGATCAATGCCTACGCAGCTGAGCATCTGGAGATCCAGACTGCCGACGCACCACGAGTTGCCAGCCGAATACGTTGCGCCGGAGCAATTTTCATCGGCCCGTGGGCGCCGGTCAGCCTCGGCGACTACTGCGCCGGGTCCAATCACGTACTGCCGACCGCGGGCTGTGCCCGGCATTCCAGCGGCCTGTCGGTGCAGACCTTCCTGCGCGGCGTCCATGTCGTCGACTACACCGAGGCGGCCCTCAAAGACATCTCCGGGCATGTGATCACGCTGGCCAAGGCCGAAGACCTGCCGGCGCACGGTGAGGCGATACGGCGGAGGTTCGAGCGATGAGCGTGCCTGAGCCCACACTCGGCGATCTGCCGCTGCGCGAAGATCTTCGCGGCAAGTCACCTTATGGCGCGCCACAGTTGGCGGTTCCAGTGCTGCTGAATACCAACGAGAACCCGCACCCACCCACCAAGGCGTTGGTCGGCGATGTCGTGCGGTCGGTGCAAAAGGCGGCCGTCGACTTGCATCGCTACCCCGATCGCGATGCGGTGGCGTTGCGTCACGACCTGGCCGCTTACCTCACCGCGCAGACCGGGACTCGGCTTGGTGTCGAAAACATTTGGGCTGCCAATGGTTCCAATGAGATTCTGCAGCAGCTGCTGCAGGCGTTCGGTGGGCCGGGGCGCAGCGCGATCGGCTTTGTCCCGTCCTACTCGATGCACCCCATCATCTCCGACGGCACCCACACCGAGTGGTTAGAGACCGTCCGCGCCGAGGACTTCAGCCTTGATGTCGAGGCCGCTGTCGCGGCCGTCGCCGACCGCAAGCCCGATGTGGTATTCATCGCCAGCCCCAACAACCCGTCCGGACAGAGTATTTCGCTGGCCGATCTACGGCGGCTGCTCGACGTGGTGCCGGGGATCTTGATCGTCGACGAGGCCTATGGCGAATTCTCTTCGCGGCCCAGCGCGGTGGCGCTGGTCGGCGAATATCCGGCCAAACTTGTTGTCACCCGCACCATGAGTAAGGCGTTCGCCTTCGCCGGCGGCCGGCTTGGATACTTGATCGCCACGCCAGCGCTGGTGGAAGCGATGCTGCTGGTGCGGTTGCCGTATCACCTATCGTCGGTCACTCAAGCGGCGGCCCGGGCGGCACTACGGCACGCTGATGACACCCTGGGTAGTGTCGCGGCGTTGATCGCCGAACGGGAACGGGTAACAAATTCGTTGACCCGCATGGGCTTTCGGGTAATCCCCAGCGACGCAAACTTCGTACTGTTCGGACAATTCGCCGACGCGGCCGCCGCTTGGCAGCATTACTTGGACACCGGGGTGCTGATTCGCGACGTCGGTATCCCCGGCTACCTGCGCGCTACCACGGGTTTAGCCGAAGAGAACGACGCGTTCCTTAAAGCTAGCGCCCAGATCGCTGCCACCGAATTGGCCCCAACCACCCCAGTAGGAGCCCCGTGACCAACACCGAAGTAGGGCAAGCAACGCGTCGCGCACGCATTGAACGCCGCACTCGCGAATCCGATATCGTCGTCGAACTCGACCTCGACGGCACCGGGCAGGTCCACGTCGATACCGGTGTCCCGTTCTATGATCACATGCTGACCGCGCTGGGCAGCCACGCTCGCTTTGACCTGACCGTGTGTACTAAAGGTGACGTGGAGATCGAAGCCCATCACACCGTGGAGGACACCGCGATTGCGCTGGGGCAGGCGCTCGGGCAGGCGCTGGGCAACAAGAAGGGTATCCGCCGGTTCGGCGACGCTTTCATCCCGATGGACGAGACCCTGGCCCACGCCGTAGTCGATGTATCCGGCCGGCCCTACTGTGTGCACACCGGGGAGCCGGATCACCTGCAGCACACCACTATTGCCGGCAGCTCGGTGCCGTACTACACCGTCATCAATCGGCACGTGTTCGAGTCCCTGGCGGCCAACGCCCGCATCGCGCTGCATGTGCGCGTCTTGTACGGGCGCGACCCGCACCACATCACTGAAGCGCAATACAAGGCTGTCGCGCGTGCGCTGCGTCAGGCGGTCGAACCCGATCCTCGGGTGTCGGGTGTGCCGTCAACCAAAGGTGTTCTGTGAGAAGTAAATCGGTTGTCGTTCTGGATTACGGCTCGGGTAACTTGCGGTCGGCGCAGCGCGCGCTGCAGCGGGTTGGCGCCGAGGTCGACGTTACGGCTGACTCAGTTGCCAGCGCCGCCGCTGACGGGCTGTTGGTGCCCGGCGTCGGCGCGTTCGAGGCGTGCATGACAGGTCTGCGGAAAATCGCGGGGGAGCGGATCATCGCCGAGCGGATCGCCGCGGGACGCCCGGTGTTAGGGGTTTGTGTCGGCATGCAGATCTTGTTCGCCCGCGGTGTCGAGTTCGGCGTAGAAACGACAGGCTGTGGGCAGTGGCCGGGCGCCGTGACCCGGCTCGACGCCCCGGTGATTCCCCATATGGGCTGGAACGTAGTCAATTCCGCGCCCGGCAGTGCGCTGTTCAAGGGCTTAGACGCTGGTGCCCGGTTCTATTTCGTGCACTCCTACGCCGCACAGCGTTGGGAAGGCTCATCCGAGGCGCTGCTGACATGGGCTACGCACCAAGTACCGTTTTTGGCCGCGGTGGAAGACGGACCACTGGCTGCCACCCAGTTCCATCCGGAGAAGAGTGGGGACGCTGGGGCAGCCGTGCTGAGCAATTGGGTCGGGGGACTTTAAAGGATGCCAGTGATGTCGCTGATACTTTTACCCGCTGTCGACGTGGTCGAGGGGCGCGCCGTGCGCCTGGTTCAAGGAAAGGCCGGTAGCGAAACTGAGTACGGTTCAGCATTGGACGCCGCACTGGGCTGGCAGCGTGACGGTGCCGACTGGATTCACCTGGTGGATCTGGATGCCGCGTTTGGCCGCGGTTCCAACCGTGAACTGCTCGCCGAGGTGGTGGGTAAGCTCGATGTGCAGGTCGAGCTATCCGGCGGTATTCGCGACGACGACTCGCTGACTGCGGCGCTGGCTACCGGCTGCGCACGGGTCAACCTGGGGACGGCGGCCCTGGAAAACCCGCACTGGTGCGCACGGGTGATCGCCGAGCACGGTGACAAGGTCGCCGTGGGCCTGGACGTCCAAATCGTCGGCGGTGAGCACCGATTGCGCGGACGCGGCTGGGAAACCGACGGTGGAGACCTGTGGGACGTGCTGGAACGCCTTGATGGCCAAGGGTGTTCGCGGTTTGTTGTTACCGATGTCACTAAGGACGGCACGCTGGGCGGTCCCAACCTCGACCTGCTGGCAAGTGTCGCCGATCGCGCCGACGCCCCGGTGATCGCGTCCGGCGGTGTTTCCAGCCTGGACGACCTGCGTGCCATCGCTGCGCTCACCGGCCGCGGGATCGAAGGCGCCATCGTGGGCAAGGCTCTCTACGCCGGGCGGTTCACCTTGCCGCAGGCACTGGCCGCGGTGCAGGTGTAACCCCGCAATGGATCTGCACGCGTTGATGGCCGAGGCGTCGGCAATCCTTGATGTTGCAGCGGGCCCGTTCCTGGCCGGCCACCGCGCCGATTCGGCGGTCTGCAAGAAGGGCGACGACTTCGCCACCGAAGTCGACCTTGCCATCGAACGGCAGGTTGTCGACGCATTGGTCGAGACCACGGGCATCGGGGTGCACGGCGAGGAGTTCGGGGGTCCGGCCCCGGACTCGCCTTGGGTGTGGGTATTGGACCCGATCGACGGCACCTTCAACTACGCGGCGGGATCGCCGATGGCCGCCATGTTGTTGGCTCTGCTGCATCACGGTGATCCAGTGGCTGGCTTGACCTGGATGCCGTTCATCGGCGAGCGCTACACGGCTGTTGCGGGTGGCCCGCTAATGAAAAATGGTGTGCCGCAACCGTCATTGGCCCCCGGTGAGTTGGGCAAGGCGCTGGTCGGTGTCGGTACGTTCAATGCGGACTCACGGGGCCGGGTCCCCGGACGCTATCGGTTGGCGGTGGTGGAAAATCTCAGCCGGGCCTGTTCGCGGTTGCGTATGCATGGCTCCACTGGCACCGACCTTGCCTATGTTGCCCACGGAATCCTTGGTGGGGCAGTAAGTTTCGGTTGCCACGTCTGGGATCATGCCGCGGGCGTCGCGCTGGTGCGGGCCGCTGGTGGCGTCGTCACCGATCTGGCCGGTGAACCGTGGACGCCCGCGTCGCCGTGCGTGGTAGCCGCAGCACCCGGCGTGCATAGCCAGATCCTCGAGATCCTGCACGGCATGGGCGAACCGGAGGATTACCGAGATGTACTCGGGTAACGGTCTTGCGGTACGGGTGATTCCCTGCCTGGATGTCGATGACGGGCGGGTGGTCAAAGGGGTCAATTTCGAGAACCTCCGGGATGCGGGTGATCCCGTGGAGCTGGCAGCCGCCTACGACGCCGAAGGTGCCGACGAGCTGACTTTTCTTGACGTGACCGCATCGTCGTCGGGCAGGGCCACCATGCTGGAGGTGGTGCGCCACACCGCCGAGCAGGTGTTCATCCCGCTGACGGTCGGCGGTGGGGTGCGCACGGTCGCCGACGTCGACATGTTGCTGCGCGCGGGAGCCGACAAGGTTGCGGTCAACACCGCCGCAATCGCTCGCCCCGAGCTGCTGGCGGACATGGCAAGGCAATTCGGCTCCCAGTGCATCGTGTTATCTGTCGACGCGCGCACGGTGGCAGGCGGATCAGCACCGACACCGTCCGGGTGGGAGGTCACCACTCATGGCGGTCGCCGCGGCACCGGTATCGACGCCGTCGAGTGGGCGGCCCGCGGGGCCGACCTCGGGGTGGGGGAAATCCTGCTGAACTCGATGGACGCCGACGGCACTAAAGCCGGGTTCGACTTGGCGATGCTGCGGGCCGTTCGGGCCGCGGTCACGGTGCCGGTCATCGCCAGCGGCGGCGCCGGGACAACCGAACACTTCGTGCCAGCGGTTGCTGCCGGTGCCGATGCGGTTTTGGCGGCCAGCGTCTTTCATTTCCGAGAGCTGACGATCGGGCAGGTAAAGGCCGCCATGGCCGCAGCAGGGATCACGGTGCGATGACACTCGACCCAGACATCGCCGCGCGCCTCAAGCGCAACGCCGACGGTTTAGTCACCGCCGTCGTGCAGGAGCGCTCCAGCGGCGACGTGTTAATGGTCGCTTGGATGGACGACGAGGCGCTGGCTCGCACCCTGGAAACCCGTGAGGCCACCTACTATTCGCGATCCCGTGCCCAACAGTGGGTCAAGGGCGCGACCTCCGGCAACACGCAGCATGTCCACTCGGTGCGCCTGGACTGCGATGGCGACACCGTGCTGTTGACGGTCGACCAGGTCGGTGGAGCCTGCCACACCGGCGCCCACAGTTGCTTCGATGCCGCAGTGCTGTTGGCTCCTCAGGACTAGTCGGAGCCCCACCCATGCGGTAAAGCCGTTGGCGCGCATGGTATCTTTGGTCCACTCGACTGGCTTGAGGACGCCAAAGTTCTTGACCGGGCACCCACGACCGCGACCAACGCGACAGCGGCCAGCGCCTGTGTCGGATGCTGGCCACCGTGGTTCCGCGTTCGCCCCCGCTGCCGAGCCGGCAGATAACTTCGATGAGAATGGCGGGCGATGTTGAAACGAATGTCCTGGACCGCGCTGGTCCCGCTGTGTGCTCTGGCCGTGCTGGCATTGACCTGGGGCCGGGAGATCGGTCCGGTAGTGACCGCGTTACAGGCGGCATTGCTGACCGGCGCGGTGCTGGCCGCGGTCCACCACGCGGAGGTCGTCGCGCACCGTGTTGGTGAGCCGTTCGGGTCGTTGGTGCTCGCTGCGGCGGTGACGGTCATCGAGGTGGCTCTCATCGTCACGCTCATGGCTTCTGGCGAGAACGAATCATGGACGCTGGCCAGGGACACCGCGTTCGCCGCGCTCATGATCACCACGAACGGGATCGCCGGTTTGTCGCTGCTGCTGGGTTCCCGACGCTACGGCGTGACATTGTTCAACGCCCACGGCAGCGGCGCCGCGCTGGCCACGCTCACGACGTTGGCGACGCTAAGCCTGGTACTGCCCACTTTCACCACTAGTCACCGCGGCAATGAGTTCTCACCTGGCCAGCTGGCCTTCGCTGCCGTCGCTTCGCTAGGGCTGTATCTGCTGTTTGTCTTCACGCAAACTATCCGGCATCGCGACTTTTTTCTGCCGGTCGCACAGAAGGGCCAAAAAGGCCTGTTCGAGGAGGATGAAAGCCATGCCGATCCGCCCAGCGCCCGGTCGGCGCTGATCAGCCTCGCACTGCTGCTTGTTGCGTTGACCGCGGTGGTGGGTCTGGCCGAACTGCAGTCGTCGGCAATCGAGCATTTGGTGACAGCAGTTGGATTCCCTCAGCCCTTCGTTGGCGTGGTGATCGCCACGCTGGTGCTGTTGCCAGAAACACTTGCGGCGGTGCGTGCGGCGCGTCGAGGCCGCATCCAGACCAGCCTGAACCTGGCCTACGGCTCGGCGATGGCCAGCATTGGGCTGACCATCCCGGCCATCGCGCTGGCCTCCATTTGGCTTACCGGACCGCTGATACTTGGCCTGGGCGCGACCCAGTTGGTGTTGCTGGCGCTGACCGTCGTCATCAGCGTGCTGACCGTGGTGCCGGGGCGGGCTACCCGACTCCAGGGCGAGGTGCATCTAGTGCTGCTCGCCGCTTTCGTATTTTTGGCGATCATCCCGTAAGCGTAAATATCTACGCGGTCGAGTTGGCCCGCAGCGTCTCGAGCGCCTTGTCGGCGTGGGTGTCCATGCTGAATTCGCTGGAGATCACATTGAGCACCTTGCGGTCGGTGTCGATAACAAAGGTCGTGCGTTTAACCGGAATGAGTTTGCCAAGCAGGCCGCGCTTGACGCCGAATTGGGTGGCCACCCTGCCGTCGGTGTCCGACAGCAGGGGGTAGTCGAAATTCTGGGTGTCGGCGAACTTGGCTTGCTTGTGAACAGGATCGGCGCTGATGCCGACCCGGCTAGCCCCAACCGCGCCAAATTCTTTCGCCAAGTCGCGGAAATGGCACGCTTCCTTGGTGCAGCCAGGTGTCATCGCCGCCGGATAAAAGAACAGCACTACCGGCCCCTCGGCAAGCAGCGCGCTGAGCGTACGCGGCGTTCCGGTCTGATCGGGAAGTTCGAAGTCAGCCACGGTGTCACCAGTTTTCATGGCCGCCACGCTACGCCGGAGCCCAGACCTCTGCCGCGAGCTGGGGCACCTCCCGCTTGCGGGAAACGCCACTGCGAATCTCGACGTGGAAAAGCGCAGCTACGCTACGCTCGCGAGCCGCACACCGCCATCTGCGAGGATGGATCGGTGCATGCCCACCTCGCCGCCACCACGTCACGTGAGGACTTTCGCCAGCTAGCGGCGGATCACCGGGTGGTTCCAGTAACCCGCAAGGTCTTGGCCGACAGCGAGACACCACTGTCGGCTTACCGTAAGCTCGCCGCCAATCGTCCGGGCACCTTCTTGCTGGAGTCGGCTGAGAACGGCCGATCCTGGTCCCGGTGGTCGTTCATTGGCGCGGGGGCGCCGTCGGCTTTGACAGTTCGTGACGGTGAAGCGGTGTGGCTGGGTACTGTGCCGCAGGACGCGCCCACCGGCGGCGACCCGCTGCACGCCCTGCAGGCCACGCTCGAGCTACTGGCCACCGCGGCAATGCCCGGGCTGCCACCGCTATCGGGCGGCATGGTGGGCTTCTTCGCCTACGACATGGTGCGGCGCCTGGAACGCCTGCCTGAACTGGCTCTCAATGACCTGCAGTTGCCCGACATGCTGCTGCTGTTGGCCACCGACGTAGCGGCCGTTGACCATCATGAGGGCACGATCACCCTGATCGCCAACGCCGTGAACTGGAACGGCACCGATGAGCGGGTAGATGAGGCCTACGACGATGCGATCGCGCGCCTAGACGTCATGACCGCAGCATTGGGCCAGCCGCTGCCGTCGACCGTTGCCACGTTCAGCCGGCCCGACCCTCGGCGCCGAGCGCAACGCACCATCGAGGAATACGGTGCGATCGTCGACCACCTGGTCGACCAGATCGCGGCCGGTGAGGCCTTTCAGGTGGTGCCCTCGCAGCGCTTCGAGGTGGATACCGATGTCGATCCGATCGACGTCTATCGCATGCTGCGGGTCACCAACCCCAGCCCCTACATGTATCTGCTGCATGTGCCGAATAGTGATGGCGCAACTGGCTTTTCGATCGTCGGATCCAGTCCGGAGGCGCTGGTGACTGTCAAGGACGGCCGGGCGACGACGCATCCGATCGCCGGGACCCGCTGGCGAGGGCAGACCGAAGAAGAGGATCAGCTACTGGAGAAAGAGCTGCTCGCCGACGAGAAGGAACGAGCAGAGCACTTGATGCTTGTCGATCTCGGTCGCAACGACCTCGGTCGGGTCTGTACGCCGGGCACCGTACGCGTCGAGGATTACAGCCACATCGAACATTACAGTCACGTCATGCACATGGTGTCCACGGTCACCGGGCTGCTCGGCGAGGGCCGCACCGCCCTGGACGCGGTGACCGCCTGCTTCCCGGCCGGCACGCTGTCGGGTGCGCCCAAGGTGCGGGCTATGGAGCTGATCGAAGAAGTGGAGAAGACGCGCCGCGGCCTTTATGGCGGCGTGGTCGGTTATCTCGACTTCGCCGGTAACGCTGACTTCGCGATAGCCATCCGCACGGCGCTGATGCGCGACGGCATCGCGTATGTCCAAGCCGGCGGTGGGGTGGTGGCCGACTCGAATGGGCCCTACGAGTACACCGAGGCGAGCAACAAGGCTCGAGCGGTGTTGAACGCTATCGCCGCCGCCGAGACGCTGACCGCTCCGGAGTTCGGCGTGGCGACGATGTCGGCCGCGCAGCGGCCAGGGGGCGAGGCGGGCGATTAAAGGAGGCCGCGATGGCTGCTGATACCAGGAGCGCCCGGGCTGGCCGGCTGACGATCCGGATAGCGCAGTTATTGCTGGTGGTTGCGGCCGGCGCGCTGTGGCTGGCGGCACGGCTGCCGTGGGTAGTTATTCGGTCGTTCGACGGGCTGGGTCCGCCGAAGGAGGTGGCTCTCTCCGGAGCGTCGTGGTCGACGGCGTTGCTGCCGTTAGCGCTGCTCATGCTGGCCACGGTCGTCGCAGCGATCGCGGTGCGCGGTTGGCCGCTGCGGGTGTTGGCGGGGCTGCTGGCAGCGGTTAGCTTCCTGGTCGGCTATTTGGGTGTCAGCCTGTGGGTGCTGCCGGATGTAGCGGTGCGCGGCGCTGAGCTGGCACACGTCTCGCTGCTGTCGCTGGTGGGAAGCCAACGGCACTACCTGGGCGCAGGGGTTGCGGTGGCCGCTGCTGGGTGCACCCTCATTGCTGCTGTTTTATTGATGCGGTCGGCTTCCGTCGTCGGATCCGCCCGCCAGGGCACATCAAAATACGTGGCCCCAGCGCAACGCCGTTCGATCGCGCGGCGCGACGACGCCGCCACAGCGATCCCGGAAATGCCAGAGCGGATGATCTGGGATGCGCTTGACGAGGGCCGAGACCCGACGGACCGACCCCGCGAGCCTGACACCGAGGGGCGGTGACGGGCCGTGCGCCGACGGTCGCTACCCTTCATGAACGTCGTCGAAATCGGCGGGGGACCGTCCGGTATCCGTTCGGTGGCGGTGGGCGCGAAGTGGGAAAGGAAACGACACGCATGTGTCCGGCAACCGTGCTTGACTCCATCCTAGAGGGAGTCCGGGCCGACGTTGCCGCACGCGAAGCCCGCATCGGCTTGTCCGAGATCAAAGCGGCCGCCGCTGCGGCGCCCGCACCGCTGGACGTGATGGCCGCCTTACGCGAGCCAGGTATTGGTGTTATCGCCGAGGTCAAGCGCGCCAGCCCATCGGCGGGCTCATTGGCCACCATTGCTGACCCGGCAAAGCTGGCCCAGGCCTATGAGGACGGCGGCGCGCGGATCATCAGCGTCTTGACCGAGGAACGTCGCTTTAACGGCTCACTCGACGACCTCGATGCAGTGCGCGCCGCGGTCTCAGTGCCGGTTTTGCGCAAAGACTTTGTGGTGCAGCCATATCAGATCCATGAGGCGCGCGCGCACGGCGCCGATATGTTGTTGCTTATCGTTGCCGCGTTGGACCAGTCGGCGCTGGTGTCGATGCTGGACCGGACCGAATCACTGGGGATGACCGCTCTCGTGGAGGTCCACACGGAACAAGAAGCGGACCGGGCCCTAAAGGCGGGGGCCAAGGTGATCGGCGTCAACGCCCGCGATCTGATGACGCTCGAAGTGGACCGGGATTGCTTCTCGCGAATCGCTCCTGGGCTGCCGAGTAACGTGATCAGGATCGCCGAATCCGGGGTGCGTGGCACCGCAGATCTGTTGGCGTATGCCGGTGCGGGAGCTGACGCCGTATTGGTCGGCGAAGGCCTGGTGAAAAGTGGTGACCCACGTGCAGCGGTAGCCGATCTGGTCACCGCGGGTACTCACCCGTCATGTCCAAAACCGGCTCGCTAGTTGTTTGACTCTGGTGATGCCAGATCTTGCCCGTCCGGATTTTCCGCGTTTTAGCGCGGCCATCTCCGAAACCACTCGCCATGACCCCGATTCGGGTGGGCATTTCGGTGGCCCCGATGGGTATGGTGGCCGCTACGTCCCGGAAGCGCTGATGGCGGTGATCGAGGAGGTCACCGCGGCCTACGAGAAAGAACGCGTCAACCAGGACTTCCTGGACACGCTGGATAAGTTGCAGGCAAACTACGCCGGCCGGCCGTCGCCGCTATATGAGGCCACTCGGCTGAGCGAGTACGCCGGCTCGGCGCGCATCTTCCTTAAGCGAGAAGACCTGAACCACACTGGTTCTCACAAGATCAACAATGTGCTCGGTCAGGCGTTGCTGGCTCAGCGCATGGGCAAGACTCGGGTGATCGCTGAGACGGGCGCCGGTCAGCATGGGGTGGCCACGGCGACGGCCTGCGCGCTGCTCGGCCTGCAGTGTGTGATCTACATGGGTGCCGTTGACACCGCCCGGCAGGCACTCAACGTGGCGAGGATGCGGCTGCTTGGTGCAGAGGTAGTCTCGGTCGAGACCGGTTCGCAAACGCTCAAGGACGCCATCAACGACGCGTTCCGGGATTGGGTTACCAACGCCGACAACACCTACTACTGCTTCGGGACCGCGGCCGGACCGCATCCCTTCCCGACGATGGTGCGTGACTTTCAGCGCATCATCGGCCTCGAGACACGCGTGCAGATCCAGGATCAGGCGGGCCGGTTGCCGGACGCGGTCACGGCGTGTGTCGGCGGAGGATCCAACGCCATCGGGATCTTCCACGCGTTCCTCGATGATCCCGGTGTACGACTGGTTGGGTTCGAGGCGGCCGGCGATGGCGTCGAGACCGGCAGGCATGCGGCGACATTCACCGGCGGTTCGCCCGGAGCGTTCCAGGGATCGTTCTCCTATCTGCTGCAGGACGAGGACGGTCAGACCATTGAATCCCATTCGATCTCAGCAGGTTTGGACTATCCGGGGGTCGGTCCCGAACACGCGTGGCTTAAGGAAACCGGACGTGCCGAATACCGGCCCATTACCGATTCCGAGGCGATGGAGGCGTTTCGTTTGCTGTGTCGCACCGAAGGCATTATCCCGGCCATCGAGTCCGCGCATGCGGTGGCCGGTGCCCTCAAGTTGGGTGCTGAAATGGGGAAGGGTGCGGTCATTGTGGTGAACCTGTCGGGTCGCGGCGACAAAGACGTCGAGACCGCCGCGAAGTGGTTCGGCCTGCTGGATAAGCCATGACCGGGCTGGGGCCGGTTTTCGATTCGTGCCGCAAGGACAATCGCGCGGCACTGATCGGGTATCTGCCTACCGGTTATCCCGACGTGCCTACTTCGGTGGCCGCGATGACTGCGCTCGCCGAATCCGGTTGCGACATCATTGAAGTCGGTGTGCCGTATTCGGATCCGGGCATGGACGGTCCAACCATCGCGAGGGCCACCGAGACTGCGCTTCGTGGGGGAGTGCGAGTTCGCGATACGTTGGCCGCGGTCGAGGCGATCAGCCAAGCTGGCGGGCGCGCCGTGGTGATGACGTACTGGAATCCGGTGCTGCGCTACGGGGTTGATGCGTTCGCGCGGGATCTGGCGTCGGCTGGAGGGCACGGTCTGATCACCCCCGACCTCATTCCCGACGAAGCACGCCAGTGGATCACAGCATCTGAGGAACATCGGTTGGATCGCATTTTTCTGGTGGCGCCGTCATCGACGCCGCAACGGTTGGTGGCCACGGTCGAGGCATCACGCGGATTTGTCTATGCGGTGTCCACGATGGGGGTGACCGGGGCGCGTGACGCGGTGTCGCAGGTTGCACCAGAACTGGTAGCCAGGGTGAAGGCGGTATCTGATATTGCGGTCGGCGTCGGCCTGGGTGTGCGATCACGAGAGCAGGCTGCGCAGATCGGCGGCTACGCCGACGGTGTCATCGTCGGCTCCGCGTTGGTGTCGGCGCTGGGCGACGGTTTGCCTCGATTGCGTGCTCTGACCGAGGAACTCGCCGCCGGTGTGCGCCAAAGGACGTCCGTGTGACGAGGGTGTTGCCCAGCTATTTTCCCAGCCCGCCGCGTGGGGTCTGGCACCTTGGGCCGCTACCGATTCGGGCGTACGCACTGTTCATCATCGTCGGCATCGTCGCCGCGCTGGTGATCGGCGACCGGCGCTGGGGGGCCCGCGGCGGTGAGCGCGGCGTGATCTATGACATCGCGTTGTGGGCTGTGCCTTTCGGATTGGTTGGCGGCAGGCTCTATCACCTGGCCACTGATTGGCGGACCTACTTCGGGCAGGGCGGTGCCGGGCTCGGCGCGGCGCTGCGAATCTGGGACGGCGGCTTGGGCATCTGGGGTGCGGTGGCTCTCGGCGGCGTGGGCGCGTGGATTGGGTGTCGACGTCGCGGAATTCCGTTGCCGGCATTCGGTGACGCGCTGGCTCCGGGAATCATCTTGGCGCAGGCGATCGGCCGGTTAGGAAACTATTTCAACCAGGAGCTTTACGGCCGGGAAACCACGATGCCGTGGGGGTTAGAGATCTTCTACCGTCGAGATCCCACGGGGTATGTGGACCCACATTCGCTCGATGGTGTTTCGACTGGGCAGTTGGCGTTCGTCGTACAGCCGACATTTCTTTACGAACTGATCTGGAACGTTCTGGTATTCGTTGCGTTGATCTATGTGGACCGCTGGTTCACGCTGGGCCACGGGCGACTGTTTGCAACCTATGTCGCTGCCTACTGCGTCGGGCGGTTCTGCGTCGAGCTGTTGCGCGACGACACCGCCACACACATCGCTGGAATCCGGATCAATTCGTTCACATCGACTTTCGTGTTCATCGGGGCGGTGGTTTACATCATTCTGGCGCCGAAGGGCCGCGAAGACCCTGAAACCCTGTGTGGTGCTGAATACGATACCGACGCCGAGCCGGAAGAATCCGTTGTTGAGCAGGCCGGGGAACTTGTGGCCGGTGACGACGCTGGGGCGGCGCAGCGGCGATGGACAGCTTGGCCGAGGATCAGGGGTCGGTAGCCCGGTGGATCTGGCATGCTGAAAATGTGACTGATCAGCCGTGGTCCGATCCGGCGGGGTCTGGCTCGCCACCACCGCAGCCGCCGCCGGGCTATCCATCTGGGTATCCGCCGTCGTATCCGCAATACCCGGGGCCTGGGGGTTACTTTGATCCGGCCGCACCCTGGGGTCGGCATCCGGTGACCGGGCAGCCGCTTTCCGACAAATCGAAGATCGTTGCAGGTCTGTTACAGCTACTTGGCTTCATCGGCATCGTGGGCATCGGCCGCATCTACCTCGGCTACACCGGGCTGGGTATCGCGCAGTTGCTGGTGGGCATCTTCACGTGCGGGCTTGGCGCGGTCATCTGGGGCATTGTCGACGCGCTGTTGATTTTGACCGACAAGGTCAGCGACCCGTCGGGTCGCCCGTTGCGCGATGGAACCTAATCAGGTCTTGCGAGCCGCACGGCAGCGTCGTCAGCAGGGCCCGCGTCGTCGTCTTTACGGCGTAGCCGGTTCGGGCGTGCTGATGGCCGGTGCGTTCGGCTATATCGGGCTGGTCGACCCGCACAACGCGGATTCGGTGTATCCGCTGTGCCCGTTCAAGCTGCTCACGGGCTGGAACTGCCCGCTTTGTGGTGGCCTTCGGTTGACGCATGACCTGCTGCACGGCGACCTGGCGGCCAGCGTCAACGACAATGTCTTCCTGTTGGTCGGCATCCCGGTGTTGGTCGGCTGGGTGGTGCTGCGTCGTCGCTGTGGCCAGTCAGCACTGCCGACAGCCGCGTTGCTGACGATCGTGGTCGCGTCGATCGCGTGGACAGTGCTGCGCAACGTGCCCGGGTTCCCGTTGGTTCCGACCGTTTACAGCGGGTAGCCACGCGGTGCGCCGGGACAAGTTAGCCGTCCTTACGTACCTGAAGTCCGCGATAGCTAGTGGCGAGACTATGCTGGGTCGCCGTGACGAGACGCGGGAAGATCGTCTGTACCCTTGGCCCTGCAACACAATCGGACGAGCTAATCCGGGCGCTGGTCGAAGCCGGAATGGACGTCGCCCGAATGAACTTCAGTCACGGCGATTACGCCGATCACAAAGCCGCCTACGACCGGGTGCGCATCGCGTCTGATGCCACCGGCCGGGCGGTGGGCGTGCTCGCCGACCTGCAGGGCCCGAAGATCAGGTTGGGGCGCTTCGCCACGGGGCCCACCTACTGGGCCGACGGTGAAACGGTACGGATCACGGTGGCCGACTGCCAAGGCAGCCACGACCGGGTATCCACCACCTACAAGAAGTTGGCCAGGGACGCGGTGGTCGGTGACCGGGTTCTGGTCGACGACGGCAAGGTCGGACTGGTGGTTTCGGCCATCGAGGGCGACGACGTGGTCTGTACTGTCACCGAAGGCGGCCCGGTTAGCAACAACAAGGGCATGTCCTTACCCGGGATGAACGTGTCTGCTCCGGCCTTATCGGACAAGGACATCGAGGATCTCACGTTCGCGCTGAACCTCGGCGTCGACCTGGTCGCGCTGTCGTTCGTGCGCTCACCGTCTGACGTCGAGCTGGTCCACGAGGTGATGGATCGCATCGGGCGCCGTGTTCCCGTGATCGCCAAGCTGGAGAAGCCTGAAGCCGTCGATAACCTCGAAGCTATCGTGCTGGCCTTCGATGCCATCATGGTGGCCCGCGGCGACCTGGGTGTCGAGCTGCCGCTGGAAGAGGTCCCGCTGGTGCAGAAGCGGGCCATCCAGATGGCCCGGGAGAACGCGAAACCCGTCATCGTGGCGACCCAGATGCTCGACTCGATGATCGAGAACTCACGGCCAACCCGAGCCGAGGCCTCCGACGTCGCCAATGCGGTGCTCGACGGCGCCGACGCGCTCATGTTGTCCGGGGAAACGTCGGTGGGGAAGTACCCATTGGCGGCCGTGAAGACGATGTCGCGCATCGTGTGCGCGGTTGAGGAGAATTCCACGGCTGCGCCGCCGTTGACACACGTGCCTCGCACGAAGCGGGGCGTGATCTCGTACGCTGCCCGCGACATCGGTGAACGACTCGACGCCAAGGCCCTGGTCGCGTTCACTCAATCCGGTGACACGGTGCGGCGACTGGCGCGTCTCCATACCCCGCTGCCGCTGCTAGCCTTCACCGCGTGGCCCGAGGTGCGTAGCCAACTCGCCATGACTTGGGGCACCGAGACATTCCTCGTCCCGAAGATGCTGTCCACCGACGGCATGATCCGCCAGGTGGACAAGTCACTGCTCGAACTTGGTCGTTACAAGCGTGGTGACTTGGTGGTGATCGTCGCGGGCGCGCCACCTGGCACAGTAGGTTCGACCAACCTGATCCATGTGCACCGGATCGGGGAGGACGACGTCTAGTTGTCGGACTTTGAGGAACTGCTTGCGGTATTGGATCTCAACCGCGTTGCCGACGACCTATTCATCGGATCTCATCCCAGCAAGAACCCGCTGCGGACATTCGGCGGGCAGCTCATGGCGCAGTCCTTTGTGGCGAGCAGCCGCACGCTGACCCGAGACGACCTGCCGCCCAGCGCATTCTCGGTGCACTTCATCAACGGTGGTGATACCGCCAAGGACATCGAGTTTCACGTGGTACGGCTGCGTGACGAGCGGCGCTTCGCTAATCGTCGTGTCGACGCGATGCAGCACGGCATGTTGTTGTCCTCGGCGATGATTTCGTACATGTCCGGTGGTCGCGGCCTCGAGCATGCTGTCGAGCCGCCGGAGGTGGCCGAACCCCATACCCGGCCGCCGATCGGCGAGCTGTTGCGCGGCTATGAGCAGACCGTGCCGCACTTTGTCAACGCGTTGCGGCCGATCGAATGGCGTTACACCAACGACCCGTCCTGGGTGATGCGTGACAAAGGCCAACGGCTTGCCCACAACCGGGTTTGGGTCAAGGCGCTGGGGGCACTGCCCAACGATCCCGTGCTGCACACCGCGGCAATGCTGTATTCCACGGACACCACCGTGTTGGACTCGGTCATCACCACCCACGGGCTGTCCTGGGGCTTCGACCGCATTTTCGCTGCGTCCGCCAACCATTCGGTGTGGTTTCACCGGCAGGTGAACTTTGATGACTGGGTGTTGTATTCGACGTCGTCGCCGGTGGCTGCGGATTCTCGCGGGTTAGGTACGGGGCATTTGTTTGATCGCTCGGGGCAACTCATTGCCACGGTGGTCCAAGAAGGGGTACTGAAATACTTTCCCGCTTCCCGTCAATAGACCGCAGCTAGATGCGCAAGACAACCGCCTGATTTCGGCTCAGCACCGCCCTGATCAGGCGTAGCGTTTCGGTAGGTGGTATTTGATGGTGGCAGCGATGGGTGAGCCGCTTCGCTGAGAAGTAGCGACATCGGGAGGTAGCTGTGAACGGGCCGCCGGTCGATGTCGTGCCGAGGCTCCGCGTGCGTGAACGTGTCGTGGTTCACGTCGATTCGTTCGCCGCTCGCTGGATCGGTGCTTTGGCTCTGCTTTGTGCCGCACTCTGGCTGATCGTGCTACTTGCTCGCCGCGATCCTCACCCGGAGTGGCACGCCGCCGGCCGGCTGGGCTGGTCGCTGACGGTGCTGGCTGCGATGGCATTGATCGCTCGTGGCATCTTCCTGGGGCGTCCGGTGACGACCATGCACGCGACCGCTGCGGCGTTGTGTGTGCTAGCAGGCGTGGGTGCGCACGTGCTGGCCTTCGATTTGCTCGGTGACGTGCTGATCGCCAGCTCGGGGATGGTGTTGATGTGGCCGACAGCGTCGCGTCCGTGGCCCGCGGATCTGCCGCGTGCATGGAGGTTGATCAATGCCACCAGCGCGGATCCGCTGGCGCCGTTCGCCATGCAGACGGGCAAGAGCTATCACTTCACGACCGCCGGTACCGCGGCGCTGGCATACCGGACGCGGATGGGCTATGCGGTGGTCGGCGGGGACCCGATCGGTGCCGAGGAGCAATTCCCCGAGTTGGTCAGCGACTTCGCGGCCATGTGTCATACCCACGGCTGGCGGATCGCGGTGGTGGGCTGCAGCGAGCGGCGGCTCAAGCTATGGAGTGATCCTGTCAGACTTCGGCAATCGCTGCGGGCAATACCGATCGGCCGCGATGTTGTCATCGACGTGTCGAGCTTCAACATGGTGGGGCGCAAGTTCCGCAACCTGCGTCAGGCAGTGCAGCGCACCCACAATTGCGGCATCACAACCGAGATCGTGGCAGAACAAGAACTTGACGATAAGCGGCTGGCTGAGCTGACTGACGTAGTGCGGGCCTCCCCCAGCGGAGCACACACCGATCGCGGGTTTTACATGAACCTCGATGGGGTGCTGGAGGGACGGTTTCCCGGAATGCAGCTGATTATCGCCAGGGACGCCGCGGGCCGTGTGCAGGGCTTTCACCGGTATGCGACTGCCGGCGGCGGTACTGATATCACCCTTGATGTGCCTTGGCGTCGTCCCGGAGCCCCGAACGGGATCGATGAACGGCTTAGCATCGACATGATGATGGCCGCCAAAGAGGCTGGGGCGCAGCGGATATCGTTATCGTTCGCGGCTTTCCCGGAGATCTTCGACGGCGCGCAGTCCGGTCGGTTGCAGCGCGTCTGCTACCGGTTGATCCATGTCCTAGACCCGTTGATCGCACTTGAGTCGCTATACCGTTATGTGCGCAAGTTTCACGCGCTGGACCAGCGACGCTACGCGTTGATCTCGATCACGCAGATCATTCCCTTGGTGTTCGTGCTGTTATCGTTGGAGTTCATGCCGCGTCGCCGGCACCTCTAAGGAGTATCTGCGGCCAATCGGCCGGCCCGCCCTGTCGATTGTGAAACAGCCCGACCGTGCGCTGGGCTGGGTCTAAAATCGCGGGCATGCCATCGGTCCTTATCACCGGCGCCGCTCGCGGGATCGGACGCTCTATTGCCATTCACCTGGCGGCGAATGGCTGGGAGGTGTTCGCCGGGGTCCGCACCGATGACGATGCGGCCGCGATCGCGATGAACCATCCGATTACGCCGGTCATTCTCGACATCACCGATGCCGATCATCTTGCTGCACTGGACAGTTCGCTTCCCGAGAGCCTGGATGCCGTCGTCAACAATGCCGGCGTCCTGGTCTACGGACCGCTGGAAGCCCTTTCGCTAGCGGAGCTGCGGCGGCAATTCGAGGTAAACGTTTTCGGCCAGATTGCGGTGACCCAGGCGGTGCTGCCGCGGCTACGGCGCGCACAGGGCCGGATCGTGCTCGTCTCGAGTCTCACTGGCAAGGTAGCGCTTCCGCTGATCGGTGCATACTGCGCGTCGAAATTCGCACTTGAGGCCGCGGGCGACGTGCTGCGCATGGAGCTGAAGCGGTGGAACATCGCCGTTGCGCTCATCGAGGCCGGAGCGACGGACACCGACATGTGTCGGAATGGACACGACATGTTGGATGACGCGGCGGCGAGGCTGTCGGCGGAACACCGCGAACTGTACGAAGGCCATTTCACGGGCCTGAATAACTCGCTCATGTCGCAGATGACAGCGGCGCCAGTGCCGCCGGAGAAGGTTGCCGCCGTTGTCGTTAAGGCGCTGACGGCGCGCCGGCCCCGTGACCGATATTTCATCGCTGCCGGCGACAAGTTGCAGCAAGCGCTGATGACGCAGCTTCCCGCGACGGCGCGCGATTGGGTTCTTCGACGGGTGACGAATCAACCCGGATCTTCCCAGCCCAGCCGTCGATTGCTCCGGCTGGCGGGGATGTGAAGCGACGACCTCGCCGCGCCAATGCGTAGTTCGGCGCAGCGAAGGTCTTGGGGCAGGTGGTGGGTGGCCACCACGACGGTTCTGTCGCTGGACATCAGCGCGGAGTTGGGGGCCAACAGCTCACCGAGCACCCGTTCGGCGTCGATCGCGTCGAGGTGTTCGGTGGGTTCGTCGAGCAGCACGATCCGGGCGGGTGAGAGTACCGCACGAGCCAGCAGCAACCTTCTACGTTGGCCCGCCGAGACCGCCTGTGCGCCACCGATTAACACGGTCGACAGACCCTCCGGCAAGCTAGCGAGCCAGCCGCTGAGGCCGACTTCGGCCAATGCCGCGGCCAGTTCGTCGTCGCGGCAATCGCCGCGCGCGACCAGTAGGTTGTCTCGAATCGTGGTGGCGAAGATATGCGCGTCCTCGGCGAAAAAGCTGACAGTGCTGTGTAATTGACCTTCATCAAGTTGGCTGACATCGACTCCGTCCAGCATCACTCGTCCACGCAGCGGCGGCAGCAGGCCCGCGAGCGTCATCAGCAATGTCGTCTTACCAGCGCCGCTGGCACCGGTGACGGCCAGCCGGGCGCCGGGCGGCAGGTCGAGGGTCACCTGGGCTTGCCGCGTCGCATCGGCGTGTCCTGAACAGATATCGGCGAATAGCCGGCTGGTGCAGGTAGCTAGCGGTGGCGTCGCCCTAGGCTCCGTGCGCCATGGGTGGCTTGACGGGGCCAGGTCGAGGAGGCGACGCGCCGCGATCCGTGACCGCGTCAACTGGATGGCGGCCGCAGGTAACGGAGTCATCGCTTCAAATGCGGACAGTGGCAACAACATCAGGACGGCCAGTGTGGTTGGCGCGACGGTTGGGGCTATGGCGATCCCGGACACCACGGCGCCGAGCACACTGGCCCCGATCGCCGCGGTCGGCATTGCCTCAGCGATCGCGGCTGGTCTGGCCGCGGCGTCGAGGGCGGCGCCCCAAGCATGTTGCCGGCGTTGCGATTCGGCGATGACATCTGGCAGTGCACCTGCGACGCGAAGCTCGGGCGCATGTTCGAGCGCGGTCATCGCCGACGTATCGCGCTCGGAATGATGTTGCCGGGCAATAGCTTCCTGCGCCACAGCGGCCTTGCCGGCAAGCCACGGCGCCACAACACCTGTAACTAGTAGGCAGGTCGCCAGTACCGCAGCGGCCGGCCACGACATAGCCGCGACAACCGCGGTCGCCGCCAGCGACAAGACCACTGCGACGCCGATGGGCACCACGGCTCGAACCAGCACGTTGGCCAATTCGTCGACGTCAGCGCCGACCCGTGCCACCAGCTCGCCGCTGTGCAGCCGGGCGGCGGCCGCTGCCGGTCCGTGGGCTAGCCGATGATAGATCTGCACGCGAGCGGTGCTGGCTGCGCGTAGCGCGGTGTCGTGCGTGACCAGTCGCTCGCAGTAGTGCAGCAAGCCGCGTGAAATCGCGAAGGTTCGTACCGCGACCACCGCAATGGACAGGTCCAACACGGGTGGCATCTGCCAGGCCCGGGTGATCAACCATGCCGAAATCCCGGCCAGTGCCAGCGCGCTGCCTAGCGACAGCACCCCCATTGTGATAGCTGCCAGGATGCGGAGCAGCCGCGGCCGCAACAGGCTCGACGCGGCCAGTAGGGTCCTGTGGCGGCGACCCGCTGCACCCGGCTTTGCCGCGCTTGCGATCGCCGCGGGATCAGACCGGCGCATAACGTGCCTGACCGTCCGAAACAACTTCGACAACCCGGTCACCGATGGCGACGACGTGCTCGCGGTGGCCGACGATCACCACGGTCGCGCCGGCGCGCGCACGGTTCACGATGGCTCGTAACACCCGGTTCTCGGTGCGGGCATCCAGGTGTGCGGTGGGCTCATCGAGCAGCAGCACGGATGCGTCTGAACCGAGCGCTCGGGCCAGGCCCAGCCGCTGCCGCTGTCCGAGCGACAGCCCGACGCCTCCGCGCCCGACGATAGTGTCCATCCCGTCCGGAAGATCGGTCAGCACGGTATCGAATCCAGATACAGCGCAAGCAGTTTCAAGGTCGCCGGGGTTATCCAGACCGCCCAGCAGAATCAGGTTGTCACTGACGGTGCCCGGGATTAGCACCGGGCGCTGCGGCAGCCAGGCTAACTGTCGCCACCAAGCGTCGGGGCTCAGGTCGGCGACGTCGATGCCAGCAACGGTGACGCGGCCTGACGATGGCGTGGTTAGTCCGGCGATCGCCTGCAGTGTGGTGCTTTTGCCCGCGCCGTTTTGCCCGGTCAACACGGTTACTTGACCGGGCTCGATCACCGCGGTGAGATCGCAAGGGGAGCGGCCGTCGCGGCCGGTCACGCTGAGCCTTTCGAGGCGGATCTTTGCGCCATGCGCGGCGACTGTCTGCCGCGAAGTTGGGCCAGCCGGTGCCGGGGCGGCCTCGCCGATCAGCGAGAATGCCTTGTCGGCAGCGGCCCTGCCGTTTTGCGCCGCATGGAATTCCACGCCGACGCGACGCAGCGGCCAGTACACATCCGGCGCCAGCAACAGGACGGTTAAACCGGTGATCAGGCTCATCTCGCCGAACACCAGGCGAAGACCGATCCCGACCGCGATCAACGCCACACCGAGCGTGGCCAGCAGTTCAAGCACCAATGCGGATAAGAACGCGATCCGTAGCGTCGCCATCGCCGAGCGGCGATGGGCGGCACCGAGTTCGGCTATCCGGTGTTCCGGACCCGAGCCGCGGCCCAGCGCTCGCAGGGTGGGGATACCAGAGATCAGATCCAACAGCCGCGCTTGTAGGGTCGTCATAGCGGCCAGCGTGGCCGCCGATCGGTCAGCCGTCGCCAGCCCAATCAGCACCATGAAAATTGGTATCAACGGCAGTGTGATCGTCACGATCGCAGTCGATTTCAGGTCGTAGAACGCGATCACGGTGACGGTTGCGGGGGTGAGGATCACGGCCAGCAGCAAGGTTGGCAGGTATCCGGTGAAGTAGGGACGCAAGCCGTCGAGGCCACGAGTGACCACTACCGCGGCGGCGTCGCGCTGCGCTGCCAGTTCACCGGGTTGCCGGGCTGTCACCGCCGCCAGGAGCTGACCGCCCAGATCGGCGATAATCGCGCTGGCCCCACGTTGGCTCAGGCGGGCCTGAAACCAGTGTGTCGCTGTGCGGATGACCCACAGCCCCAACAGGATTGACAGTGGACCCAGCCAGCCGCGCAAGCCGCGTGCTGTGGGATCGGTGATCACCCGCGCGACGATGCTGGCCAGCAGAACTGCTGAGCCGATTACGCAGCTCGAGATCACCACCCCACAACCCACGGTGGTAACCAGGAAGCGGCGTAACGCGCTGGACGCCCCCCATAGTCGCGGGTCCAGGGGAGCTCTGCTGTTCGAGTTCTTTGCGCTCAGGACGTACGCCTCGTCAGGCCGATCGGCGGCGGTATTCGCTCAGCTGAGATCCGTTGCCGGAAAACCCAATACGTCCACGTCTGGTACACGACTGTCAGTGGGGCAAAGAATGCCGTCACCCACGTCATGATCTTGAGAGTGTAGGGGGTCGACGAGGCGTTGTAGATTGTCACGCTCCATTGCGTGTTCAGCGTCGAGGGCACCAAGTTTGGATATAGCACGCCGAACAACAGCACCACGACGGCTGCCACGACCACTGCGGTGCAGGTGAACGCCCAGCCGTCGGAGGCGCGCCGCCACACCAACAACACCGCTGCCAGCTGCGCGACCACCGCGACGGCCAGCACCAGCCAGGTCCAGTTCTTGCCATGCGCAAGTTGCGTCCAAAGCCCGAAGCCCGCAACCAGTCCCGTCACCGGAAGCGACAACCAGGCGGCGAATCGGTAGGCATCGTCGCGGATCGGGCCGGAGGTCTTCAACGTGACAAACACCGCGCCGTAGAGCAAAAACAGCCCGGCCGTGGCCAAGCCGCCCAGCAGCGTGTAGCCGTTGAGCACGTCGGCGATCGACAGGTTGACGTGACTAGTGGCGTCCACGGGGAGCCCGCGCACCAAAATGGCGAACGCTACACCCCACAGCACCGCGGGCAACCACGACCCGGCCGCAATACCGAAATCGGCCCAGTAGCGCCATTTTGTGTCGTCGATCTTGCCCCGCCATTCGATGGCGACGGCGCGCACGATCATGCCGAACAGGATGGCCAGCAGCGGCAGGTACAGCGTGGAGAACACGGTGGCGTACCAGCCGGGAAACGCGGCGAACATCGCGGCGCCCGCAACGATCAGCCAGACCTCGTTGCCGTCCCACACCGGGCCGATGGTGTTCAGCGCGACGCGCCGGTGGGCTTCTGAATCGCCGGTTCGCACGTGAGCGAACGGCTCCATCAACATACCCACGCCGAAGTCGAAGCCCTCCAGAATGAAGAAGCCAAGGAACAACGCCGCGATGACACCGAACCACAATTCGTGGAGTCCCACTGCTCAGCTCCTTTCGGGAGTTGGTTAGGTGTCAGTACGCGAAAGACAGCGGCGCCACTTCGTCACCGCCGGGCGCGGCGGGCGCGGCCGGTTCGGCGTCGTGCTCCTGCGGTCCCGCGACGACGTAGCGTGTGAGCAGCCAGCACCAGATGACCGCGAGCACCGCGTAGACCAGGGTGAACGTCACCAGCGAGGTGATGACCAGGCCGGAAGCATGGTGCGAGACACCCTCGTGGACAGTGAGCCGGACCAGCGGGTCGCCGGTTGGGTTAGGGGCGACGATCCAGGGCTGGCGGCCCATTTCGGTGAACACCCAGCCAGCGCTGTTGGCCAGGAACGGCGTGGGAATGGTCAGCAGCGCCAGCCGGGCGAACCACCGCCGACGGGGAATCCGGCCGCCGCGGGTGAGCCACAGCACCGTCAGCGCGAACAGCACCGGAATCGCGAGCAGCCCGATCATCCCGCGAAAGGACCAGTAAGTGACGAATAAGTTGGGCCGGTAGTCATTTGGCCCGAATCGTTGTTGGTACTCCTGCTGGATGTCGCGCACGCCGTGCAGCGTCACATTGCTGAATTGGCTATTGGCGAGGAACGGCAGAACGTAGGGGACCTCGATCACCCGGGTAATGCTTTCGCAGTTGTTGTGGGTGCCAACCGTGAGGATTGAGAAGTCCGGATCGGTTTCGGTGTCGCAGAGCGACTCGGCTGACGCCATTTTCATCGGTTGCTGTTGGAACATCAATTTGCCTTGGTGGTCACCGCTGAAGAACAGGCCGACGGTGGCAGCCAGCGCAATCCCGCACCCCAGGATGGTCGCCGGGCGATACAGGGTGCGGGCAGTTGAATTGGGGTCGGCCTCGGCGTCCTTCCCAGACCGAACCAGCCACCAGGCGCTGACCGCTGCGACAAACGTCGACGCGGTGAGCAATGAGCCGGCGACCGCGTGCGAAAACGCTGCTTGCGCAGTGTTATTGCTGAGCAACGCGGATATGCTGGTCAACTCGGCCCGCCGAGTCGTCGGGTTGTAGTGTGCGCCGACCGGGTGCTGCATGAACGAGTTCGCCACAATGATGAAGAACGCGGACACGTTGACCGAGATCGCGACGATCCAGATGCACGCCAGGTGAACCAGCCGAGGCAGCCTGCTCCACCCGAAGATCCACAGCCCGAGGAAGGTGGACTCGAAGAAAAAGGCGGCCAGGCCCTCCATCGCCAGCGGGGCGCCGAAGACGTCGCCGACGAACCGCGAGTACTCGCTCCAATTCATGCCGAACTGAAATTCCTGGACGATCCCGGTCGCCACGCCGATGGCGAAGTTGATCAGGAACAGCTTGCCGAAGAATTTGGTCAGTCGATACCACGCGGTGTTACCGGTTGCTACCCACACCGTCTGCATGACGGCGACCAGGGGAGCCAGGCCGATGGTGAGGGGAACGAAGATGAAGTGGTAGACGGTGGTGATACCGAACTGCCAGCGCGAAATATCGACGACATTCATCGGTCATCTCCCGAGCCTACGGGGCTGATTGGTTTGCTACGACGCAGTGTAGTAGGTAGCGCGTGCCGGCGCTACTGGCAATTTCGCGCGGACGGGACGGCTCAGACGTGGGCTGTGCGCGATTCCTCGGCAGGCAGGCCGCTGGAATCGCTGATGGCTTTGCGGCCGACGAGATACCACGTGCGCATGGTGCCTTTCCCTTTGACCTCGATGCGACCGCGCTCCTGCAGCACAAACTCGTCCTTGAGGCGTTGGTAAACCGTTTCGGGCACTTGGATGCGTCCCACCGAGTCGGTGGATTCCATCCTGGACGCGACATTGACCGCGTCGCCCCACACGTCGTAGAAGAACCGCCGAGAACCCACGACGCCGGCGACGACCGGGCCGGCGGCCAGCCCAACCCGCAGCGGCACCGCGAGGCCGTGCGGATCTTCAAGTCCGGCCGCAGCATCGGCCATTTCGAGGGCAAAGTCCGCAAGCACCTGCACATGGTCGGGACGCGGCCGTGGGACCCCGCTGACCACCATGTAGGAGTCACCGCTGACTTTGATCTTCTCCAGGCAGTGCTTGTCTACCAGCGCGTCGAAGGCGCTGTACAGCTGGTCTAGGAACCGCACCAGATCGGCTGGTGCGGTGCTGCTGGCGCGCTCGGTGAAGCCGACGATGTCGGCGAACAGGACCGAGGCATCGTCGTATTTGTCGGCGATGACGGTTCGGTCGGGCTCTTTGAGCCGCTCGGCGATGCTGGCCGGCAACATGTTGGCTAACAAGGCTTCGGAGCGGTCGTACTGGGCTTCCATCACCGCCTCGGCGCGCGCGGTCTCGCGCAGGGCGAACCACACCGTCACGACCGCCATCACGCACGCCGAGACTGTGGTGAGGACAAAACCTGTCGACTGGGCCCAGGCTGGCTGTAGCCCGGTGTCACGCGGAACGAGGAACTCCAGTGCGATGACCAGCCCGGCGGCAAGTGCCGCTAGTGCCGACGCCAACACGATGCGCTCAATGCCCAGCAGCAGCACCACCAGGCAGGCGCCGACGAGGAAGAAGAACTGAGAGCCCGAACCGGTGCCCACACCCCAGCAGCTGGCGAAGACCGAAACATAGGCTGCGCCGATAAAGGTCAGCGGCGCGACCAAATCTCCGAAGCGGTGCAGCAGCGGGACAATCGCGAAGATTATCGCGGCGCCGACGTTGATCGAGCTGATCTGCCAGGACCATGCGTCGGCCAAAATCTGCACAATCACGAAGCTTGCGCTCACCACCACGGCCAGCCAGGCGGTGATGGTGAGCACGCGCTGCCGCCGTGCGGTGGTTTCGGCGTAGTGCTGATTGCGGTCGCGGGATTGCGTCCGCATGGCCGCGACACAGTCTGGGCGGCGCACCGAGCCGTCTGGTCCTGCCGATGGGGCACCGCACTTCTCAGCGGCCACGCCCAAAGCCTAACCGCTGAGCTCGATGTTTACCGAGCGTAGGCGGTGACTTGCCGGCGACTCCGATGGTGCCCTCGGTGGGATTCGAACCCACACTGGACGGGTTTTGAGTCCGTTTCCTCTGCCAGTTGGGATACGAGGGCTTTACCCGGCTTAACTACCTTAGAGGAGCCTCCAACGGGTTCTCACTGCCCCCGAGGTCGCTGGCCGCTGGCGGCCACGTCAGAATGTCGTCATGACCGGACCCACGACCGACGCCGACGCCGCCACGCCGCACCGGGTTCTGATTGCTGAAGACGAAGCACTCATCCGACTCGACCTGGCCGAGATGCTGCGAGATGAGGGTTACGACATCGTTGGCGAGGCCGCTGATGGCCAGGAAGCGGTCGAGCTGGCGGAGCGCCATAAACCCGACCTGGTGATCATGGATGTGAAGATGCCGCGCCGTGATGGGATCGACGCAGCATCGGAGATCGCCAGCAAACGTATCGCGCCGATCGTGGTGCTGACCGCGTTCAGCCAGCGCGACTTGGTGGAACGCGCACGCGATGCGGGGGCGATGGCCTACTTGGTGAAGCCTTTCACCATCAGCGATTTGATCCCGGCCATCGAATTGGCGGTGAGCCGGTTTAGCGAGCTCACCGCGCTGGAACGCGAAGTGGGGACGCTGGCTGACCGGCTGGAGACCCGCAAGCTTGTCGAGCGCGCTAAAGGCCTGCTGCAGGTCAAACAAGGCATGACCGAGCCTGAGGCGTTCAAATGGATTCAGCGTGCCGCCATGGATCGGCGGACCACGATGAAACGGGTAGCTGAAGTCGTCTTGGAAACCCTCGACACTCCGAAAGACACCACCAAAGACACCACCAAAGAAACCTAGGCCAGTCGGCGGCCTTCTCGCGCGACAAATGCGCGAGAAGGCCCCTAGCGCGCCACGATTACCGACGAGCCATGTCCGAATAGGCCCTGATTGGCGGTGATGCCGACCTTGGCGTGCTCGACCTGACGGCCAGTTGCTTGGCCACGGAGCTGCCAGGTTAGCTCGCAGACCTGGGCGATCGCCTGGGCGGGGATGGCTTCCCCGAAGCACGCCAGCCCCCCCGACGGGTTGACCGGGATCTTCCCGCCCAGAGTGGTCGCGCCGCTGCGCAGCAGCGCCTCGGCTTCACCCTTGGCGCACAGCCCCAAGTGTTCATACCAGTCGAGTTCCAACGCGGTGGACAGGTCGTAAACCTCGGCCAGGCTCAGGTCGTTGGGCCCGATGCCGGCCTCGGCGTAGGCCGCGTCGAGAATCTGATCCTTGAACACTCGGTCCGGTGCTGGCATAACCGCGGTGGAATCCGTTGCGATGTCCGGTAATTCGGGCAAGTGCTGCGGGTAGCGCGGGGTGACGGTGCTGATCGCGCGCACCGAAGGCACCCCGTTCAACGAGCCGAGGTGTTGGCGGGCGAATTTCGCGCTGGCCACGACCAGTGCCGCCGCGCCGTCGGAGGTCGCGCAGATATCCAGCAGCCGCAACGGATCGGCCACCACCGGGCTGGCCAGTACGTCGTCGACCGACGTCTCTTTGCGGAACCGGGCATTGGGATTCTGCAGACCATGCCGGGAATTCTTGACCTTCACCTGGGCGAAGTCTTCGAATGTGGCTCCGTACAGATCCATCCGCCGCCGCGCGAGCAACGCGAAATACACCGGGTTGGTAGCCCCAATGAGATGGAACCGCTGCCAGTCCGGATCGGTGCGGCGCTCGCCTCCCACCGGTGCAAAAAAGCCCTTCGGCGTGGTGTCGGCGCCGATGACCAACGCGACATCGCAGAAACCGGCCAGGATCTGCGCCCGCGCACTTTGCAGCGCCTGCGAACCGCTGGCGCACGCGGCATAGCTCGAGCTGACCGGCACGCCGTTCCAGCCGAGTTTCTGCGCGAACGTGGCGCCGGCAACGAAACCCGGATACCCGTTGCGGATGGTGTCTGCACCGGCCACCAGCTGGATCTGCCGCCAGTCCAAACCGGCTTCGGCGAGCGCGCCGCGGGCCGCGATCACCCCGTACTCGGTGAAGTCGTTGCCCCATTTGCCCCACGGGTGCATGCCGGCGCCGAGGATGTACACCGGTTCAGGCGTGCTCATCTGCGCCGCTCCTCCTCATCGCTTCGTCTCCCGCAAGCGGGAGGTGCCCCCACTGCATCGTCGCTGGCGCGCCTCCACCCGTACACGATGCGTTCGACACCGTCGTCGTCGACGAACAGCGGCATGGTGGTCAGCTCCATCTCGATGCCGACCTTCAGGTCGGCGGCCAGTGTGCCGTCGACCACCTTGCCCAACACGATTAGCCCTTCGCGGGCCAACTCGACCGCGGCGACGGCGAACGGTTCGAAAGGATCCGGGGAAGGGTAGGGCGGGGGTGGCGCGTACCGGTTCTCGGTGTAGCTCCACAGCGTTCCCCGCGTCGACAACGCAACGGATTCAAGTGTGTCGCTGGCGCAAGCTGGATTGGGGCAGTTGTTCTGCCCCCCTGATGGGACAGGCGGGAAGACATAGGTGCCGCATTGGGGGCACTTGCTGCCGATCAAATGGGGGCTGCCGGTTTCGTTGGCGGCATCGCCGGTGGCGAACCAACCCTCGATCGCCGGTGCTTGGTGGGTGACCTCTGGCATCGGGCCAGCGTACCGAGCCGAACCACAGAACTGAAACGTGTTGCAGTTCTGTGGCGAAGCCGGGCGCGGCGGGTCGTTGCTCATATACCTAGAGTGTGAGCCGTGAGTGCCGCGACCACCGCTAGTAAAGCCTGCGAAGACCAAGCCAAGCCGACGCTGATGCTGCTGGATGGCAATTCGCTGGCATTCCGAGCGTTCTACGCACTGCCAGCGGAGAACTTCAAGACCCGCGGTGGCCTCACCACCAACGCGGTGTACGGCTTCACCGCCATGCTGATCAACCTGCTGCGTGACGAGGCTCCGACGCACATCGCCGCGGCGTTTGACGTGTCGCGGCAGACGTTTCGCTCCGAGCGCTATCCGGAGTACAAGGCCAACCGGTCATCGACCCCCGATGAGTTCCACGGCCAGATCGACATCACCAAGGAAGTCCTGGGCGCGCTGGGCATCACGGTGCTCGCGGAGGCGGGATTCGAGGCTGACGACCTCATCGCGACGTTGGCTACTCAAGCCGAAAGCGAGGGGTACCGCGTGTTGGTGGTCACCGGTGACCGCGACGCGCTGCAATTGGTCAGCGACGACGTGACGGTGCTGTATCCACGTAAGGGCGTCAGCGAACTCACCCGCTTCACCCCGGAGGCCGTCGTCGAGAAGTACGGGCTGACGCCGGCGCAATACCCCGACTTCGCGGCGTTACGTGGCGATCCTAGCGACAATCTGCCCGGCATTCCCGGCGTGGGGGAGAAGACCGCCGCCAAGTGGATCGTCGAGTACGGCTCGCTACAGGGGCTGGTCGACAACGTCGAGTCGGTGCGCGGCAAGGTGGGTGACGCGTTGCGGGCACATCTGGCCAGCGTGGTGCGCAACCGGGAGCTCACCGACCTGGTCAAAGATGTGCCGCTGGTGCAAACCCCGGACACGCTGCGGCTGCAGCCGTGGGATCGCGACCACATTCACCGGCTCTTCGACGACCTGGAGTTCCGGGTATTGCGCGACCGGCTGTTCGACACGCTGGCGGCCGCTGGGGGGCGGGTGCCCGAGGTCGACGAGGGGTTCGACGTCCGCGGCGGCGTGCTGGAATCCGGCACGGTCCGGCGGTGGCTGGCTGAGCACGCCAGTGACGGACGCAGGTCTGGGCTGGCAGTCGTGGGTACGCATCTGCCGCACGGCGGGGACGCCACCGCGGTGGCCATCGCCGCCGCCGACGGCGACGGCGGCTACCTCGACACCGCGACGTTGACTCCCGACGATGAAGCTGCAGTCGCCGCTTGGTTAGCCGATCCCGGCAAACCCAAAGCGCTGCATGAGGCGAAGCTGGCCATGCACGATCTCGCGGGCCGTGGTTGGACGCTGGGCGGCATCACGTCTGATACCGCGCTGGCGGCCTATCTGGTGCGGCCGGGGCAACGCAGCTTCACTCTGGACGACCTCTCGTTGCGCTACCTGCGTCGCGAGCTACGCGCGGAAACCACTGAACAGCAACAGCTTTCGCTTCTCGATGACTTGGACGAGTCGGGCGGGGTGGACGAGCAAGCCGCGCAGACCCTGATACTGCGGGCCCGGGCCGTGGCAGACCTCGCCGCTGCGTTGGACGCCGAGCTGGATCGTATTGACTCCACCGCGCTGCTAAGTGAGATGGAGCTGCCGGTCCAACAGGTGCTGGCCGACATGGAGAAGGTGGGTATCGCGGTCGATTTGCGGTTGCTCACCGAGTTGCAGAGCCAATTCGGCGATCAGATCCGAGACGCTGCTGAGGCCGCCTACGCCGTCATCGGCAAGCAGATCAATCTGGGCTCACCCAAGCAGCTGCAGGTCGTGTTGTTCGACGAACTGGGGATGCCGAAAACCAAACGGACCAAGACCGGTTACACCACCGACGCCGATGCTTTGCAGTCCCTGTTCGACAAAACCGGGCACCCATTTCTGCAGCATCTGCTCACCCACCGCGACGTCACCCGGCTCAAAGTCACCGTCGACGGGTTGCTGAATGCGGTCGCCGCAGATGGCCGGATTCACACCACGTTCAACCAGACGATCGCGGCGACGGGCCGGCTGTCCTCGACAGAACCCAACTTGCAGAACATCCCAATCCGCACCGACGCCGGCCGGCAGATCCGGGACGCGTTCGTCGTCGGCTCGGGTAATGGCGGCTACACCGAGCTGATGACCGCCGACTACAGCCAAATCGAGATGCGGATCATGGCGCACCTATCCCGGGATGAGGGCCTCATCGAGGCCTTCAATACCGGGGAAGACCTGCATTCGTTTGTGGCATCGCGGGCATTCGGCGTGCCGATCGAGGCGGTCACCGCCGAATTGCGGCGCCGGGTCAAGGCGATGTCCTACGGGCTGGCCTACGGGCTAAGCGCGTACGGGTTGGCTGCTCAGCTGAAAATCTCCACCGAGGAGGCGAAGATCCAGATGGAGCAATACTTCGCCCGATTTGGCGGGGTGCGCGACTATCTGATGGATGTCGTCGAGCAGGCCCGCAAGGACGGCTACACCTCGACCGTGTTGGGCCGTCGGCGCTACCTGCCCGAGCTGGACAGCAGTAATCGCCAGGTACGAGAGGCGGCCGAGCGGGCGGCGCTCAACGCGCCGATCCAGGGCAGTGCGGCCGACATCATCAAGGTGGCGATGATCGCGGTTGACAAGGCGCTCAAAGACGCGGGGCTGGCGTCGCGAATGCTGCTACAGGTACACGACGAGTTGCTGTTCGAAGTCGCGCCCGGTGAACGCGAGCAGATCGAGGCTGTGGTGCGCGAGCAGATGGGCAGTGCCTACCCCCTGGACGTGCCGCTGGACGTAAGTGTTGGCTTTGGCCGCTCGTGGGACGCCGCCGCGCACTAGCGCGGCAATCTCTGACGCGCCGGCTCAATTAGTAGGCGTCGGCGGCTACGCCCAGGCCTAAGGCCAGCAGGACGGCGCCGAGGGTCCGTTCGATGCGCCGGCGCACATGCGCCCTGGCAAGGATTTCGCGGGCCCGGTCCGCGGCGAGCACAACACCCAAACACCACGCGGTGTCAATCACCAGCTGAATGGCCGCCAGCACGAAAAGCGTCGGCAGTGCCGCCCCGCTGGACGGCAGGAACTGCGGCAGCACCGCGATCCCGAAGGTGGCCGCTTTCGGGTTGGCGGCGATCGACACCAATGACGCACGGAATGCCGCCGCCGGCGTTCTGCCGCGGGGCGCGATCAGGACCTCGATATCGGCTGGGTGCTTCGCGTGACGCCACGCGCTGATGCCGAGCCAGACCAGGATTGCTGCCCCGATGACATGCAGCGCCACCGACAGCGTGTGGTTGGCCATCAGCAACACCGACAATCCGGCGCCGCCGGCCATGGTCCAGCCGAACAACCCGATTTCGTTGCCGACCACGGCTGCCAGACCCGCCGCTCGACCGTCCCGGACCGAGCGGTGCAGGAACAACGCGGTCGCGGGACCGGGAAGAACGGCGAGGATGACGCATGCCAGCAGGAACGCCGGCAGCACGTTGACCAAATGTTGCATGACCGGAGTATGTCGAACGAGTCAAGCCGTTTTGCTATCGCTATGTTTGGCAGCAGTGGTGGATGCGGGTTTGTCCAGCATGTACACAGTCGAGTAACCTCGACAGATACCTGCCCGTGCTGGATGGCGGGTAAGCAATGTCGATCGTCCCTACGACCCAACCTGTCCGGAGCAACTCAACAATATGCCGAGTCCCGCCGTCACCTCGCCGCAAGTAGCCGTCAACGACATAGGCTCCAGCGAGGACTTTCTCGCCGCAATAGACAAAACGATCAAGTACTTCAACGATGGCGACATCGTCGAAGGCACCATCGTCAAAGTGGACCGGGACGAGGTGCTCCTCGACATCGGCTACAAAACCGAAGGGGTCATCCCCGCCCGCGAACTCTCCATCAAGCACGACGTCGACCCCAATGAGGTCGTCTCCGTCGGCGACGAGGTCGAGGCTCTGGTGCTCACCAAGGAGGACAAAGAGGGCCGCCTGATCCTGTCCAAGAAGCGCGCGCAGTACGAGCGCGCGTGGGGCACCATCGAGGCACTCAAGGAGAAGGACGAGGCCGTCAAGGGCACCGTTATCGAGGTGGTCAAGGGTGGTCTGATCCTCGACATCGGGTTGCGCGGCTTCCTGCCCGCTTCGTTGGTGGAGATGCGGCGGGTCCGGGATCTGCAGCCCTACATCGGCAAGGAGATCGAAGCCAAGATCATCGAGCTGGACAAGAACCGCAACAACGTGGTGCTGTCCCGTCGCGCCTGGTTGGAGCAGACCCAGTCCGAGGTGCGCAGCGAGTTCCTCAACCAGCTGCAGAAGGGCGCCATCCGCAAGGGTGTGGTGTCGTCCATCGTCAACTTCGGCGCGTTCGTCGACTTGGGCGGTGTGGACGGTCTGGTGCACGTCTCCGAGCTGTCCTGGAAGCACATCGACCACCCGTCCGAGGTGGTCCAGGTGGGCGACGAGGTCACCGTCGAGGTGCTCGACGTCGACATGGACCGCGAACGGGTTTCGTTGTCGCTGAAGGCGACCCAGGAAGACCCGTGGCGGCACTTCGCCCGCACCCACGCCATCGGACAAATCGTGCCGGGCAAGGTCACCAAGCTCGTTCCGTTCGGTGCCTTCGTCCGTGTTGAGGAGGGTATCGAAGGTCTGGTGCACATCTCGGAGCTGGCAGAGCGGCACGTCGAGGTGCCCGACCAGGTGGTTGCCGTTGGCGACGACGCGATGGTCAAGGTCATCGACATCGACCTGGAGCGGCGCCGGATTTCGCTGTCGCTGAAGCAGGCCAACGAGGACTACACCGAGGAGTTCGACCCGGCGAAGTACGGCATGGCCGACAGCTACGACGAGCAGGGCAACTACATCTTCCCCGAGGGCTTCGACGCCGAAACCAACGAGTGGCTGGAAGGCTTCGACACCCAGCGCGCCGAATGGGAGGCCCGCTACGCCGAAGCCGAGCGTCGGCACAAGATGCACACCACCCAGATGGAGAAGTTCGCTGCCGCCGAGGAGGCCGGACACAGCAGCAGCAGCAGCAGCGAGCAGGTCCCGGCCGGCAGTGCGCCGTCGGAGAAGGCCGCGGGCGGGTCGCTGGCTAGCGATGCTCAACTGGCCGCTCTACGGGAAAAGCTCGCCGGCAGCGCATAATCCCCGGTCTGATCGCATTCGCGTAAATGCTGCGCATCGGGCTCACCGGCGGAATCGGCGCCGGGAAGTCGTTGCTGTCCAGCACGTTCTCACAGTGTGGTGGGATCGTCGTGGACGGTGATGTGCTGGCTCGCGAAGTGGTGCAGCCCGGCACCGAAGGATTGTCCTTGCTGGTCGATGCATTTGGTCAGGACATCCTGCTTGCCGACGGTGCGTTGGATCGGCCGGCTTTGGCTGCCAAGGCTTTTCGGGACGACGCGGCGCGCGGCAAGCTGAACGGGATCGTGCATCCACTAGTGGCCCGACGTCGTGCGGAGATCATCGCAGCGGTGGCTGAGGATGCTGTTGTGGTCGAAGACATTCCGCTGCTGGTGGAATCTGGGATGGCCCCGTTGTTCCCGCTAGTTGTCGTGGTGCATGCCGACGTCGAACTGCGCGTGCGAAGGCTGGTCGAGCAACGCGGCATGTCCGAAGCTGACGCGCGTGCCAGGATCGCTGCGCAGGCCAGCGACGAGGAACGTCGTGCCATTGCCGACGTCTGGCTGGACAATTCAGGTGCCCCAGAGGTTTTGGTCCAACGGGCTCGTGACGTGTGGTATCACCGGATATTGCCGTTCGCCCACAACCTGAGTCAGTGTCAGGCGGTGCAGGTACCGGCGAGACTGGTGCCGGCCGATCCGACCTGGCCGGAGCAGGCGGAGCGCATTGTTGCTCGGCTGAAGACCACGTGCGGCCACAGGGCGGTGCGAGTTGACCACATCGGTTCGACCGCGGTGGCGGAATTCCCGGACTTTCAAGCCAAAGACATCATCGACATTCAGATCACCGTCGAGTCACTCGCGGTGGCCGACGAACTCGCCGAGCCCTTGTTGTCTGCCGGGTACCCGCGCCTGCAGCACATCACCGGTGATGTCGCCAAGCCCGATGCCCGCAGCGCCGTAGATCGCTACGACCACAGTGGCAATCCAGGCTTATGGCACAAGAGGTTTCATGCCTCGGCTGACCCTGGCCGGCCGACAAACGTGCATATCCGGGTGGACGGCTGGCCCAATCAGCAATTCGGCTTGCTGTTCGTCGACTGGCTGAAAGCCAACCCCGGTGTGCGCGACGACTACTTGGACGTCAAGCGCACGGCGGACCGGCTGGCCGACGGAGACATGCGCCGCTACGCCGACGCTAAGGAACCATGGTTCCTCGACGCCTACCGGCGCGCGTGGGAGTGGGCCGACTCCACGGGTTGGCGGCTGTAGCGGCGATCTAAGTAGACAAGGGCGCGCCGCACCGCAGCACACCATTCATCGGATCGGTATTTCCGAGCACCGGTCTAACCAATTGGTCGACCTGGGTGAAAACGTGGTCGTCCACGTCGATCTCGCAGTGCACGTTCGCCGAGTAGGGCCAACGAAGCAAAATCTGCATGCCGGCTTGCTGCGGATCAGCCAGCACCGTGTCGGCCTCGAATACGTTGCCGGGCATCGGGCTCAGGCCAGCGGTATTCGTCTGACCACCGGCGGTCACGAAGGCGGCCTGGCTCCCGGTTGTCACCCCGTCGATCCTGGCAATGTAGGTGACGTTGTGGAGGTCAGCCCGCGCAGTCGCCGGGATTAACTGGGAGCCAGCGGTGATAACCGTGACGGCGGTGATCGGCATCCACCTACGCTTGCCGAAGCTCATAGTTGCTGAGATTACGCGCAGTGTCTATCGCGAGTCACAGGGCCACGGGGGGTATCGCGCGCTGTTACGTGATTCACCACTGCGATAGTCGGACTATTTCCCGCGCCAGGTGACTTCCATGCCGTCGGCGGCCAACCAGCGTGACAGGTCATAGTCGTTGCGAGCCAGGCCGTCGACCGCGGTTACGGCTCGCCGCACCGCCTGCTCGGCGATCTCTGGGGTCAGCAGACCGTGACGGACGGCATCCAGCAGCTCGTCGACATCGGCCAGTCCCGCCGCTGCGCCGGTACGGACCTCGATGTCGAGGTAATGGTCTTCGGAACGCCACACCGCCGGGCCGGGCGTGTACTCGCCCACATCGAGGTAGTAGTCGTGATCCCGTTCGTGGCCCGGGTTGAAGTGAAAAACGGTGGCGCGCAAGCCCAACGACGGCAGCAGCCACGACTCGAGGTAATGGAATTGAGCCCGGCCGGGAGTGGGTCGAGCAACATAGAGCCCCCACGGTTGGACCGTGTACTCGTCGACGGCCCGCACAATCCCTTTAGGATCGGTATTGGTCCGGGCGATCAGGTCGAACGTCTCATGCTTGGGTGGATGGATGATGTCACCTTCTCGTGATTCTTCTCGAGGTTCACGGCCCCTAGAGAACCCTACCGACCCTTAGCGGCCAAGCCCCCAGGGTTCGGGTCAACAGCACCGATGGCGGCAAAACCGACATTTTGCGCTTTGTGGGCGGATATTGGCAGGGCAGTCCGGTACAGCAGCGGGTGGCCTGTGTTCAGCCGAACGCTCAGGTCAGAGCCACTCAGCAGGAAGCAATGAGTGCGGCGCGTAGGGAGCGGTGGTGCGAGTACCCGTGGCTGTCCTCGGCGAGTTGGGCCAAAGCCCCGACTGAGCTATCTCGGCGCGAGCGTGCGTAGTTTGTCCGGCGACACGCCGCTGAGAACGTCTTGCTGCGCACACTCGCGGGAAGAGCCTGTCGGTGTCTGGTTCTACGCTGGGGGCATGGCCTTCGCCACTGAGCATCCGGTAGTAGCGCATTCGGAATACCGCCCAGCCGCAGCGGACGTGGAAGGGTTGGTGCGCGTCGGTGGCCGCTTCGAGGTGGTCAGCCCGCACGCGCCGGCTGGTGACCAGCCGGCCGCCATCGATGCGCTGCAGCGGCGGATTCTGGCGGGGGAGCGTGACGTGGTGCTACTGGGCGCCACCGGTACCGGGAAGTCGGCGACCACCGCCTGGCTCATCGAACGGTTGCAGCGGCCCACCCTGGTGATGGCGCCGAATAAGACGCTGGCCGCCCAGCTGGCGAACGAACTGCGAGAGATGTTGCCGCACAACGCGGTCGAGTACTTCGTCTCGTACTACGACTACTACCAGCCGGAGGCATACATCGCGCAGACCGACACTTATATCGAAAAGGACAGCTCCATCAACGACGACGTGGAGCGGCTGCGGCACTCCGCCACGTCGTCGCTGCTGTCGCGGCGCGACGTGGTGGTGGTGGCCTCGGTGTCGTGTATTTATGGCCTGGGCACACCACAGTCCTACCTGGACCGCTCCGTCGAGCTGGAGGTCGGCACCGAGGTGCCGCGCGACGGCCTGTTGCGGCTGTTGGTTGATGTGCAGTACACCCGTAACGACCTGTCCTTCACCCGCGGCTCCTTCCGGGTGCGTGGCGACACCGTGGAGATCATCCCGTCCTACGAGGAGCTGGCGGTTCGCATCGAGTTCTTCGGTGACGAGATCGAGGCGCTGTACTACCTGCACCCACTCACCGGCGAGGTAATCCGTCAGGTCGACTCGCTGCGGATTTTCCCGGCCACCCACTATGTGGCCGGTCCCGAGCGGATGGCTCAGGCGATCTCCACCATCGAGGAAGAACTCGCCGAGCGGCTCGCCGAATTCGAACGCCAAGGCAAGTTGCTAGAGGCGCAGCGGCTGCGGATGCGCACCAACTACGACATCGAAATGATGCGGCAAGTTGGGTTTTGCTCGGGTATCGAGAACTACTCCCGCCACATCGATGCGCGGCCCGCCGGCTCAGCCCCTGCAACGTTGCTCGACTACTTCCCGGAGGACTTCTTGCTCGTCATCGACGAGTCGCATGTCACCGTCCCGCAGATCGGTGGCATGTACGAGGGCGACATGTCGCGGAAACGCAACCTCGTCGAGTACGGGTTCCGCTTGCCGTCGGCGTGCGACAACCGCCCGCTGACCTGGGAGGAATTCGCCGACCGGATCGGGCAGACGGTCTACCTGTCGGCGACTCCGGGACCATATGAGCTCAGCCAGTCCGGCGGCGAGTTCGTCGAGCAGGTAATTCGGCCGACCGGTCTGGTCGACCCGAAAGTGGTGGTCAAGCCGACCAAGGGGCAGATCGACGACCTGATTGGTGAAATCCGCAAACGCGCCGACGCCGACCAACGCGTGTTGGTGACGACCCTGACCAAGAAGATGGCCGAAGACCTCACCGACTACCTGCTGGAGATGGGCATCCGGGTGCGCTACCTGCACTCCGAGGTCGACACGTTGCGGCGGGTGGAACTGCTGCGGCAGCTGCGGCTTGGCGACTACGACGTGCTGGTCGGCATTAACCTGCTGCGCGAGGGCCTCGACCTGCCCGAGGTGTCGCTGGTGGCGATCCTGGACGCCGATAAGGAAGGCTTCCTGCGGTCGTCGCGCAGCTTGATCCAGACCATCGGCCGGGCGGCCCGCAACGTGTCCGGCGAAGTGCATATGTACGCCGACAGAATGACCGACTCGATGACCGAAGCCATCGATGAGACCGAACGGCGGCGGGCAAAGCAGATCGCTTACAACGAGGCCAACGGCATCGACCCACAGCCGCTGCGCAAGAAGATCGCCGACATCCTCGACCAGGTCTATCGCGAGGCCGCGGATACTGATACCAGCGAGTCCGTCCCGATCGGCGGATCGGGACGCAACGTGTCCCGCGGCCGGCGCGCCCAGGGCGAACCCGGCCGCTCGGTCAGTGCCGGCGTGTTCCAGGGCCGCGACACCGCCGGTATGCCGCGTGCCGAACTGGCCGACCTGATCAAAGATCTCACCGCCCAAATGATGGCCGCCGCCCGCGACTTGCAATTCGAGCTGGCCGCGCGCTTCCGTGATGAGATCGCAGACCTCAAAAAGGAACTGCGTGGGATGGACGCGGCCGGCCTCAAGTGACGGATACGGAAAGCGATACTGGCAGTTGGCAGGAGCTGCTGGGCAAGTATCTCGGGACGTCCATCTTGCTGGCCGGTGGTGTCGGGCTGTACGCCACCAACGAGTTCCTGACTGTCAGTCTGCTCCCCAGCGCGATCGCTGAAATCGGCGGCAGCCGGCTGTATGCCTGGGTCACCACCCTGTACCTAGTCGGGTCGGTCGTCGCGGCGACCGCGGTCAGCCCGATGCTGCTGCGGGTCGGGGCGCGCACATCGTTCCTGATGGGACTGGCGGTATTCGGTGCCGCCAGCCTGGTGTGCGCGGGCGCGCCGACCATGGAGATTCTGGTAGCTGGACGCACCCTGCAAGGTGTGGCCGGCGGACTGCTGGCCGGCTTGGGCTACGCGCTGATCAACTCTGCCTTGCCCCAGACGCTGTGGACTCGCGGTTCAGCACTGGTATCGGCGATGTGGGGTGTCGCGACTTTGGTCGGTCCCGCAACGGGTGGCGTTTTCGCGCAGCTCGGGTTGTGGCGATGGGCATTTGGCGCCGTGGCGATGGTGACCGCCCTGATGGCCGTATTGGTACCGGTGGTACTGCCCGCAAATCAGGCTTCACGGAGCGGCGCAACCCCGTCGACCCCTGCGCACAAGGTGCCAGTGTGGTCAGTGCTGCTGATGGGTGCAGCCGCGCTGGCGGTCAGCGTCGCCGAGCTCCCGCGTTACTTGATGGCGACCGCCGGCCTGCTCGCCGCCGGTGCGTTGCTAGTCGGGATATTCGTGGTCGTCGATTGGCGGATGCACGCAGCGGTGTTGCCGTCCAGCGTATTTGGCTCTGGACCGTTGAAATGGATCTACCTGACCATGGCGGTGTCGATGGTCGCGGTCATGGTCACGACGTATGTGCCGCTGTTTGGTCAGCGACTGGGGCATCTGAGTCCGGTAGCCGCCGGGTTTCTGGGTGCGGCATTGGCGTTCGGCTGGACGACCGGTGAGATCGTCAGCGCGTCGCTGAGCAATCCTCGCGTGATCGGGCACGTGGTCGCGGCCGCGCCGCTGGTGATGGCGTCGGGTCTGGCGTTGGGCGCAATCACCCAGCGCGCTAACGCGCCGATCGGGATTGTCGCGCTATGGGCGCTGGCGTTGTTGATCACCGGGGCAGGTATCGGGACTGCCTGGCCCCATCTGGCCGCACGCGCGATGGCCTGTGTCGACGACCCGGCTGAGAGCAGTGTGGCTGCCGCGGCGATCAACACCGTGCAGCTGATTTCGGCGGCTTTCGGCGCAGGGTTGGCCGGCGTGGTGGTCAACACGGCCAAGGGCGGCGAAGTGGCGGCGGCTCGTTGGCTCTACACGGTCTTTACCGTGCTGGCCGCGGTCGGTTTTATTGCCTCTTACCGGGCGACCCATCGCGACCGCCGTTCACCGCGTTGACTTGATGACCTGCGAATAGTGGAATTGCCACCGCTCGACAATGTGGAACCCCAGGTAGCTGGGGAATTGATACGCCGGCGCACGGCGCAAGATGAGTCCTGGTGACAGTAATTGCCCCGTTTGATGGTCGGGCAGTGACTTGTCTCGGTCGGAGATTGTCCACACCGCGGAGCATTTGTTGATCTTGGCCGTCACCAGCCAGACAGCGACATGGCCGTCCCACAGGGCACCGACTTGAGGTCCGTAGAAGCCACGCTCGACGTCGATCAGCGATCGGAAGGCCGCCGGCCGAGCGGCCAGCAGTGCACGGATCGGTCCGGGCCGCCACGGCACAGTGTTGTCCACGATCAGACAGTCCCCTGGCGCAGCATGGGAACTGATCACATCGGCTACCTGACTGTAATCCCAGCCTTCTTTGGCGTATCGCTCGCGTTGGGTGAGGAGGTAGTTCGGAAAGGCGGCAACAGCGAACAGCACGAGGACACCGGCAATGGGCCACGGCTTGCGGGCGACCGTGACGATGCAGACCGCTATGACGATAGCTGCCGCCGGTGCCGTGAGGATCAGGTAGCGCGGGTAGTAGACCGGTTCAATGACCGCCGAATAGCTGACCAGGAGGGCGGTGGGAATGACGATCCACGCAGCGCAGATGATCACCAGGCTGCGAAGGTCGCCCGCCGAGGCCCGCAGGCCGGCTAGTCGAGCCGCGATCGCGGCGACGATGATAACGGCCGTGATAATCGCGAACGCAACGCTGTGGTCGAAATACTGCCGTTGCGTGATGTCGAAGGCGTAATGCCAGCTGACCCGGAAGATCCAGCCGACCTGCCATACCTGGCCATGAGCGAACAAGATGAACGGCGTCATGATCCCGAGTGCGACGACCGAGGTAACCGCCCACCAGATCAGCGGAGAATTGCGAAGTTTGTTGGGTGCCAGCCATGGCAGGACCGCGGCGTAAACCAGCACCAGCATGACCAGGTTGAGACTCAGCAAAATCGACAGCATCAATGCCAGCGCATAGCACAGCCATAGCCGTGGCCTGTTGCGTCGTACCGCGGCCACCAGCAACACGGTCAGCCAGATGGCCGCGGCCACCGACAAGGCAGACGAGCGTGCTTCGATACCGGCCCAGGTGACGCGCGGCAGAATGGCGAAGACGATGCCCGCGCATACCGCAGTGATCCGCGTAGCAAACTGCCTGGTGAACACCGTGACGCCGGCAGCAGCGGCCCCAATTGCCAGACAGCTTGGAACCCGCGACCAGAATTCGGTCGGGGGAAATATCGCGAACCAGCCGTGCATCAGCAGGTAGTACAAGCCGTGCACAGCATCGATGTGGCTCAGCAGCTTCCATAGCTCTGGCACAGTGCGGCTCGCTGAAGCCGATATCGTCGCAGCCTCATCGAACCAGAGCGAAGGCCTACTAGCCCAGGCCCCGCTGATAACGGTGGCCAGCACCGCAATCGCGCATGGGTCGAGCAGCGCGCCGCGCGCACGTTGACGCGCCGAATTGTCACCGACGTCCGTTGCGCGCTGCTCAAGTGCCGATACAGACATGATGCTTGTCACCCTAAAGTGCCGCGATGAGCCTGGTCACCAGCGGTCCCGCCGGCCGGGCGTAGCCAGCACGGCGTCGGCCCGGATTGTCCGCACTCGGTGCCTGTGAGTCATGAAAAGCTCTGCACAGCAAGGCTTTTTATGTTGGGCATGAGCAGTGGAGCGTCGTGCCATCGCGGGACCGGTCGCGCCACGTTGCTGCTGAGTCGGTAATCTCACCCATCGGCATCGAGCAACGCGATACTGTCTTGGGCTGAGCAACCGACACTGGGAGGGTAAATGGGCGCCTATCAGACCGTGGTGGTGGGGACCGACGGCTCGGATTCGTCGTTGCGCGCGGTGGACCGGGCTGGCAAGATTGCCGGGTCGGACGCCAAGCTGATCATCGCGTCGGCCTACCTGCCCCAGCATGACGACGCTCGGGCCGCCGACATCCTGAAGGACGAAAGCTACAAAGTGACGGGCACCGCCCCGATCTATGAGATCCTGCACGACGCGAAGGAGCGGGCGCACGCCGCCGGTGCGAAGAACGTCGAGGAGCGACCGGTCGTCGGCGCTCCGGTCGACGCGCTGGTCAACCTCGCCGAGGAAGCAAAGGCCGATCTGCTGGTGGTTGGCAATGTCGGTCTGAGCACGATTGCGGGCCGGCTGCTGGGATCGGTGCCGGCCAACGTCTCGCGTCGGGCCAAGATCGACGTCTTGATCGTGCACACCACGCTGTAAGGCACTGAACCGCCCGCCACGGCACTACCAGCCGCGTTGGCGCCAGGCCGCGAGGTGCGGGCGTTCCGCGCCGAGTACCGTGTCGTCGCCGTGGCCGGGGTAGATGACCGTAGCGTCCGGGTACACGTCGAACACTCGGGTGGTGACGTCGTCGAGCAGTTGGGTGAAGTCACCGGGCTGCCACGTCTTGCCAACGCCCCCGGGGAACAGACAGTCGCCAGTGAACAACTGCGTGACCCCGCCAGTTTCGGGGCCGGGGGCGGCTCCACCGAGCGCCAGCGCGATCGATCCAGGAGTGTGCCCGCGCAGGTGGATAACGTCGAACGTCAGCTCCCCGATCTGCACGCAGTCACCGTGGGCCAGCAAACGGTCCGGTTTGACCGGCAGCGGTTCGGCGTCCATCTCATGCGCGGCGGTCGGCGCCCCGGTGGCCGCAGCCACCGCTTCCAGTGCCTGCCAGTGATCGAAGTGCTGATGGCTGGTCACAATCAGCGACAGCGTCGGGGCGTAGCGCCGGATCAGATCGATCAGCACCTCGGCGTCGTTGGCGGCGTCAATCAGAAGTGTTTCTCCAGTGGCCGAACACGTCACCAGGTAGGCGTTGTTGTCCATCGGGCCCACCGACGCCTTCAGGATCGTGGCGCCGGGTAGGGTCCGGCGGGCCGCGGTACCCGGGTCGACGTGCCCGGTGTAGTTGGCCGGGAAATCAGCTGGCTCGATCGAGGCTGTCATAGCGGCCAGGTTACTGCTCCTGGGACTAGGTCCGCTGTTTGTCGGTGTGGGCACCTAGCATGGAATGCGCCGTGCGCAGTAACCGCCGTTAGGTGAGCAAGAGTTTAGTGAGAGGGGCAGCGTGGCTGACCGCCTGATCGTCAAGGGTGCCCGTGAGCACAACCTGCGAGGCGTCGATCTTGACCTGCCGCGCGATTCATTGATCGTCTTCACGGGGCTGTCCGGATCGGGCAAGTCGTCACTGGCCTTCGACACCATCTTCGCCGAGGGCCAGCGCCGCTACGTGGAGTCACTGTCGGCCTACGCGCGCCAATTTCTGGGGCAGATGGACAAGCCGGACGTCGACTTCATTGAGGGTCTTTCCCCGGCGGTGTCCATCGACCAGAAGTCGACGAACCGCAACCCAAGATCGACCGTCGGAACGATCACCGAGGTGTACGACTACCTGCGGCTGCTGTATGCGCGGGCGGGCACACCGCACTGCCCGATCTGTGGCGAGCGGATCGCCCGTCAGACCCCGCAGCAAATTGTCGATCAGGTGCTGGTGCTGCCGGAGGGCACCCGATTTTTGGTGCTCGCTCCGGTGGTGCGTACCCGCAAGGGCGAGTTCGCGGACCTGTTCGACAAGCTCAACGCGCAGGGCTACAGCCGGGTGCGGGTCGACGGTGTGGTGCACCCGCTGGCCGATCCGCCGAAGCTGAAAAAGCAGGAGAAGCACGATATCGAAGTGGTGGTGGACCGACTTACCGTCAAGGCCGCCGCCAAGCAGCGGCTCACCGACTCGGTGGAAACCGCGCTGAACCTGGCGGACGGCATCGTGGTGCTGGAGTTTCCCGACGATCACGACGAACACGGTCACCCGCGCGAACAACGTTTCTCCGAGAAGCTGGCCTGCCCCAACGGGCACCCCCTGGCTGTTGACGACCTGGAACCGCGCTCGTTCTCGTTCAACTCGCCGTACGGCGCCTGTCCTGAATGTGTGGGCTTGGGAATCCGCAAAGAGGTCGACCCGGATCTGGTGGTGCCTGATCCGGATCGCACCCTGGCCGAGGGCGCGGTGGCGCCGTGGTCGGCGGGGCACACCGCGGAGTACTTCACTCGGATGATGGCCGGGCTTGGCGAGGAGCTGGGATTCGACGTCGATACGCCCTGGCGCCAACTTCCGGCCAAGGCCCGCAAGGCAATTCTCGAGGGCTCCGATCATCAGGTCCATGTGCGGTATCGCAACCGGTACGGCCGAACCCGTTCGTACTACGCCGATTTCGAGGGTGTGCTGGCGTTCCTACAGCGCAAGATGGAGCAGACTGAATCCGAGCAGATGAAGGAACGCTACGAAGGCTTCATGCGTGACGTGCCCTGCCCGGTGTGTGAGGGGACCCGGCTCAAGCCAGAGATTCTGGCGGTGACGCTGGCCGCAGGGGAGCGTGGCGCAAAGTCCATCGCCGAGGTCTGCGAGCTATCCATCTCGGATTGCTCGGATTTTCTTAACGCGCTCACCCTTGGTGCGCGCGAGCAGGCGATCGCGGGCCAGGTGCTCAAGGAAATCCAGTCGCGGCTCGGCTTCTTGCTCGACGTCGGGCTGGAGTACCTCTCGCTGTCCCGGGCAGCCGCGACGCTGTCCGGCGGTGAGGCCCAACGCATTCGGCTGGCCACCCAGATCGGCTCGGGTCTGGTGGGCGTGCTCTACGTCCTCGACGAACCATCCATCGGGCTGCACCAGCGCGACAACCGCCGACTCATCGAAACCCTCACGCGGTTAAGGGCGTTGGGCAACACGCTGATCGTCGTCGAGCATGACGAGGACACTATCGCGCACGCCGACTGGATCGTCGACATCGGCCCGGGCGCCGGCGAGCACGGCGGCCAGATCGTGCACAGCGGGACCTATCGGGAGCTGCTGCGCAACCAGAACTCGATCACCGGCGCCTATCTGTCGGGCCGGGAAAGCATTGCCACGCCCACCCGGCGGCGTCCCGTCGACCGGAAGCGTCAGCTCACCGTCGTCGGGGCTCGCGAGCACAACCTGCGCGGTATTGACGTGTCGTTTCCACTTGGTGTGTTGACCTCGGTGACCGGTGTGTCGGGCTCCGGCAAGTCGACTTTGGTCAACGACATCCTGGCGGCGGTCTTGGCCAATCGCCTCAACAGCGCTCGGCAAGTCCCTGGTCGCCATACCCGGGTGACCGGGCTGGACCATCTGGACAAGCTGGTGCGGGTGGACCAGTCGCCGATCGGCCGCACGCCGCGATCCAACCCGGCCACCTACACCGGGGTGTTCGACAAGATCCGGACCTTGTTCGCCGCCACCACCGAGGCGAAAGTCCGTGGTTACCAACCCGGCCGATTCTCGTTCAACGTCAAGGGTGGTCGCTGCGAGGCGTGCACCGGTGACGGCACCATCAAGATCGAGATGAACTTCTTGCCGGACGTGTATGTGCCGTGTGAGGTGTGCCAGGGCGCCCGATACAACCGGGAAACCCTCGAGGTGCACTACAAAGGCAAGACCATCTCCGAAGTGCTGGACATGTCGATCGAGGAAGCGGCGGAGTTCTTCGAGCCGATCAGCGGTATTCACCGCTACCTGCGCACGCTGGTCGATGTCGGCCTAGGTTATGTCCGACTGGGCCAGCCCGCGCCGACGTTGTCGGGTGGTGAGGCGCAGCGGGTCAAGTTGGCGTCCGAGTTGCAGAAGCGCTCGACCGGGCGCACCATCTACATTCTCGACGAGCCCACCACCGGGCTGCATTTCGACGACATCCGCAAGCTGCTCAACGTCATCAACGGCCTTGTCGACAAAGGCAATACGGTCATCGTGATCGAACACAACCTGGACGTGATCAAGACGTCGGACTGGATCGTCGATATGGGTCCCGAGGGTGGTGCCGAAGGTGGAACCGTTGTCGCTGAGGGCACTCCAGAAGATGTCGCCGCGGTTCCGGAAAGCTACACCGGGAAGTTTCTCGCCGAGGTCGTCGGCGCCGGGCGCGCGCCCGCACGCGCACCGAGGCGCCGGCGAAAAGTTAGCGCTTGACTTGCCCGCGACACCTAACCTACGCATACGACGCGCCGAAAAGCCTGTGCGTGGTTTATCTCTCGCGGACCCTGAAACTCCGCACGGCTCAGCGCGTTAACTCTCGTCGGAACGCATCGCCTCGCGGATTTGCGCTAAACGTTCGGCGGCTCTGCGTTGGCGTTCTTCGTACTGCTCTTCGACGGTTCGGCCGTGGGACGTCTCGGCGTCGAGTTCGGCGGCACCTAGCGCCGTCGCATACCTGGATTCGGTCTTCTTGCGGACGGATTCGAAGGTCGGTGCGCCCGCGCTGTCATACCCAGGGTCACGCTGGGCAAACGGTTTCGCTGACTCCCGCGTCGACGCCTTGGCTACACCGGGCGTTACAGCGTTGGCGGTTGTTGCAATGTCAGCGCCACCGCATCTCGGGGCCGATGCGTGATCCACAATTCCTCACCCAGCATTGCTCAAGTCGACCAGGCGCGTTGATGTCTTGGCTTGCCGAACACGAATGGATTCAACGCCAATCACAGCCCGATCAACGCGGCATGGCTCCATCGTCGCGTCCACACCGGCACGAGTATTAGCCGGGCGATCGACTTCACGGGGATCCGCTAAGCATTAGCGCCTCGCTAGCGCCAAACGGCGGAGCAGCGCGTTTCGATGGAAAAGCAACGGGTTTGAATCGAGCCGAGACTTGACGTTGATACTATAGGGGGGTATGGTGTATGTCGTGAACAACATCGGACCATGCCGCTGCAAATCCACCACCTGTACGTGCAGTGACTCTGGGTGCGGCAAGTACCAACCGACGAACAGGGGGAAACGTTAGGGAAAAGCGTCCCCCGGGCCTAGGCTCACGAGACCCCGCTTGCGGCGACGCTGCGTACATCGACCGTGATTGTCGCCCCCTCGTCGGGGCAATCATCGCGATAGGCGGGTAAACCCCTTGTTACGCAACATGTTCGATGGATATGTACGCGTCGACCGCGTATTGTACCTATTAATCTCGACCGCCATGGCTTTGCTGGCCTGGCATATCGGGCTAAACCTGCCCACAGACGGGCCGATGATGATCCGAACCGACCGGTTTTGTTGATCATCCCCATACGTTGCTGGGTTTCTTTGTTATGAAGTGGAGTTGGCATGTCTTATACGACCGCCGTACCGGCGAGGTTGACCGTAAACCCCGACCAGTTGAATGACGCGGCTGTGGCGTTGACGGCGATTATTATCGATATGCGGAATTTCTGTGCTGCGGCATTTCCGGAGATAAATGGTGTTAAGCCCCCGGGTATGGACCTCATGTCGGCGAACGCGGCGTGGGTCCTCGGCATGTACGCGAGCAGGTTCGACGAGAAATTCTTTAAGGCCACGAAGATGCTTGAGCGATGGGTGGTCGAGTTGAAACGTGCCGCCGCTGCGTATTCGAGCACCGAGGCCGACAACACCAAAGCCCTTCAACAAACCGACGCTACCAGTATCTAACCGTTGCACCGCTAGCTGAAGGCGATACCAGTACTGCAAAGTCGACCAAGTGTGACAGCAGTCGTTACCAACCGAAAGAAACAACGAAATGCCTTACCAAGGACCAGCACAATTTAACCAGGACAGTCGCGAATATGGCATTAATTCCGGTAACTGGGACATTTGGTACGGCACCCAGCCGCCGGAGGTGAACTCTACCAACATATATAACGGCTTTGGCGAAAAGTCCCTAGAAAACGCCGCCTGGCACTGGAAGAAGTTGTCTGAGGATGTATTTCGCACAGCTTCGTCGTTGGGGGAATGGCGCACGCGGCTACAAGGTATTTGGCCAGGTGCAGCGGCGGGAGAGGTAAGCGAGGCGGTCTGGTGGTTTATGCGGTGGCTCGATGAGCTTTCCGAGCAGCTCAAGGAGGATTCCGTTCAGATCTTTAATATCGCGAAGGCCTTTACCGAGGCGCGTAATATGTCGGTGCGCCCGGAGCGGGTCGAGTCGAACCGCGAACTGCGGGCGGAGCTGGCGGCGGACAACGCATTCGGACTACACGATGACAAGATCGCGTTTCTCGATCTCGAATATGACCGGTTCTGGGGCAACGACGCCACCGCGATGCACATCTATACGCGTCGCGTAGAGGAGGCGTTGCAGGCGCTTCCTCGCTGGAAAGAGATGTTCGCACAGGATGAACAGCTGGCGTTGGACTCCTGATCTGCGCGAAGCGCAGCGCGCCTTGACAGCGGGTCGCCGACGAATAGTTGACCATTACATACTACTTAAAAGTGTTGAGTGGCAATGGTTTGCAAGCTAGTTAATGCGGCTTGGCCAGGGGGAACGGCAGTGTTTCGCGGATGCTGCGCCCGGTGATCAGCATTACGAGCCGGTCGATGCCCATTCCCAGGCCGCCGGTGGGTGGCATCGCGTATTCCATGGCTTGCAGGAAGTCCTCGTCGAGCTCCATCGCTTCGGGGTCTCCGCCGACGGCCAACAGCGACTGCTCGTGCAGGCGGCGCCGCTGCTCCACCGGGTCGGTGAGCTCGCTGTAGGCGGTACCTAATTCCACGCCCCAGGCCACCAAGTCCCAGCGCTCGGCGACGCCCGGTTTGCTGCGATGTGGCCGGGTTAGCGGCGACACCGAAGTAGGAAAGTCGATATAGAACGTCGGTTGCTCGGTCCGGTCCTCAACCAGGTGTTCATAGAGCTCCAGTAGCACCGCGCCGGCATCCCAGTGTGCCCGATAAGGGATGTGTGCGGCGTCGGACAGCTTACGGAGCGCGGCCAGGTCAGTGGTGGTGTCGACGCATTCTCCGAGCGCTTCGGATACCGCTTCGTACACGGTCTTCACCGGCCAGACTCCGGAGATGTCGATCGGCTCGAGGCGGTTAGCGGTTCCGCTCGCCTCGTGGGTCCGCGGCCGCATCACGGTCTGTGTACCGTTCGCGGCTTCGGCGGCATTCTGGATCAATTCACGGCAGCCGTCGATCCACACCAGGTAGTCCGCGTGCGCCTGGTAGGCCTCCAGCAAGGTGAACTCCGGATTGTGACTGAAGTCCACACCTTCGTTGCGGAAGGCCCGGCCCAGCTCGAAGACCCGCTCCACGCCCCCGACGCACAGCCTCTTGAGATAGAGCTCTGGGGCGATGCGCAGGAACAGATTCATGTCATAGGTGTTGATGTGAGTGACGAACGGCCGGGCGGCGGCACCGCCGTGAATCTGCTGCAGGATTGGGGTTTCGACTTCGACAAATCCCTTGGCAAACAGCGTCTCCCTGACCGAGCGCAACACGCTGCTGCGAGCCATGATCAGGTCGCGGGAGTCGGTATTGACCGCCAGATCGACATAGCGGGTCCGTACCCGGGCTTCCGGGTCGGTCAACCCCTTCCATTTGTTCGGTAGCGGCCGCAGGCATTTACCGATCATCCGCCAGTTGCGGACTATCAGCGAGCGGGTCCCGTTTTTGCTGAAGCCCATGTGCCCGGTCATTTCGACGAGATCGCCCAGATCAATGGCTGCGGTGAAATCCGCGGTGCAGCAGCGCTCGAGGTGTGAATTATCCAGCAGCACTTGCATTTCGCCCGACCAATCACGCACGTGGGCAAACAGCACGCCACCATAATCACGTATCCGCAATATGCGTCCGGACACCGAGACGGTGTCTTGGTCGTTCGCGTCCAGGGCCTGGGCAATCGTGTGACTCGGTGGGTGTCCCACCGGATAGGCGTCAATACCGTTGCGCTGTAACGTCTTAAGTTTGGCTAGGCGCACTCGGACCTGTTCGGGGAGGCGGGAATTCGCCACTTCCACATCGGCGTCCGCGGGTTGCAGTCCGCTGACGTCTGGGGTCGACCCATCGTGATGTAGCAGCCCGGATTCCGCTAGCCGCGCTGGCACAGCCGGATGATGGCCGGTGTGCACCCGGTCGCGTCGGCTGAACGGCAACACGAGGAAGCCCTCGGCGATCACCGAGGCAACCCCCACCCGCGGAATTAACCGGGCATCCTCGTAGCAGGCGTAGCGGGGCACCCAGTCGGGGAGGTATTTCATGTTCGAGCGGTACAGCGTCTCCAACTGCCACCACCGTGAGAAGAACAGCAGCAGCCCCCGCCACAACCGCGCAATTGGGCCGGCGCCGAGTTGAGCACCTTGTTCGAACGCGGCGCGAAACATCGCAAAGTTCAACGAAATACGGGTGATGCCAAGGGTCTCACCGTTGAGGGCTAGCTCGCTGACCATGAGTTCGATGGTGCCGTTGGGCGATTGCGGAGAACGGCGCATCACGTCCAACGAGACGCCGGTGGTTCCCCACGGGACCAGCGACAGCATCGCAACGACATGGCCGTCTCGGTCCACTGCTTCGACCAGCAGGCAGTCCGAGTCAGCCGGATCGCCGAGCCGGCCCAGCGCCATCGAAAAGCCACGTTCGGATTCGGTGTCGCGCCAGGCGTCAGCGCGCGCGATGGTGTCTGCCATCTCGTCGGCGGAGATGTCGCGGTGCCGTCTGATGCGTACGGTCAGTCCGGCCCGCCGCGCCCGTGTCACCGCCTGGCGCACCCCGCGCATGTCGGGACCGGAAAGCTTGTAATCGGCGGTCCGCAAGATCGCTTCATCGCCGAGCTCTAGAGCATTGAGGCCGGCCTCACGAAATACCTGGGCGCCGCGCGAACTGGCGCCCATCACACCGGGCGCCCAGCCGTACGTCTCGCAAAGCCCTAACCACGCGTGGACGGCCTGCGGCCACGCCCTGGGGTCGCCCACCGGGTCACCGCTGGCCAGGCAGACCCCGATCTCGACTCGATAGGTGATGGCCGCGCGGCCGCTATGCGCAAAGACCACCGACTTATCGCGCCGGGTGGCGAAGTAACCCAGCGAGTCGTTCTTGCCATATAACTCGAGTAGCCCGCGGATCGCGGACTCATCCTCGCCGGTCAGGGCGTTATCCGCACGCTGGGACTGGAACAGCACGATGGCGGCCGCGATCAACGCGAGGGCGCCGAACAAGCCGAAGATTGCGTTGAGCAAGACGTGCGGCTTGCCGGTGAACAGGTCGGGGTCGGCAAGCGCGAATCCGACCACCCGGTTGGCTACATACGGCAGGCGGTCCTGCCGTGCTAGCGATCCGGGGAACAGCTCGACCAGTCCCAAAGACAACAGGATCCCGATCACGCCTCCCGCAACCAGCACCGCGGCCGCTTTGAACAGCGCGCCTCGGCGGACTTTGGCCCAGAATTCCCGATAGCTCAAAACCAGCAGCACGATCGCGACGACGTGCACTGCGAACCCGAAGTTTTCGCCGAACGTCTCGGCTGGGGTGTTGTTGCCCGCGGCCATATCCGCCGCGTTCATCACGGCGGCGAGCACCATATTGCCGAGCAACAACAGCCAGGCGATGCGTTTGCGCGCGGTGAGCGCGGCGGCTAACAGCGCCAGCACGAACGACCAGGCGATGCTGGTGTCCGGAAAGTTAAAGAGGTAGTCGTTGATGAATTCGCGCGGGACCCTGATGAGCCACCTGAGCAGCGGTGACACACTTGCTATCAGTGACAGCGTGGCGATCACGCCGACGGTCCAGCCGGCCGCCGCCGGTACCCAGCGATACAGGGAGTGCGACCGGCTGCCCGTGCGAGGCCCGGAACGAGGTGTAGCGACTGTCACAGACCGCGAGGATATTCCTTCAAACCGTGAAATGCCTGGCGAAGCGCCAACAGTGGTCAAGAGTGATGATCACCTACCGGACCGGCGCAACTCGCGCGTCAGAGGCCGGTTGACCTGACCCTCGCCTCGACGTGCCGGGCGACGCCTCGTGGCTGCTAAACTGACCTCTGCGACCATTCCGGCGAAGGTCGGGAACAGTAAGTGGAGTCCCACTCCCACCGCTAGCCACGAGGTTATTTTCAAGGTTGAGCGGTCCGGTCACAGGCATCTCGTAGTGCCTGTTCCGCGCGTGACGCGGGCGGCTTGAATTGTTTCAAGCCGTGATCGGTCGGCATTGGGCCCTGCTTGTGCAGGGCTTTTTTGCTGATGGTGTGGTGCTGCTGCTGATTCCGATCGAGCCAGGCACTGGCCGCGGCCGGAAGACAACCTGGAGGATGGCTAAGTAGATGACTATTACGCCCACCATGGCCCAACAAGGGAGGCCCCATCAGCACTGAGACCCGCGTCAACGAGCGCATCCGCGTCCCTGAAGTCCGGTTGATCGGTCCAGGGGGAGAGCAGGTAGGCATCGTGCGGATCGAAGACGCACTTCGCGTCGCTGCGGACGCCGATCTCGACCTTGTCGAAGTTGCCCCGAATGCCAGGCCACCGGTCTGCAAGATCATGGACTACGGCAAGTACAAATACGAGGCGGCGCAGAAGGCGCGCGAATCCCGTCGCAACCAGCAACAGACCGTCGTCAAAGAACAAAAGCTGCGACCAAAGATCGACGATCATGACTACGAGACCAAAAAGGGCCACGTGGTCCGCTTCCTAGAGGCGGGATCCAAGGTCAAAGTCACCATCATGTTTCGCGGACGTGAGCAGTCGCGGCCCGAGCTGGGCTACCGATTGCTGCAGCGGCTGGGCGCGGACGTCGCCGATTACGGATTCGTCGAAACGTCGGCCAAACAGGATGGGCGCAACATGACGATGGTGCTGGCACCGCACCGCGGCGCGAAGACTCGCGCCAGAGCGCGGCATCCGGAAGCACCGGAGGCTGGGCCAGCACAGGATGTCGATGCAACCGGCGATACCGCCGGTTCACCGAACTAGCTCGCTAGCCAGCACAGCAAGAACAGCTGAACAGTAGAAACAGCAGAACTGAGGAAACATGCCCAAGGCCAAGACCCACAGTGGGGCGTCGAAGCGGTTCCGGCGCACCGGTACCGGGAAGATCGTCCGCCAGAAAGCCAACCGTCGGCATCTGCTCGAGCACAAGCCGAGCACTCGCACCCGGCGGCTGGACGGCCGCACGACGGTTTCAGCCAACGACACCAAACGGGTCAATTCGCTGCTGAACGGCTGACCAGGTGCGTCGGCCCATGACCAGGTACGTACGAACGAGAGTAGGAAATATCCATGGCACGCGTAAAGCGGGCAGTCAACGCCCACAAAAAGCGGCGCACCGTCCTGAAGGCTTCGAAAGGCTATCGCGGCCAGCGATCCCGGCTCTATCGCAAGGCCAAAGAGCAGCAGCTGCATTCGTTGGGCTACGCCTACCGCGACCGCCGCGCGCGTAAGGGCGAGTTCCGCAAATTGTGGATTTCGCGGATCAACGCGGCTGCGCGCGCCAATGACATCACGTACAACCGGATGATCCAGGGCTTGAAGGCTGCGGGTGTCGACGTGGATCGCAAGAACCTCGCCGATATTGCGATCAGCGATCCGGCGGCGTTCACCGCGCTGGTTGAGGTCGCCCGCGCCGCCCTGCCCGACGATGTCAACGCCCCCTCGGGAGAAGCTGCGTAGCCCGCGATCAGCGCCTGCTGTCTCCGGTGCTCACCGAGCGTTCGGCCCGGGTGGCCGCGGCGGTCAAGTTGCATCGCCAAGTCGCGCGGCGGCGCGCCAGACGGTTTCTCGTTGAAGGCCCTAATCTCGTCGAGGCCGCCGCGGTACGCGGGCTGGTTCGGGACGTATTCGTCACGGAAGTCGCCGCCCAACGGCACGCCGCGGTGCTGGCCACGCTGGAGTGTCCGGTCCACCCAGTGAGCGAGCGTGCCGCAAAAGCGCTTTCCGACACGGTCACTCCGACGGGGTTGATCGCGGTGTGCGAAATGCCGACGACCCGGCTAGCGACGGTGCTGGCTGGCTCACCCCGGCTGGTGGTGGCCGCTGTCGAGATCGGCGAGCCGGGCAATGCGGGCACCGTAATTCGCATTGCCGATGCCATGGGTGCCGCGGCTGTGATCTTCGGCGGGCACACCGTGGACCCGTACAACGGCAAATGTCTGCGCTCTTCTGCCGGCAGTATCTTCTCGATAACGGTTGTCGTGGCGCCTGATGCCTACGCCGCCGTGACCGAGTTGCGCGCCGCCGGGCTGCAAGTGCTGGCCACCACGGTCGACGGTGAGACGTCCCTCGACGAAGCCGAGCCGCTGCTTGGCAAGCCGACCGCCTGGCTTTTCGGGCCCGAATCACACGGTTTGTCAACCGAAATCGCGGAAGCGGCGGACTATCGGGTACGTATTCCGATGGTCGGCGGTGCGGAGAGCCTGAACGTTGCCGCGGCCGCAGCGATCTGCCTGTATCAGAGTTCGCGCGCGCTACGCGGTTAGCCGTCTTAGGCCGCTTTTCTGAGGCTCCGCACCGGCCGTAGGCCGGCCAGCGACAGGGTGGTATGCACCAGCGATCCGGCACGCTCCAGCAAGCTCCGAGCCGGGTGGCTGAAGGGGCGGCGGTAGCGGCGGGACTCCGGAGGAAAGTAGTGCATCGGCAGCCCGCGGCGGTCGCGTGGTGGCCCCATGAAGCCCGGCGCTTCGACCAACGGAGCGTCGCTAGGCAGTCGCCCTTGCGCCCGGCGGTAGGCGGCCAGCGCGCGCGGGTGCAGCCGGATTTCGTCGGGAACCGCCAAGAATGCCACCTCGACCAACTTGCCGAATAGCCGCAGCAGCACCTCGTCGCCTGGCGTCCAGTGCATTCCCGCTTTCTCGCGAACGGCCGGGTCAAATAGTCCGGCCGCGATCCAGCGCTGACCCGCCACCAACGGCTTGAACAGCTGATCCCAGATCGGTGTTGGCATGAGCACGAACTTTGGTTTGGGAATCCGCATCGCGAAGATGTCCAGGGTGGCCTGGTTAATCTTCAGCTCCTCGCGGCAGACCCGGTCCCAGTACTGCTGAAACTCCTCCCACGATTCGGGCACCGGCCGCATGCTCATCCCATACATCCGGTACCACCGCACGTGCTCGTCGAACAGCTGCCGCTTTTCGGCCTCGGTCAAGCCGCCACAAAAATATTCGGCCACCTTGACGACCATCATGAAAAACGTCGCGTGCGCCCAGTAAAACGTCTCCGGATTCAGCGCGTGATAACGACGCCCGGCGGCGTCCACGCCCTTGATCGTGTTGTGGTAGCTCTTGACCTGCTGGCCGGTCTGGGCCGCTCGATCGCCGTCGTAGACCACGCCCATGATCGGATACACCGACCGGGCCACCCGCTGCAACGGCTCGCGCAGCAGGATCGAATGCTCTTCGACCCCAGCACCGAGCTCCGGATACATGTTCTGGATCGCGCCGATCCACACACCCATCATTCCGGTGCGCAAATCACCGAAATACTTCCAGGTGAGTGAGTCAGGCCCGAGCGGCTCGGCGGATGTCTTCGACGTAGCAGTCATCACGGCCTCCTAGGAAAACTACGCAATGATTGCGCTCACAATAAATTTTGACAACACACGTTGTCTACATTGACGGCACCTGTCGATACGGGGAGTTATCGATTGTTCACATTGGTGTCGCAACGGCGTGATCAGGTCGTTTGTCGTGCGTTGTGACACAAACGCCATTGCCCCCGTCCGCAAAATCCACCTACCCTGGCCACGTGGAAGGCGCGCCTCGCGATGGGACCCCGGCCGCGCCTCGGGAACCGGACGAGGATACGGTCACCGCGCTGGCGCCGGCCTCCGTACGACGTTCTCCGGGGGCGATGCACGGTGCGGCGCAGTGGCTGCACACCACAAATCGCAGCCCCAGGCTGGTGGCGATGGTCCGGCGAGCGCGACGACTGTTACCCGGCGATCCTGACTTCGGCGACCCGCTGTCTACCGCGGGCGAGGGCGGCCCGCGTGCCGCGGCACGCGCTGCCGACCGGCTGCTGGGGGATCGCGGTGCGGCGTCGCGTGAGGTGAGTCTGAGTGTGCTGCAACTGTGGCAGGCGTTGACCGAGGCCGTTTCCCGACGGCCGGCAAATCAGGAGGTGACGCTGGTATTCACCGACCTGGTCGGCTTCTCCGAGTGGTCGTTGCAAGCTGGTGACGAGGCGACCCTGGCGCTGCTGCGACGGGTAGCGCGCGCTGTTGAGCCGCCGCTGCTCGACGCCGGCGGGCATATCGTCAAGCGGATGGGCGACGGGATCATGGCGGTGTTCCGCGATCCGACAGTCGCCGTACAGGCCGTACTGGCCGCCACGGAAGCCATGAAATCGGTCGAGGTTGACGGCTACACACCGCGAATCCGGGTCGGAATACACACTGGCCGGCCGCAGCGGCTGGCCGCGGACTGGCTCGGTGTCGACGTCAATATCGCCGCGCGGGTGATGGAGCGTGCGACAAAAGGTGGCATCATGGTGTCCGGCCCCACCCTGGACCTGATACCACAAAGCGAGCTGGACGAACTGGGTGTTATTGCCAGGCGCGTCCGTCGACCCATGTTCGCCAGCAAACTCACCGGTATTCCCCAGGACATGGCGATTTATCGCCTCAAGACTCGTAGGGAGTTGACAGCGTCAGATGAGACAGCCGAAGCAAATTCGCTGCCATAATGGATGTCGATGATTTACGGCATCGTGTCCCGGCTCGCTCTGGTTCGGTTCACCGTTGGGTATGTGACAATTCTGGCCGCAGTCAGCTTCGTAATCTTGACCCTTGGTCCGCACGCGCAGGAATTGGTCATTGCGCGCTCCAGCACCAACGTGCACAACCTGTCCCACGGACACCTAGGGACGCTGTTGGACAGCGCGTTTGTCGTCGATGCCGGTCCGCTGTATTTCTGGATGCCCTTTCTGACGTGTCTGCTGGCGCTCGCAGAACTGCATTTGCGCACCATCCGGCTGATGGTGGCGTTTCTGGTCGGCCATGTCGGCGCGACGCTAGTGGTGGTCGCTGTTCTTGCGGCGGCGGTCGAGTTCGGTTGGCTGCCGGTGTCGATCACCCGGGCCAGTGACGTCGGGATGAGCTATGGCGCCCTCGCAGCCCTCGGAGCACTGGCGGCGGCGATTCCGCGGCGGTGGCGGGCGGCGTGGATCGGTTGGTGGATAGCTGCGGCGGTCGCCGCTGGGCTCATGTGCGCCGATTTCACCAATGCCGGGCACGCCGTCGCCGTGATACTGGGGGTGCTGGTGGCGGTCCGGTTCCGTCGACCGATCCACTGGACACCGATGCGGTGTCTGATGCTGGCGGCGTCCTCCGGGTTCGGATTCCTGGTGCTGGCTCATCACTGGGGGTCAATGGCTGCTGCGCTAGCATGCGGTGTGCTGGGTGCCGTGCTGGCCCACTGGTCAGTCCGGCTGATCGCAGCGCGTACTCCGTTGCCGGCGGACACGTTGACCAGTCCCCAGCCGGTGGTCACTGTCTGATCTTGCGTTCGGCGCGTGTCGGTCGCGCCACGCGATCGCAAGCGGTCGCGAAGGTCATTGGTCTCATCACTTATGATCGGCACTTGCGTCAGGCCTATGCAGCGGACCGAGGAGAAGCCGCGCAAGTCCAGCCCAACTCAGCGCCGATGTGGGCAGTCCGACCAGCCTCGCCAGCAAGGAGAGTGTCGCCGCGTGGGTGATCAACCCGTCGATCTGTCGATGTTGTCGTCGGAAGCACTGGCCAAGGCCGTCAACGCCGCCCGCCAAGCGATCGTGCTTGCCGACGATCTCGACGAGCTGGCGCGCACCAAGACCGAGCACCTCGGCGACCGCTCGCCGTTGGCGCTTGCGCGACAAGCGCTGGCCAGCGTGCCCAAGGATGACCGGGCCGACGTCGGCAAGCGCGTCAACATCGCCCGCGGCGAGGTCCAGCGCGGCTACGACGAACGACTGGCGACGCTGCGGGCCGAGCGCGACGCCGCTGTGCTGGTCGCCGAAGGTATCGACGTCACCTTGCCGTCCACACGGCAGCCGACCGGCGCACGGCACCCGGTCACGGTCTTAGCCGAGCACATCGCCGATACCTTCATTGCGATGGGATGGGAATTGGCCGACGGGCCCGAGGTCGAGACTGAGCAGTTCAACTTCGACGCCCTCAACTTTCCCGCGGACCACCCGGCGCGCAGTGAACAGGACACCTTCTACATTGCGCCGGACGGTTCACGGCAGTTGCTGCGAACCCATACTTCACCGGTGCAGGTGCGGACTTTGCTTGAGCGCGAGCCGCCCGTCTACATCATCTCGATCGGTCGTACCTTCCGCACCGACGAACTCGATGCCACCCACACGCCCGTCTTCCATCAAGTCGAAGGCCTGGCAGTGGACCGCGGTCTGTCCATGGCGCATCTGCGGGGAACGCTGGACGCCTTCGCGCGCGCCGAGTTCGGGCCGTCGGCGCGCACCCGGATCCGGCCGCACTTCTTCCCGTTCACCGAACCGTCGGCCGAGGTCGATGTGTGGTTTGCGAACAAAAAGGGCGGTGCTGACTGGGTGGAGTGGGGTGGTTGCGGAATGGTGCACCCAAACGTGTTGCGGGCCGCGGGAATTGACCCAGATATCTACTCCGGTTTCGCATTCGGGATGGGCCTGGAACGCACCCTGCAGTTCCGCAACGGCATTCCTGACATGCGCGACATGGTCGAAGGGGACGTCCGGTTCTCGTTACCGTTCGGGGTGGGTGCCTGATGCGCGTTCCGTATAGCTGGCTGCGCGAAGTGGTTACGGCCGGTGCCCCGGGCTGGGATGTCGCCGCGGGCGATCTCGAGCAGACGCTGGTACGCATCGGCCACGAGATCGAAGAGGTGATCACCCTCGGCCCGGTCGATGGCCCGCTGACCGTGGGGCGGGTCACCGATATCGAGGAGCTCGCCGGGTTCAAAAAGCCGATCCGGGCCTGTGTGGTCGACGTCGGAGACGGGCAGCCGCGCGAGATTGTCTGTGGTGCAACAAATTTCACCGTTAACGATCTGGTGGTGGTAGCACTTCCCGGCGCCACCCTGCCCGGCGGGTTCGCCATCACGGCGCGCAAGACCTACGGTCGTAACTCTGCTGGAATGATCTGCTCGGCGGCCGAGCTCCGTTTGAGCACAGACCATTCGGGGATCCTAGTGTTGCCGCCGGGAACCGCCGTGCCAGGTGCCGACGGCGTCGACGTGCTCGGATTGGACGATGTGGTCTTTCATTTGGCGATCACCCCCGACCGCGGGTACTGCATGTCGGTGCGGGGCTTGGCCCGTGAGATCGCATGCGCCTACGACCTGGACTTCGTCGACCCGGCCAGCGACCAGGTGGTGCCTCCGTTGCCGGTTGAGGGGCAGGCGTGGCCGTTGACGGTGCAGCCCGAAACGGGAGTTCGGCGGTTCGCCCTGCGTCCGGTCACCGGGATCGACCCTGCCGCCGTGTCGCCGTGGTGGCTGCAGCGCCGGCTGCTGCTATCCGGTATCCGCGCGACCTCACCGGCAGTGGATGTCACCAACTATGTGATGCTGGAACTCGGCCACCCGCTGCACGCCCACGACCGCAACCGCATTACCGGGGGCTTCACCGTGCGATTTGCTCGGCCTGGCGAGACCGTCGTCACCCTTGATGACATCGAGCGTCGGCTCGATCCCGCCGATGTCCTCATCGTCGATGACGTCGCGACCACGGCAATCGGTGGCGTGATGGGTGCCGCAAGTACCGAGGTGCGCTCCGATTCCACCGACGTGCTACTCGAGGCCGCGGTGTGGGACCCCGCCGGGATATCGCGCACCCAGCGGCGGCTGCACCTGCCTAGCGAGGCCGCCCGCCGTTATGAACGGGCAGTGGATCCGGCCATCTCGGTGGCCGCCCTAGACCGGTGTGCGACGCTGCTCGCCGATATCGCCGGGGGAACAGTTTCGAAGACCCTGACCGATTGGCGGGGCGACCCGCCAGTGGGCAACTCGGTCGCCGATTGGGCTGGGCCGCCGGTCCGGATCGCCGTCGACCTGCCGGACCGGATCGCCGGGGTGGCCTATCCCCAAGGCGCAACCGCCAGGCGGCTGACCCAGATCGGCGCTGTGATTGCCGACGCGGTGTCCCCGGAAGGACACACGCTGACTGTTACTCCGCCGAGTTGGCGCCCCGATCTACTGCAACCCGCCGATCTTGTCGAGGAGGTGCTGCGGCTCGAAGGGCTAGAGGTCATCGGATCGGTGCTGCCGCCCGCACCCGCGGGCCGGGGACTCACCGCGGTGCAGAAGCGTCACCGTGCGATCGGCAAGGTGCTGGCGCAGTCCGGCTACGTCGAGATCTTGCCGACACCGTTTTTGCCCGCCGACGTGTTCGACCTTTGGGGATTGCCGGCCGATGACCCGCGACGGACGACGACACGGGTGCTCAACCCGCTGGAGTCCGACCGTCCGCAGCTTGCCACCACACTGCTGCCGGCGCTACTGGAAGCGTTGGGACGCAACGTATCTCGAGGTCTTGTCGATGTCGCGTTGTTCGCCGTCGCGCAGGTGGTCGAGCCGACCGAGCGGACTGGTGGCGTAGGATCCATCCCCGTCCACCGTCGACCGACCGATGCCGAAATCGCCATGCTGGACGCGTCCTTGCCCCGGCAGCCGCAGCATGTCGCCGCGGTGTTGGCTGGGCTGCGGGAGCTGCGGGGTCCGTGGGGCCCTGGCCGTCGAGCCGAGGCCGCCGACGCTTTCGAGGCGGTGCGTATCATCGCGCGGGCTAGCGGAGTCGACGTGATGTTCCGGGCGGTCCAGTATCTGCCGTGGCATCCGGGTCGGTGCGCTGAGGTGTTGGTTGGTGAAACGCCCGTCGGCCATGCCGGGCAGCTGCATCCGGCCGTGATTGAACGCGCCGGTCTGCCGAAGGGCACCTGCGCGATCGAGCTGGACCTTACTGCCATTCCTATCGTCGAGGTGTTGCCGGCACCTCGGGTGTCGCCGTTTCCGGCTGTGTTGCAGGATGTCAGCCTGGTGGTGTCCGCGCAGGTTCCCGCTCAGCAGGTGCAGGACGCCGTTTGCGAGGGTGCCGGCGAATTGCTCGAGGACATTCAATTGTTCGATGTCTTCACCGGTCCGCAGATCGGCGAGGACTGCAAGTCGCTGACATTTGCGCTGCGGTTTCGCGCGCCTGATCGCACGCTGACTGAAGACGACGCCAGCGCAGCCCGCGATGCCGCGGTACGACGCGCCGCCGAGCGGGTCGGCGCGGTATTGCGCACCTAAAATCGCGCTCTTTGCGGGTTCGCGTCGCCCGCGCGTTGGCGCGGCGTGCTCGGGCTACACCCCCAGCCTTAATAACCCAGCCTTAATGCTGGTTTTCCTGCGCGAAGCGAGACATTTCATTTACTGTCAGTATGCCTTGATTGCCGTCGGGTGATAGCCGTAGTGAGTCGAGGGGAACTGGATATGTCGTTCCTGAGTGTGATGCCGGAGCAGATCGAGTCTGCGGCTCAAGGTTTAGTAGGTATTCGCTCGGCGCTGGCCGAGTCGTCCGCGGCTGCCGCGGCACCCACGACAGCGCTGGTCGCTGCTGCCGAGGACGAGATATCGGCTGCGATCGCGACGCTGTTCGGCGACTTCGGCCGAGAGTTTCAAGTTCTCAACGCCCAAGCGGCCGCGTTTCATGATGAGTTTGTCAAGTTGTTGCAGGCTGGCGTGGACGCCTATCTCAGCACCGAAGCCGCCAGCGTTGCAGCTGGGCTTGCTGTGCTGCAGAACGCCGGTGCAGGGCTGGTTCAAGGTGGCGCCGACCTTGTGGCGTTCGGACAGGATGTGGCCGCCAGGCTTGCGGGCGCGCTACAGGCCGCCCAGCCTGCGCTCGCTGAGGCTGCTAGTGAGTTGGCGACGGCTGGGCAGATCGCTTTTGCTGGGGTCATACAGCTGCAACCCGTCGTTGTCGACCTTATGCAGGCCGGCAGTGCCTTCGCGTCGGCTGGGACGGGTGCTGTTACTGGGCTCACTGCGCTGCAGAGCGCCGCTGTTAACCTCGTTCAAGGTACCGGATTCGTTGCGCTGGCTGGGGTGAGCGCGGTGTCTGGACTTGGTCTGTTGGGCGGCGCGGTTGTGCAGCTCTTTTCGCCCGCCATTGGGTTGGCTATTCCGAGTGCCCTGGGTGGACTTGGTCTGCTGGGGACCGCCGGTGTTGAGTTTGTGCTTGGTGTTAACAACTTGCTAGCGGTTGCGCCGGCTGTTACTACGGGGTTCGTTGCGCTGCAGGGTGCCTATACCAGCTTTTCTCAGGGGGTTAATTACCTGATGTTGGCTGGGCAGGACGCTGCCCCCGGGTTAGCGACGTTGCAGATCGCCGGTGCTCATGTTGTTCAGGCTGTCGGCGACGTCAAGATGGCCGCGGATGATGCTGTCGCAGCATTAGGGTTCTAGGCCGGCAGTCGTCCGCAGACGGCCGCGTACCGGATCGCGGCTTGGCCGCTCGAACGGCGATCCGAGCTCCGCGACCGGGCGGAATGGATTTGCAAACTTATGCATAATCATGCAGAATCGACGAAATGGCCCACGTGATAAGGGTGGCGGTTGCCGGTGCCAGTGGTTACGCGGGCGGCGAGATCCTTCGGCTGCTGCTCGGGCATCCGGCGTACGCCGACGACCGGCTGACGATCGGCGCGCTGACCGCCGCGGCCAGTTCGGGTGACATGCTTGGCGAGCACCATCCGCACCTGACGCCGCTGGCTCAGCGAGTACTCGAACCTACCGAGCCGACCGTGCTGGCTGGCCACGACGTGGTTTTTCTTGGCTTGCCGCATGGACATTCGGCGGCGTTGGCCGAACGACTGGGCCCAGAAACCTTGATCATCGACTGCGGTGCGGACTTCCGGCTCACCGACGCCGACGCCTGGGGTCGGTTCTACGGCTCCCCGCATGCCGGCAGTTGGCCATACGGGTTGCCGGAGCTGCCCGGCGGCCGGGAGCGGCTACAAGGGGCGCGCCGCATCGCGGTTCCCGGCTGCTATCCGACGGCCGCACTACTGGCGTTGCTACCCGCGATGGCTGAGGACCTTATCGAACCCGCCGTGACAGTGGTGGCGGTGAGTGGCACCTCCGGAGCCGGCCGCGCGACCACGACCGAGTTGCTCGGCTCAGAGGTCATCGGGTCGGCGCGGGCCTACAACATTGGCGGCACCCACCGGCACACCCCCGAGATCGCGCAGGGGCTGCGGACGGTGACCGACCGCGCGGTCACTGTGTCCTTCACCCCGGTGCTCATCCCTGCCTCCCGCGGCATCCTGGCCACCTGCACCGCGCGCACCTCCTCGCCGCTCTCGCAGCTGCGCGCAGCGTACGAAAAGGCCTACCACGCAGAGCCGTTCGTCTACCTGATGCCCGAGGGGCAGCTGCCCCGTACCGGCGCGGTGATCGGCAGCAATGCGGCGCATATCGCTGTCGCGGTAGACGAGGTGGCTGAGACGTTCATCGCGATCTCGGCGATCGACAATCTCGTCAAGGGCACCGCTGGCGCCGCTGTGCAGTCGATGAACCTAGCCCTGGGTTGGCCGGAAACAGAGGGGCTTTCAGTGGTTGGGGTGGCGCCGTGACGGAAATAGCCAATGAGACGCGGCTGCTCCGTGCACAGGGCGTCACCGCCCCTGAGGGCTTTCGGGCCGCCGGCATCGCTGCCGGGATCAAGGCATCGGGGGCCCCCGACCTTGCCCTGGTTTTCAACGAGGGCCCCGACTATGCGGCCGCCGGAGTAGTCACCCGCAACAAGGTCAAGGCTGCGCCGGTGTTGTGGACACAGCAGGTGCTGAGCACCGGTCAGCTGCGCGCGGTGATCCTCAATTCCGGTGGCGCTAACGCCTGCACCGGACCCGCGGGCTTCCAGGACGCGCACGCCACCGCGGAGGCCGTGGCCACAGCATTGTCGGATTGGGGAACCGAGACCGGGGCGATCGAGGTTGCCGTCTGCTCCACCGGGCTGATCGGCGACCGGTTGCCGATGGACAAAGTGCTCGCTGGTGTCCGTGCGATCGTGCACGAGATGGCTGGCGGGCTGACCGGAGGTGATGACGCCGCCCACGCCATCATGACCACCGACACCGTGCCCAAACAGGTTGCGCTGCACCATCGCAACGAGTGGACGGTAGGCGGAATGGCCAAAGGTGCGGGCATGCTGGCGCCGTCATTGGCCACCATGCTGTGTGTGCTCACCACCGACGCGGTCGTCGAGCCGGCGGCACTTGATCAGGCGCTGCGCTGCGCCACCGCCCACACATTTGACCGACTCGACATTGATGGCTGCTGTTCCACCAACGACACTGTGCTGCTGTTGGCGTCGGGCGCCAGCGGGATCGCCCCGCCGCAGGCTGATCTCGACGACGCGGTGCTGCGGGTCTGCGATGATCTGTGCGCTCAGCTACAAGCCGACGCCGAGGGCGTCACCAAGCGCGTCACCGTGACGGTGACCGGCGCGGCCACGGATGACGATGCGCTGGCCGCCGCTCGGGTGATCGCCCGCGACAGCCTGGTCAAGACCGCGGTGTTCGGGTCGGACCCCAACTGGGGGCGGGTACTCGCGGCCGTCGGTACGGCACCGGTCATCCTCGACCCTGATCGAATCTGTGTGTCGTTCAACGGTTCTGCGGTGTGCATAGACGGAGTCGGTGCTCCGGGTGCGCGTGAGGTGGACCTCTCAGCAGCGGACATCGATATTACCGTCGACCTCCGCGTCGGCGACGCCTCTGCCACCATCCGCACCACCGACCTGTCGCACGCCTACGTCGAAGAGAATTCGGCCTACAGCTCGTGACCAGCAAAGCCGACGCGCTGCCCACCCAGGTTAAGGCGCAGGTCTTGGCCGAAGCCTTGCCCTGGCTGAAGCAGTTGCACGGCAAGGTCGTCGTGGTTAAATACGGCGGCAACGCCATGACCGACGACACGCTGCGGCATGCGTTCGCCGCCGACATGGCGTTTCTGCGTAACTGCGGTATCCATCCGGTCGTCGTGCACGGTGGCGGGCCACAGATCACCGCCATGCTGCGCCGGCTGGGCATTGAAGGTGACTTTAAGGGTGGCTTCCGGGTCACCACACCGGAAGTGCTCGACGTTGCGCGGATGGTGTTGTTCGGGCAGGTGGGCCGCGAACTGGTCAACCTGATCAACGCGCACGGGCCCTACGCGGTGGGCATCACCGGCGAGGATGCACAACTTTTCACTGCCGTGCGGCGCAGCGTTACTGTCGACGGCGTGGCGACCGACATCGGCCTGGTTGGAGACGTCGATCAGGTCAACACCGCCGCGGTGCTCGATCTGATTTCCGCCCGCCGTATCCCGGTGGTGTCGACGCTGGCGCCAGCTGGCGACGGCGTGGTGCACAACATCAACGCCGACACCGCTGCCGCGGCGCTGGCCGAAGCTCTGGGAGCCGAAAAACTGTTGATGCTCACCGATGTCGAGGGCTTGTACACCCGCTGGCCAGACCGGGATTCGCTGGTCAGCGAAATCGACTCTGCCGCATTGGCGCAACTGCTACCCACATTGGAGGCGGGCATGATTCCCAAGGTTGAAGCGTGTCTGCGGGCCGTCACCGGCGGCGTGCCCAGCGCGCACGTCATCGACGGGCGGGTCAAACACTGTGTGTTGGTGGAGTTGTTCACCGATGAGGGCACCGGCACCAAGGTGGTGCGCGCCGGCGACGATGCAGAGCGACGCGATGAGAAGGAGCGGCGCAGATGACCCGCATGACCCACGCTCAGTCGAATACGACCACGATGCGGGCCAGGTGGGAAACCGTGATGATGAACAATTACGGCACCCCACCGGTAGTTCTGGCCAGCGGTGACGGCGCCATGGTCACCGACGTGGACGGCAATACCTACCTGGACCTGCTCGGCGGCATCGCGGTCAACGTTCTCGGCCATCGCCACCCCGCGGTTATCGAGGCCGTCACGCATCAGATGGCCACCCTGGGGCATACGTCCAACCTGTATGCCACCGAACCGGGTATCGCGCTCGCCGAAGAACTGGTCGCCCTCCTGGGCGCCGAGACACAGACGCGAGTGTTCTTCTGCAACTCCGGTACCGAAGCCAACGAGCTCGCCTTCAAACTGTCCCGGCTCACGGGGCGCACGAAACTGGTTGCTGCGAAAGAAGCTTTCCACGGCCGGACGATGGGTTCGCTGGCGTTGACCGGTCAGCCCGCTAAGCAGGCGGCGTTTGAGCCGCTGCCGGGCCACGTCACACACGTGTCCTATGGTCAGGTCGACGCCCTGGCTGCCGCGGTCGACAACGACACCGCCGCGGTGTTCCTGGAGCCGATCATGGGGGAGAGCGGTGTCGTCGTCCCGCCCGAGGGCTACCTTGCCGCTGCCCGGGATATCACCACGCGGCACGGCGCCTTGCTGGTGCTCGACGAGGTGCAGACCGGGATGGGCCGTACCGGTACTTTTTTCGCCCACCAACACGACGGCATCATCCCGGACGTGGTGACCCTGGCCAAGGGCCTCGGCGGCGGACTGCCGATCGGGGCGTGCCTGGCCACCGGGCCGGCCGCGGATTTGTTGGCGCCGGGTCTGCACGGCAGCACCTTTGGCGGCAACCCGGTCTGCACCGCGGCGGCACTTGCGGTGTTGCGGGTACTGGCGGCCCAGGACCTGGTGCGGCGTGCCGAGGTGTTGGGCAAGTCGATGCACAGCGGCATCGAATCACTCGGTCACCCGCTGATCGACCAGGTGCGCGGCCGCGGCTTGCTAGTGGGCATCGTGTTGACCGCGCCCTGTGCCAAAGACGCCGAGACGGCCGCGCGCGACGCTGGGTTTTTGGTCAACGCCGCAGCACCCGGGGTCATCCGGTTGGCCCCGCCGCTGATCATTACCGAATCCCAGATTGACAGCTTCATCGCCGCCCTGCCGGGCATCCTGGACGCTGCCGGAGCCGCAGCATGACGCGCCGGCGACGATGCAGAGCGAAGCGATGAGGAGGAGCGGCGCAGTTGACTAGGCATTTTCTGCGTGATGACGATCTGTCGCCGGCCGAGCAGGCCGATGTGCTGGCGCTCGCTGCGGACCTGAAGAAGGACCCGTTCAGCCGCCGTCCCCTCGAGGGGCCGCGTGGTGTCGCAGTCATTTTCGACAAGAACTCCACCCGTACCCGGTTCTCGTTCGAGATGGGCATTGCGCAGCTCGGTGGGCATGCCGTTGTGGTCGACGGGCGCAGCACCCAACTGGGCCGCGAGGAGACCCTGCAGGACACGGCAAGGGTGTTGTCCGGCTACGTCGACGCCATCGTCTGGCGAACCTTCGGACAACACCGGCTAGACGCCATGGCCGCGACCGCGATGGTGCCGGTGGTCAACGCGCTATCCGACGAGTTCCATCCGTGCCAGGTGTTGGCCGATCTGCAGACCATCGCCGAGCGCAAGGGCTCATTGAACGGCTTGCGGCTGTCCTACTTCGGAGATGGGGCCAACAACATGGCTCATTCGCTGATGCTCGGTGCGGTCACCGCAGGCATCCACGTCACCGTCGCCGCCCCAGTAGGTTTTACGCCGGATCCGTCAGTGCTGGCCGCGGCCAGGCAGCGTGCGGAGGTGACCGGCGCCTCGGTGACCGTGACCGTCGACGCGGATACGGCCGCCACGGGCGCCGACGTCCTGGTCACCGACACCTGGACGTCGATGGGGCAGGAAAACGACGGGCTGGACCGGATCAAGCCGTTTTGGCCGTTTCAGGTCAACGCCCGACTTGTGGGGTTGGCTGACTCGGAAGCTATTGTGCTGCACTGCCTTCCAGCTCACCGCGGTGACGAGATCACCGACGAGGTGATGGACGGACCGACCAGCGCGGTCTGGGATGAGGCCGAAAACCGGCTGCACGCGCAGAAGGCGCTGCTGGTGTGGCTGCTGGAGCGGCGCACATCAAATGACTAGCCCAGATGCCAAAGCCGCACCCGAGGTCAGCACCACCCGGGCGGGTCGACAGGCCCGCATCGTGGCGATCCTGTCATCGGCATCGGTGCGCAGTCAAAGCGAACTAGCGGCGTTGCTCGCCGATGAGGGCATCGATGTCACCCAGGCCACGTTGTCGCGAGATCTCGAGGAACTCGGCGCGGTGAAACTGCGCGGCGCCGATGGTGGCGTCGGGGTCTACGTTGTCCCCGAGGATGGCAGCCCGGTGCGCGGCGTGTCCGGCGGTACCGGGCGACTGTCCCGGCTGCTAAGCGAGCTGCTGGTATCCGCCGACTCCAGCGCAAACCTCGCCGTGCTGCGCACTCCACCCGGTGCGGCTGACTACTTGGCCAGTGCGATCGACCGCGCAGCGCTACCGTACGTGGTCGGTACCATCGCCGGCGACGACACCGTCTTCGTGGCTGCCCGCGAGCCAATGACTGGCTCTGAGCTGGCCACTGTTCTCGAAAGCCTCAAGTAGATAAGGAGATTGGTTGATGTCAGAACGCGTCATCCTGGCGTATTCGGGGGGGCTGGATACCTCGGTGGCGATCAGCTGGATCGGCAAGGAGACCGGCCGTGAGGTCGTGGCAGTAGCGATTGATCTCGGCCAGGGCGGCGAGGACATGGAGGTGGTACGTCAGCGGGCGTTGGACTGCGGCGCCGTTGAGGCCGTCGTTGTCGATGCCCGCGACGAGTTCGCCGAGGGCTATTGCTTGCCCACCGTCTTGAACAACGCGCTGTACATGGATCGGTATCCGCTGGTGTCCGCGATCAGCCGGCCGCTGATTGTCAAGCACCTGGTGGCGGCCGCGCGTGAGCACGGCGGCGGCATCGTCGCGCACGGTTGCACCGGCAAGGGCAACGACCAGGTCCGCTTCGAAGTCGGATTCGCTTCGTTGGCACCGGATCTCGAAGTACTGGCGCCGGTGCGCGACTACGCATGGACGAGAGAGAAGGCGATCGCGTTCGCCGAAGAGAATGCCATCCCCATCAATGTCACGAAGCGTTCACCGTTCTCGATCGACCAGAACGTGTGGGGCCGCGCAGTGGAAACCGGCTTCTTGGAACACTTGTGGAACGCGCCCACCAAAGACGTCTACTCCTACACCGACGACCCAACCGTCAACTGGAACACACCCGACGAGGTGATCGTCGGGTTCGAGCGGGGAGTGCCGGTATCGATTGACGGCAATCCGGTGTCAATGCTGGGCGCCATCGAGGAACTCAACCGCCGCGCTGGCGCGCAGGGCGTCGGGCGTCTCGACGTGGTCGAGGACCGGTTGGTGGGCATCAAGAGCCGCGAGATCTACGAGGCGCCCGGGGCGATGGTGCTCATCACTGCACACGCCGAACTCGAACACGTCACGTTGGAGCGCGAGTTGGGACGCTTCAAGCGTCAGACCGATCAGCGCTGGGCCGAACTGGTGTATGACGGACTGTGGTACTCGCCGCTGAAGGCCGCGCTGGAGAGTTTTGTTGCCAAGACCCAGGAGCACGTTTCCGGTGAAATCCGAATGGTGTTGCATGGCGGCCATATTGCGGTGAATGGACGGCGCAGCGCGGAATCCCTCTACGATTTCAATTTGGCCACCTACGACGAGGGCGACACCTTCGATCAGTCCGCGGCCCGCGGCTTCGTCTACGTGCACGGGTTGTCGTCGAAGCTCGCGGCACGTAGGGACTTACGGTGAGCCACGAGTGTGAATTGAGCGACGCGACACGCCGACAAGGCGTCGTCAGATTCACGCTCGGGGCAAAAAAGTGAGCGCGTTGTGGGGTGGGCGGTTCGCCGCCGGCCCTTCGGAGGCGTTGGCCGCGCTGAGCAAGTCCACCCACTTCGACTGGGCGCTGGCTCCGTACGACATCACCGCGTCCCGGGCGCACGCGAACGTGCTATTCCGGGCCGGGCTGCTCAATGAAGAGCAGCGCGACGGGTTGTTGGCTGGGTTGGACAGCCTCGCACAGGACGTTGCCGACGGCAGTTTCGGCCCGCTGGTCACCGACGAGGACGTGCACGCAGCGTTGGAGCGCGGGCTCATTGATCGGGTCGGCCCCGACCTGGGCGGCCGGCTGCGGGCCGGCCGGTCGCGTAACGATCAAGTGGCCACGCTGTTCCGGATGTGGCTACGCGACGCGGTGCGGCGGGTCGCTGCCGGAGCGCTCGAGCTCGTCGGTGCGCTGGCCAGTCAGGCGGCCGCGCACCCGAGCGTCATCATGCCTGGTAAAACCCATCTGCAGGCGGCCCAGCCGATCCTGCTGGCACACCATCTGCTCGCGCACGCGCATCCGTTGCTGCGTGATGTGGACCGGATCATCGACGTCGACAAGCGGGTCGCGGTGTCCCCGTACGGTTCGGGAGCATTGGCCGGGTCGTCGTTAGGCCTGGATCCGGACATGATCGCCCATGACCTGGGGTTCGTGGCCGCCGCCGACAATTCCGTCGACGCGACCGCCGCCCGCGATTTTGCGGCCGAGGCGGCGTTCGTCTTCGCCATGATCGCCGTCGACCTGTCGCGGCTCGCCGAAGACATCATTTTGTGGAGTTCCACCGAATTCGGTTATGTCACGCTGCATGATTCGTGGTCCACCGGCAGCTCGATCATGCCGCAGAAGAAGAATCCGGACATCGCCGAGCTGGCTCGCGGCAAGTCCGGGCGGCTGATCGGAAACCTGGCTGGGTTGCTGGCGACGCTGAAAGCCCAGCCGCTCGCCTATAACCGCGACTTGCAGGAAGACAAGGAGCCGGTGTTCGATTCGGTGGCCCAGCTGGAGCTGCTGCTGCCGGCGATGGCTGGGCTGGTAGCCAGCTTGACGTTCAATGTCGAGCGGATGGCCGCCCTAGCTCCGGCCGGCTATACCATGGCCACCGATATCGCTGAATGGCTTGTGCGACAGGGTGTTCCGTTTCGATCCGCGCATGAGTCCGCGGGTGCTGCGGTGCGGGTCGCCGAGGATCGCGGCGTCGGACTCGAGGAACTAACCGACGACGAACTGGCTGCCATCAGCCCCGAGCTGACGCCGCAGGTCCGCGAGGTGCTGACGGTTGAGGGCTCGGTGTCGTCGCGAGCTGCCCGTGGCGGTACCGCGCCAACTCAGGTAGCGGACCAACTGAATCTAGTGTTGGCGTCCTGCGATGCGCTGCGGGACCGGCTCAGTTAGCGGCCGCCCAGATGAGCTATCACCGACTCTTTGCCGGGCGGTTGTCCGCGGACTAAACTTCGGGCTCTAAGCGATCGGGTTGAACCGTTCGTCCTCGGTTTTCGTGACCAAGGGGTGGGACCAATGAGCGTCATCGCAAGTGTCTTCGGTGCGTTGCCCCCATACCGCTATTCACAGCAAGAGCTCACCGATTTTTTCCTCAACATCCCGGATTTCGCGGGTTACGAGGACATAGTTCGGCAGCTACACGCCAGCGCAAAGGTGAATAGTCGTCATCTGACCTTGCCGCTGGAGCGGTATCCGACGCTGACAGATTTCGGCGCGGCAAACCGGATTTTCATCGAACATGCGGTGGACCTTGGTTGCGAGGCGCTACTCGGCGCGCTTGACGAGGCGGGCCTGCATCCACAGGACGTCGACGTGATCGTGACGGCAACGGTGACCGGTCTCGCAGTCCCGTCCCTGGATGCGCGGATCGCGTGCCGTGTCGGGCTGCGCGCCGATGTGCGGCGGGTGCCATTGTTTGGCCTGGGCTGTGTGGCGGGCGCGGCGGGGGTAGCCCGGCTGCACGACTATCTGCGTGGCGCGCCGGACGCTGTCGCGGTCCTCATCGCGGTCGAGCTGTGCTCACTCACCTACCCGGGGTACAAGCCATCTCTGGCAGGTCTAGTCGGCAGTGCACTATTTGCTGACGGAGCAGCTGCGGTAGTCGCGGTCGGAGAGCGACGCGCCGAACAGATTGGCGCCGACGGGCCGGACATTGTTGCTTCGCGCAGCCATCTCTACCCAGACTCGCTGCGCACCATGGGCTATGACGTCGGTGCCGCCGGATTCGAGCTCGTCCTGTCGAAGGACCTAGCGGCCGTTGTCGAGCAGTACCTGGGCAACGACGTCGCCGACTTTCTGGCCACGCACGGCCTGACCACCACCGACATCGGCGCTTGGGTCACCCATCCCGGTGGTCCCAAGATCATCGACGCGATCACCGAAACACTCGACCTGCCACCGCAGGCCCTCGAACTGACCTGGCGTTCGCTTGGTGAGATCGGCAACCTGTCGTCGGCTTCGGTCCTGCATGTGCTGCGGGACACCATCGCAAAACCACCGCCAAGCGATAGCCCGGGGTTGATGATCGCGATGGGCCCCGGGTTCTGCTCCGAACTCGTACTGCTGCGCTGGCACTGATTTGCCGCTGATGGACAGCACGGAACCGGTGGCGGTGGTGGGAATTGGTTGCCGGTATCCGGGTGGAGTGGATTCGCCGGAGCGGTTATGGGAAGTCGTGGCAGAGGGCCGCGATGTGGTGTCGGACTTTCCGACGGACCGTGGCTGGGATTTGACGGAGCTATTTGATGCAGACCCTGATGCGGTAGGGAAGTCCTACAGTCGGTACGGCGGCTTTCTCACGAATGTCGCCGACTTCGACGCCACTTTCTTCGGGATTGCGCCCAGCGAAGCGCTGGCGATGGAACCGCAGCAGCGTCTGTTGCTGGAGGTGTCGTGGGAGGCGTTGGAACGCGCCGGGATTGACCCGACGACGTTGTCCGGTTCGACGACCGGTGTGTTCGCCGGCGTCTTCCATGGTTCCTACGGCGGTGCTTGCCGTGTTCCCGGGGATCTAGAGCGCTACGGCCTGCGTGGTTCGACGTTGAGTGTGGCCTCGGGTCGGGTGGCCTATGCGTTGGGCTTGGAAGGTCCGGCGGTGTCGATCGATACGGCGTGTTCGTCGTCGCTGGTGGCGATACACCTGGCGGTGCAGTCGCTGCGCTCTAGGGAATGCAGCTTGGCGCTAGCCGGAGGTGTGACCGTGATGGCCACCCCGGCGATATTCGTCGACTTCAGCCGCCAACGCGCGCTATCTGCTGACGGCCGGTGTAAGGCCTATGCCGGCGCCGCCGACGGGACTGGGTTTTCCGAAGGCGTTGGAATGTTGGTGTTGGAGCGGTTGCCGGATGCCCGTCGGCGGGGGCACCCGGTGTTGGCTGTGGTGCGGGGATCGGCGGTCAATCAGGATGGCGCCTCCGCTGGACTGGCGACACCTCATGGGCCCTCGCAGCAGCGAGTGATTCGGGCGGCGTTGGCGAATGCGCGGTTGAGTGCTGCCGACGTGGACCTGGTGGAAGGCCACGGAACTGGGACCCAGTTGGGGGATCCGATTGAGGCCCAGGCAATTTTGGCGACGTATGGCCAGGACCGCCCGGCGGATCGGCCGTTGTGGCTGGGGTCGATGAAATCGAACATGGGTCATACTCAGGCAGCGGCCGGCGTCGCTGGCGTGATCAAATTGGTGCAAGCGATGCGGCACGGGGTGATGCCGAAGACACTGCACGTAGATGTGCCCACGCCGAAAGTTGATTGGTCGGCGGGGGCGGTGTCCTTGCTGACCGATCCGCGACCGTGGCCGGTGACGGATCGACCGCGGCGGGCCGCGGTGTCATCGTTCGGGATCAGTGGGACGAATGCGCATCTGATTGTCGAGCAGGCCCCGGCGGATTCCTCGTCGGCCGCGGAAAACATTGCGGTGGAGCTTACGCCGGCGGCGGCGTGGGTATTGTCGGGTCGTTCGTCTGCGGCGCTGGTCAACCAAGCGCAGCGATTGTTGGCATGGGTTGGCGCCGACGAGGGCTTGAGCGCTATCGATGTGGGGTGGTCGCTGGCCACGACGCGGTCGGTGTTCGAGCATCGGGCGGTGCTGGTGGGTGCCGATCGAGGGCAGTTGTTGGCGGGGCTGGCGGGGTTGGCCGCCAGCCAACCGGGTGCGGGTGCGGTCGTGGGGCGCGCCCGCTCGGTGGGCAAGACGGTCTACGTGTTTCCCGGGCAGGGCTCGCAATGGGTCGGCATGGGAGCCCAATTGCTCAATACTTCAAGGGTGTTCGCTGACCAGATGCTCCGGTGCGACAAAGCGCTCAGCGAGTACGTGAAATGGTCGCTGACCGACGTCATCCGCGGAGCGACAGGTGCGCCGGGTCTGGACCGGGTCGATGTGGTGCAGCCGACGCTGTGGGCGGTGATGGTGTCGCTGGCCGAGCTGTGGCGCTCAGTCGGCGTGGTGCCCGACGCCGTCATCGGCCATTCGCAAGGCGAAATCGCGGCGGCATACGTGGCGGGAGCGTTGACGCTGGAGGACGCCGCCCGGGTGGTCGCACTGCGTAGCCGACTGCTGCTGCAGTTATCGGGTGCCGGCGGCATGGTTTCACTGGCTTGTGGGCTGCCGCAAGCCCACGAGCTGGTGTCACAGTACGAAGGGCGGCTGAATATCGCTGTTGTCAACAGCGTTTCGGCGGTAGTTGTGTCCGGAGAGGTGCCCGCGCTAGAGGAGCTGATGCGACGTTGTGCGGCCGACAACGTTCGCGCCCGCCGGATCGATGTCGACTACGCTTCGCACTCGGCTGCGGTCGATGCGATTCGCGCGCCTCTCATCGAGGCGCTAGCCGGCATCGAACCCCATGTTGCCTCAGCGGATTTCTTCTCTACGGTGACCGGTGATCGCATGGATACCGCAGAATTGGGTGCTGACTACTGGTATCGAAGCATCCGGTTGACGGTGCAGTTCGAGCAGGCAGTGCGTCGTGCGTACGATGCCGGGTATCGAGTGTTCATCGAGTCCAGTCCGCACCCAGTACTGATTGCCGGGATCGACGAAACCCTCACCGATTGCCGGCGCGATAGTGCCGACAACACTGTGGTCATCCCGTCACTGGTCCGCGACGACGGTGGCCTGGAACGGTTTTGGCTGTCGGTGGGGCAGGCTCATGTTGCGGGCGTAGCTGTAAATTGGCGGGCGGCCTTCGCGGATCGGGGCGGGCAGCCGGTGGAACTCCCGACCTATGGGTTTGTGCGGCGGCGTTTTTGGTTACCGGGTGGGTCAGGAGGCCCGGAAGCTGTGGGCGATTTGGGAGTTGCCGCGGCTAAGCATCCCTTGTTGGGCGCCGTAGTAGAGCTGCCCGATTCCGGTGGGGTGGTGCTGACAGCCCGGTTGTCGTCAGCGGCCCAGCCGTGGTTGGCCGACCATGCGGTCGCCGGGGTGGGGTTGTTCCCGGGGACAGGATTCGTGGAGTTGGCCAGCAGGGCCGGTGATGAGGTCGGTTGCCCGGTGATCGAGGAGCTGACGTTGTTGGCCCCACTGGTGCTGCCGACGGCGGGCGGGGTGCCGGTCCGGGTGCTCGTCGGTGCCGCCGGAAATTCGGGCTTGCGGTCGGTGTCGGTGTATTCGGCTGACGCCCAGCCAGGTTCGGTGTGGTTGCTGCACGCGGAGGGTGTGTTGGGCCCCACGTCGGTGGAACCGAGCACGGATCTGTCGGTCTGGCCGCCCGTAGGCGCGGTAGCGGTGGATGTCACCGGTGCCTACGACAGCTTGGCGCGGCGTGGCTATCAGTATGGCCCGGCCTTCCGCGGACTGCGGGCGATGTGGCGACGGGGGAGCGAGTTGTTCGCCGAAGTTACTGTCCCGCAGGACGCTGCAGCGACGGCGGGAGGCTTCGGCATTCATCCGGTGTTGTTGGACGCGGCATTGCATGCGATGGGGATGGCCGGGGGAGACGCTGATGAGCACACCCAGATCGTCCTGCCGTTTAACTGGCGGGGCGTGTCTTTACACGCGGCCGGTGCATCGCGGGCGCGGGTGCGTATCGCAGCGGCAGGTGCCAGGGCGGTGTCGGTCGACATGGCCGACGCAACAGGGTTACCCGTATTCACGGCGCGGTCGTTGACCATGCGGCCGGTGTCGGCACAGCAGTTAGCCGCGGCGGTGGCTCGTCCAGACAGTGGCGGTCTGTGGCAGGTGGCGTGGTCACCGATGGCGTTGGCGGGCGACGGTAGTAGCGGTCACGGTGACGATCGCGTGGTCGTGTGGGAGCCGACGGCTGCCAGTGGGGACGTGGTGGCAGCGGTGCACGCGGCCACCACTGCGGCGTTGGGGGTGTTGCAGTCGTGGCTAGCCGGTGACCAACCAGGGGTGTTGGTGGTACTGACCGGTGGGGCAGTCGCATGTGCCGGTGCCGAGGTCACGGATTTGGCTGCGGCGGCGGTGTGGGGTTTGGTGCGGTCGGCACAGGCCGAGCACCCGGATCGGGTAGTGCTGGTCGATTCGGACGGATCGGTCGATGTTGGATCTGTAATCAGTTGTGGTGAACCACAATTAGTGATTCGCCACGGCGTGGTGTATGGCGCCAGATTGGTGCCAGCCGGGGCGGGCTCGGTCTTGACGCTGCCGTCCGGAAGATGGCGCATGGCCGCCGGCGGAGGCGGAACGCTAGACGATTTGCTGGTGGGCCCGTGTCCGCGGACGGAATTGGCTGCCGGGCAAGTACGGGTGGCGGTAGCTGCGGTCGGAGTGAATTTCCGGGATGTATTGGTGGCGTTGGGCGTGTATCCCGGCGGCGGAGAGCTCGGGGTCGAGGGCGCCGGGGTGGTTGTCGAGGTCGGCCGCGGCGTGACCAGGGTGGCTGTCGGCGATGCCGTCCTGGGGTTGCTAGGGGTGGTGGGCTCTGAGGCGGTGGTTGATGAGCTGCTGGTAACCACGGTGCCGGCGGGTTGGTCGCTGGTGGACGCCGCAGCTGTGCCGGTGGTGTTTTTGACGGCGTGGTACGGGCTATCGGCGTTGGCGGATCTTCGGGCTGGGCAGCGGGTGTTGGTGCACGCCGCCACCGGCGGGGTGGGGATGGCCGCGGTACAGCTGGCCCGGCACTGGGGCGCCGAAGTCTTTGCCACTGCCGGTCGCGGCAAGTGGAATACCCTGCGGGAAATGGGCTTTGACGATGACCATATTGGTGATTCGCGGACTCTCGAATTCGAGGAGAAGTTTTTGTCGGCCACCGGCGGGGCCGGGGTCGACGTGGTGCTCAACTCGCTGGCCGGAAAGCTCACTGACGCGTCATTGCGGCTGCTGCCCCGGGGCGGGCGTTTCATCGAGATGGGCAAAACCGATCTTCGCGATCCGCGTGAAATCGCCGAACAGCATCGCGGGGTGGAATATCGGGCGTTCGATTTGATCGAAGTGGGGCCAGATCGTACCGCTACGATGCTGGCCGAATTGATGGAGCTGCTGCAGGGCGGCACCTTACACCCACTGCCGGTCAAGACCTTTGATGTGCGGTGTGCCTCGGCGGCGTATCGATTTGTCAGTCAGGCCCGCCATATCGGCAAAGTCGTGCTGACGATTCCAGGTGGGCCCGGCGAGATACTCAGTGGATGTGGCGGGCTGGCCGGGAGCACCGTGGTGATCCCCGGGGGCACAGGCATGGCCGGTTCGGCACTGGCCCGCCATCTCGTCAGCCGCTATCGGGTGGCCCATGTAGTGCTGCTCAGCCGGGCTGGTGCCGACGTCGACGGCGTCGCGGAGTTGGTCGGCCAACTGCAAGAGGGCGGCGCACAGGTATCGGTGGCGGCTTGCGATGTGGCCGATCGCGATTCGGTAGCAGCGATGCTCGCACGGATACCCACGACTTATCCACTCCGCGGAATCATCTATGCTGCCGGGATTCTCGATGACGGGCTGACCTCGTCGCTCACTGCCGAGCGCGTGGACGCGGTGTTGCGGGCCAAAGTCGATGGTGCCTGGAATCTGCATGAACTGACCCAAGATCGGGACTTATCGGCATTCGTCATGTTTTCCTCGATGGCGGGAATCGTCGGCACCCCGGGCCAGGCCAACTACGCAGCAGCCAACAGTTTCCTCGACGGGCTGGCCGCCTACCGACAGGCACGTGGATTGCCGGGTTTATCGCTGGCCTGGGGGCTGTGGGAACAAGCCTCGACAATGACCGCCCACCTCGCCGATCGCGACAAGGCGCGGATGAGCCGGGTTGGACTCGCCCCATTATCCACCCAGCGGGCACTCGAACTGTTCGACACCGCCTTGCTGGGTGAGATTCCTTTGGTGGTGGCCGCCCAGCTGGATCGAGCCGCATTGTCCGACAACGCTGCCGCGCTGCCCCCGCTCTTGCACCAGTTGAGCACCCGTCGGGCACGACGCGTGATCGATGACGCTGAGGCTGAGGCCACCGCCGCCTCCACGGCAGGCCTGGTCGCGCGCCTGCAAGGTCTTTCCGCTGAACAGCGCCATCACACGCTGGTAGGTCTGGTCTGCAGCAACGCCGCCACCGTACTGGGGAATAGCGCCGCAGACATTAACCCGGAGCGCACGTTCCAAGATCTGGGGTTTGACTCACTGACCGCCGTGGAACTGCGCAACCGGCTGAAAATTGCGACCGGACTTACTCTTTCATCCGCGCTGATCTTCGACTACCCCACCCCGGCGGTGCTGGCTGAATACCTCGACGCCCAGTTAGCCATTCCAAGTGGTGAGCCCAACGTGATGGCCCGGTTCAACGACATCGCCCGAGAGCTGGAAACGCTTCTGCGCCAGCCGAACTGGAACTCGCACAACAAAGCGCACCTGTCTACGCGGATCCACAACTTGCTGATGACCCTCAGCGCTACCGAACAACCCGATAATGAACACCTCGACGACGACATTGCGGCCGCCACCGAAAGCGAACTCTTCGCGATCCTCGACGAAGAACTCGGGCACTGACGCCCCGGCAAGGAGTAACAATGCCGAGCACCGCCAAGCATGTTGATTACCTAAAGCGTCTCACGGCAGATCTGCGGCGCACCCGGCGACGTCTCGCTAAGTTGGAAGCCAAGCAATCCGAGCCGGTGGCCGTAGTCGGTATGGCCTGCCGCTATCCGGGCGGGGTTGATTCGCCTGAAGCATTGTGGCAGTTGGTAGTTGACGGCCGCGATTCGGTGTCCGAATTCCCGGCGGATCGCGGCTGGAACATCGACGGTTTGTTCGACCCCGATCCCGACGCCGCGGGCAAAATGTACGTCCGACACGGCTCATTTTTGGCGAACGCAGGCGATTTCGATGCCGCATTTTTCGGTATTGGTCCCAGCGAGTCCTTGGCGATGGATCCCCAGCAGCGGTTGATGTTGGAGATTTCCTGGGAAGCATTGGAGCAGGCGGGAATTGACCCGACTCAGTTGCGAGGTTCAGCGACAGGAGTGTTCACAGGAGTCATCCACGCCAGCTACGGCGGCGAGGTCAAGGGCGAGCTGGAGGGCTATGGGTTCACCGGCTCAACGCTGAGCGTGGCCTCGGGCCGGGTTTCATACGTGCTGGGATTGGAAGGCCCGGCGGTGTCGGTGGACACGGCGTGCTCGTCGTCGTTAGTGTCGATGCATCTGGCGGCGCAGTCGTTGCGCTCGGGTGAGTGTGATCTGGCGCTGGCTGGTGGCGTCACGGTGATGGCCACCCCCGCTGGATTTGTGGAGTTCAGCCGCCAACGGGCGCTGGCGCCGGATGGTCGGTGCAAGGTGTATGCCGGTGCTGCCGATGGGACGTCATGGGCTGAGGGCGCGGGAGTACTGGTGCTGGAGCGGCTAGCCGACGCCAGGCGGTTGGGGCATCCAGTGTTAGCGATGCTGCGGGGTTCGGCCGTCAATCAGGACGGCGCCTCCAACGGATTGACAGCACCCAACGGGCCGTCGCAGCAGCGGGTGATTCGGGCGGCCCTGGCCAACGCCGGGTTGACCGCGGCCGACGTGGATGTGGTGGAAGGACACGGAACAGGGACCACGTTGGGCGACCCGATCGAGGTGGCAGCCCTTTTGGCGACTTATGGGCAGGACCGCCGGGCTGACCGTCCGTTGTGGCTGGGATCGATCAAATCCAATATCGGTCACACTTCGGCGGCGGCCGGCGTTGCCGGGGTGATCAAGATGGTGCAGGCCATGCGGCATGGGGTGCTGCCGAAGACGCTGCATGTGGATGTGCCGACGCCGCACGTGGATTGGTCGACTGGGGCGGTGTCGTTGCTGACTGAGCCGCAGCCGTGGCCGCAGGGGGTCGGGTTACGCCGCGCCGGGGTGTCGTCGTTCGGGATCAGCGGGACGAATGCGCATGTGATCATCGAGCAGGCGCCGGCGGGGGAGCCTACGACGGCGGAACGTGATGACTCGACGCCGGTGGTGCCGTGGGTGGTGTCGGCCCGTTCCGAGCGGGCGTTGGTCGATCAGGCGCAGCGGTTGGCGGCCCGGCTAGGCACTGACGAGGCCACGCGGGTGCTAGATGTGGGATGGTCGCTGGCCGCGACCCGATCGACGTTTGAGCACCGGGCCGTACTGGTGGGCGCCGACCGCGACACCTTGATCAACGGATTGGCGACGCTAGCTGGTGGCGAGCCGGGTGCGGCCGTGGTGGGGAGGGCCCGGTCGGTCGGCAAGACGGCGTGGGTGTTCTCCGGCCAGGGCTCGCAGCGTCTAGGCATGGGTGCTGAGCTGTCCGGCCGTTTTCCGGTGTTCGCGCAGGCTTTTGATGAGGCCGCCGCCGCGTTGGATCGCCACTTACGGATCCCGCTGCGCGAGGTGATGTGGGGTGATGACGCAAAGCTGTTGGAAAGCACGGAGTTTGCCCAGCCGGCATTGTTTGCCGTCGAGGTGGCGTTGGCGGCGCTTCTGCAGTCCTGGGGCATGATGCCCGATATTGTCATGGGGCATTCGGTGGGGGAGATCGCCGCGACGTACGTGGCGGGGGTGCTGTCGTTACCGGATGCGGCCAAGGTGGTCGCGGGACGGGGCCGGCTGATGGCGGAGCTGCCCGTGGGCGGGGTGATGCTGGCGGTCGCTGCCAGCGAGGACGAAGTGAGCAGGCTGCTCACTCCGGGGGTGGCTATCGCGGCGGTCAACGGCCCGCATGCGGTGGTGTTGTCCGGTGCGCAGGCCGCGGTGGATGCGGTGGCAGAGCAGTTGGCGCAGCAGGGTCGGCGGCAGCATCGGCTGGCAGTCTCGCATGCCTTTCACTCGCCTCTGATGAAGCCGATGCTCGAAGAGTTCGCGCACGTGGTAGCCGGGGTTGAGGTCGCCGAGCCGCGGATTGCCTTGGTCTCCACCGTGACAGGTCAGTTGGCGTCGCCGGGATACGGGTCGGCACGGTATTGGCTCGACCACGTGTGCGCGCCAGTCAGATTTATCGATGGGGTACGCGCCGCCGAGTCATGGGGGGCGGCGGCTTTTGTCGAAGTGGGTCCCGGTATGGCGTTGACGGCCTCGGTGGAACAGAGCCTGGCCGGCGATCAGGCGATGGCGGTGGTCACCATGCCCCACGACCGTCCGGAGGCCGAGTCGTTGCTTGCTGCGGTCGCACGGCTGTTCGCCAGCGGAGTGCCAGTCGATTGGGCCGCGACGTTTTCCGGTCTGGGCGCCCAGCGCGTCGAGCTACCCACGTACGCCTTTCAACACCGGCGCTTTTGGCTGCCGGCCGAGATGGTGGGGTCGGGCGGCGATGCGGGCAGCCTGGGCGTGGTGGCCGCCGAGCATGCCCTGCTGGGCGCGGTGGTGGAGCGCCCTGATTCCGGCGGGGTGGTGCTGACCGGCCGGCTGTCGGTTGCTGCGCAGCCGTGGCTGGCCGATCACGCCGTGGGTGGGACGATTCTGTTTCCCGGGGCCGGGTTTGTGGAGCTCGTATTGCGGGCCGGCGATGAGGTCGGCTGTTCGGTGATCGACGAGTTGACCTTGTCGGCGCCATTGGTGCTGCCCGCGACGGGCAAGGTGGCGGTGCAGGTGGTCGTGGGCGCCGCGGTGGGGGTACCGCCCGCTGACGCGGGAGAACCGACCTCCCGTGCGGTGTCGGTGTATTCGTCTGCTGCTCACCAGGAATCGGACTGGACGTTACACGCTGAGGGCGTGCTCAGTCCGGCGTCGCTTGCGCCGGCCACGGATCTATCGGTGTGGCCGCCGGTGGGTGCGATAGCGGTAGATGCGGCCGGAGTTTATGACGAGTTGGCCGGGCGCGGTTACGAGTACGGTCCGGCGTTTCGCGGGTTGCGGTCGGTGTGGCGCCGCGGACCTGAGACCTTTGCCGAGGTTGCCGTTCCACAGGACGCCGGGGTGACCCTGGGCGGGTTTGGTATTCATCCGGTGGTCCTGGATGCGTCGCTGCACGCGCTGGGGATGGCCGGCGAGCAGGTCCAAACTCCCCAGGCAGGCCAGGCCGTATTGCCATTTTTCTGGCAAGGAGTCTCGTTGTACGCGGCGGGGGCGTCGCGGGTGCGGGTCCGGATAGCGCCGGCGGGAGCGAATGCCATGTCGGTGGAGTTGGCCGATTCCACCGGCTTGCCAGTGCTGTCGGTGCGGGAGTTGATGGTTCGCCCAGTCTTGGCTGAGCAGTTGTTGGCGGCTGCGGCTCGGCCAGTTGGTGTCGGGCTGTTCGAAGTGGTCTGGTCACCGGTGCCGTTGTGCAACAACAGCTCAGATGTTAGCGATGGCGTGGTGGTGTGGGAGCCGGGCGCTCAGCATCCTAGTGTGCTGGACGCGGTGCATGCCTCCACCCATGAGCTGCTGGAGGTGCTGCAGTCGTGGTTGGCCGGGGATCGGGCTGGCGTGCTGGTGGTGTTGACACGCGGGGCCGTCGCATTGCCCGGTGAGGACGTCACGGATTTGGCCGGGGCCGCGGTGTGGGGTTTGGTGCGGTCAGCACAGGCTGAGTGCCCGGGTCGGGTGGTGTTGGTCGACTCGGACGGATCTCTGCATGTTGATAGGGTAATCGGTTGTAGTGAACCACAATTGGTGGTGCGCAAGGGCATGGCCTATCGCGCCCGGTTGAATCCGGTGCGGTCGGGTTCGGTGCTGGAGCTGCCGGCAGCGCAGTGGCGCTTGGCGGCCGGTAGCGGGGGCACGCTAGAGGACGTGATCGTGCAGACGTGCCCGCACATCGAACTGACCGCCGGGCAAGTGCGAGTGGCGGTGGCTGCGGTCGGGGTGAATTTCCGGGATGTGTTGGTGGCGTTGGGCATGTATCCGGGTGCCGCACAGCTGGGAGCTGAGGGTTCCGGGGTGGTTGTCGAGGTCGGCCCGGAGGTGACCGGGGTGGCCGTCGGCGATGCGGTGCTGGGAATTTTGGGGCTGGCCGGTTCTGAGGCCGTGGTTGATGCGCGGCTGGTGGTGCCGAAGCCGCCGGGCTGGTCGTTCGCGGTGGCGGCGGGTGTGCCGGTGGTCTTTTTGACGGCGTGGTACGGGTTGTCGGTGTTGGCGGGTCTTCGGGCCGGGCAGCGGGTGTTGGTGCACGCGGCCGCTGGTGGCGTGGGGATGGCCGCGGTGCAGCTGGCGCGGCATTGGGGTGCAGAGGTTTTCGCTACTGCCAGTCGCGGCAAGTGGGATACGCTGCGGTCAATGGGCTTTGACGATGACCATATCGCCGACTCGCGGACGCTGGAATTTGAGCGGAAGTTTTTGTCGGTTACCGGCGGGGCCGGGGTCGACGTGGTGCTCAACTCGCTGGCTGGCGAATTCACCGATGCATCATTGCGATTGCTGGCTAACGGTGGGTGTTTCATTGAGATGGGCAAGACCGATCTTCGCGATCCCGGGGCCATCGCCGCCGAGCATGTTGGCGTGCGGTATCAGGCGTTTGATCTGATGGAGGCCGGCTCGCAACATATCCAGGACATGTTGGCTGAGCTGGTCGGGTTGTTTGAGGCCGAGGTATTGCATCCGCTGCCGCTGAAGGTCTGGGATGTGCGTCACGCCGCTGAGGCTTACCGGTTTGTGAGTCAGGCTCGTCATGTCGGCAAGGTGGTGTTGACCCTGCCCGATAGGTCCGGCGGTGGGCTGGCGGCGGGCACGGTGTTGATCACCGGTGGTACCGGGATGGTGGGCGGGCTCTTGGCTCGTCACATGGTGAATCAGTACGGGGTGCGTCACCTGGTCTTGGCCAGTCGGCGTGGCCAGGCAGCCGAGGGTGCCGATGAGTTGGTGGCTGATCTGGTGCAAGCCGGCGCCCAGGTACAGGTGGTGGCCTGTGATGTCGCTGATCGTGCGGCGCTGGCGGAGTTGTTGGCAACGCTGCCCGAGCTGTATCCGTTGACCGGGGTGATTCATGCCGCCGGGGTACTCGATGATGCGGTGATTGGGTCATTGACGCCCGATCGGATGGATACGGTGTTGCGGGCCAAGGTAGCTGCGGCGTGGAATCTGCATGAGCTGACCCAGGGCATGGGGTTGTCGATGTTCGTGATGTTTTCGTCGATGGCCGGAATCGTGGGTGCCCCGGGGCAAGGGAACTACGCGGCCGCCAACAGTTTCCTTGACGGCCTTGCCGAGCGTCGGTGTGCCGGCGGCCTGCCCGGATTATCGGTGGCCTGGGGGCTGTGGGACCAAGCGTCGGCGATGACACAGCACCTCAACGAGCGCGACAAAGCCCGAATGCGCCGGGTCGGGTTGGCACCGTTGTCCAACCAGCAAGCGCTCGAATTGTTTGATACCGCACTGGCGGTCGAGCATCCCGTGCTGGTGGCCACCCATCTCGATACGGCCGCACTCACCAGCAACCGGGCCGCCTTACCCGCGCTGTTGAGTCAATTAGCGAGCCGCCCCGCACGACGGGTCATCGACCACGCCGACATGACGAACGCATCGGTGACGGGCTTGCGGGCGCGGCTAGCGAGCCTGACTGTCGAGCGGCGACACCGCGAGTTGGTGGACTTGGTATGCAGTAATGCCGCCGTGGTGCTCGGACATAGCGCGTCAGACATCAACGCCGAACACGCTTTCCAAGACCTCGGGTTTGACTCGCTGACCGCTGTTGAGTTGCGCAATCGTATGAAAACTGCTACTGGGCTTACTCTTTCGCCCACCGTAATCTTCGACTGCCCCACGCCCGCCGCCCTGGCCGAACACCTCGAGACCCAACTGGGCGCCGGTACCACCAATGATCCGCCGGACCGGATGGCTCGCTTCAACGACGTCGCCCGCGAACTCCAAACGCTGATCGATCAGCCTGACTGGAATACCGAAGATAAACAACGTCTGACCGCTCGCCTGCAGAACATGCTAACTGCCCTGACGACGATGTCTCCCCCCGATCCCATCGACACCTTCGACGACCTCAATACCGCCACTGAAGGCCAACTCTTTGCGATCTTGGACGACGAACTCGGGCCCTGACGCCTAACTTTTGCATGACGAAACCGGTGCTCGCGGATCGGATTACGCGAAAGCGTCAGCGCTGAAAATTGGACAGATGTTGAATATTAAAGAGTTTCATAAAACTTCGAATATTGATTTAAGTCGCTAGGCTGAGAATCGTAATTTTCGGTAAGTGGGATGTGAGGGGCAGGGCATGAGCGTCATCGCAGGTGTATTCGGTGTGTTGCCGCCGCATCGATATAGCCAGAGCGAGATTACCGATTCGTTTGTTGAGTTTCCCGGATTGAAGGAGTACGAGGAGATTGTTCGGCGTCTGCATGCCGGCGCGAAGGTCAACAGTCGACATCTGGTGCTGCCACTGGAGAAGTATGCATCGCTGACCGACTTCGGCGAGGCGAACGAGATCTTCATCGAAAACGCTGTGGAACTTGGTTGTGACGCGCTAGTGGGTGCGCTTGATGAGGCAGGCCTGCAACCCGGGGATGTCGACACGATCGTTACCACGACGGTCACCGGCGTCGCAGTGCCTTCGCTGGATGCCCGGATCGCTGGACGGCTCGGCCTGCGCCCGGACGTTCGCCGAATGCCGCTGTTCGGCTTGGGTTGCGTGGCGGGGGCGGCGGGGCTGGGCCGGTTGCACGACTACTTGCGTGGTGCGCCCGACGACGTCGCGGTCCTGGTATCGGTCGAGCTTTGCTCGCTCACCTACCCCGCGGTCAAACCAACTGTGTCGGGACTGGTGGGGACGGCGCTGTTCGGTGACGGCGCAGCCGCGGTGGTGGCCGTCGGCGAACGCCGCGCCAAAGACGTACAGGTCCGCGCCAGCGGGCCGGACATCCTCGATTCGCGCAGCCGTCTCTACCCCGAATCGCTACATATCATGGGCTGGAATGTCAGTTCTGCTGGCCTGCAGCTGGAGCTGTCGCCGGAGCTGACGAGTGTTGTCGAGCGGTACCTGGCCGATGACGTCACGGGCTTCCTCGCCTCGCATGGGATTAGCAAGGACGACATCGGTGCGTGGGTTAGCCATCCCGGTGGTCCCAAGGTCATCGATGCGATCACCAAGAGCCTCCAATTGCCCCCCGAGGCGCTCGAGTTGACCTGGCGCTCGTTGAGCGAGATCGCGAACCTCTCGTCGGCGTCGGTGCTGCACATCTTGCGCGACACCATCGCCAAGCCGCCGCCCAGTGGGAGCCCAGGGCTGATGATCGCGATGGGCCCCGGATTCTGCGCAGAACTAGTGCTACTGCGCTGGCATTGAGTTGACGCTGCCGCTACTCGACGATTTCTGAAAGGTCCAACCAGCGGCTTTCCCTGGCGGCGACCTCGTCTTCAAGGGCGCGTAACTCCCGTGTCAGCCGAGTCACGGCGACGTGGTCGGACTGGTCATGCTCGGCGAGTTCGGAGTGTTTCGCCGCGATCCGGTCAGCGAGGCGGGCGAGTTGGCGATCGATCGACGCCAACTCCTTCTCGGCGGCGCGCCGCTGCGCGCCCGACATCGCCTGTCGCGGTGGCGCCGCGGCCTTGATAGCCGGGATACTTGGCGGACGCGCTAGCCGCAGATATTCGTCAACGCCGTCGGGCAGATGCCGCAGCCGACCGTCGAGAATCGCGTACTGCTGGTCGGTGACACGCTCTAGTAGGTACCGGTCATGCGAGACGACGATCAAGGTGCCCGCCCAGGAATCGAGCAAGTCCTCGGTCGCGGTCAACATGTCGGTATCGACGTCGTTGGTGGGCTCGTCGAGAAGCAGCACGTTCGGCTCGGACAACAAGGTCAGCATGAGCTGCAACCGCCGCCGCTGACCGCCGGAGAGTTCAGCGACTCGCGCGGACAACTGCTCGCGGGCAAAGCCGAGTCGCTCCAACAGCTGAGCAGGGGTGACCTCACGGCCCTCGACCTGATAGCTGCCGCATAGTCTGCCCAACACCTCGGCGATCCGGTCGCGGGCAAACGGTGTCAACTGATCGCCCTGCTGATCGAGCACCGCTAGCCGGACGGTCTTGCCGCGCTTGACACGCCCGGCATCGGGCGCAACGGTGCCGGCGATCAATCCCAGTAGCGTCGACTTTCCGGCGCCGTTGGCTCCGAGGATGCCGGTGCGTTCACCCGGGCCAATCCGCCATTCGATATCGCGGAGTACCGGACGGCCGTCAAACGAGACCGACACGTCCAGCAGATCGATGACGTCCTTCCCGAGCCGTGCGGTTGCCAGCCTGGCCAACTCGACGGTGTTGCGCAGCGGTGGTACGTCGGCGATCAGCTGGTTGGCGGCCTCGATCCGAAACTTCGGCTTCGAGGTGCGGGCCGGTGGGCCCCGGCGTAACCAGGCCAGCTCCTTACGCATCAGGTTCTGCCGCTTGGCCTCGGCCGTGGCGGCCAGCCGGTCTCGTTCGACGCGCTGTAACACATACGCCGCGTACCCGCCTTCGAACGGTTCGATGATTCCGTCGTGCACTTCCCATGTTGTGGTGGCGACTTCGTCGAGAAACCAGCGATCGTGCGTCACCAGCAGCAGCCCGCCGGCGTTGCGTGCCCAGCGTTGTTGCAGATGGCTGGCCAGCCAGGTGATGCCCTCTATATCCAGGTGATTGGTGGGCTCATCAAGAGCGATCACATCCCAATCGCCCACCAGCAGTTGGGCCAGTTGCACCCGTCGACGTTGGCCGCCGCTGAGCGTGGAAATGGTTGTCTCCCAAGCAATGTCGGAGGTCAGCCCGCTGACCACATCGCGGATACGCGCGTTGCTTGCCCACTGGTGTTCGGCCTGGTCGCCGACTAGCGTCCAACCGACAGTGCGCTGCGGGTCGAGAGTGTCGGCCTGGCTCAACGCGCCGACCCGCAATCCGCTGCGCCGGGTCACCCGGCCGGAGTCCGGCTGCAGCCGACCGGTTAGCAAACCCAGCAAGCTGGATTTTCCGTCGCCATTACGCCCGACGATGCCGATGCGCGCGCCATCACCCACGCCGAGTGTGACCGACTCGAACACCACTTGCGCCGGATATTCCAGATGTACGGCCTCAGTTCCCAATAGGTGCGCCACCGGGCCGACCTTAGCTCGGTCGGGCGATTCAATGTGCTTGAGGTAGTCTGCAACCCGTGTCAGCTTGTCAGCGAATCCGTGGACAGTTTGATCATGTTGTGCGACAAGGGATTACGTGTTGAGCACCGAGGTGCGGGTCGCCAAGGCGGTCGCACGCCCGCCGGCGTTACGCGTTTCAGACCCCAGCGCCTCACTTATCCGAGACTTAACCGAGACTTATCCGAGCAGGGCGCGCACGCGCTGCCTCTTGCAGTGACCCGCTATGTCTATGTGCGCTGCACCTATACGCGTTGCTCCGCGCATTTGTACGCGTTTCAGCCGATGTTTTCCGGCCATAACGGCTGCAGGCTGCTTGAGTGAGCCAGATTGATGCGTCGTGCACCATAGCCGAGCTGCCCTACCGATCCGTCACGGACTTGGTCGTGCTGGATTTCCCGCGACCCGAGGTCGCGTTGATCACCCTTAATCGGCCCGGCCGGATGAACTCCATGGCTCTCGACCTCATGAAGTCGCTCAAGCAGGTCCTCAAAAGGGTTACCTACGACAACTCGGTGCGGGTGGTCGTGCTAACCGGCGCGGGTCGAGGGTTCTGCTCGGGTGCAGATCAAAAGTCCACGGCAGCTGCGCCACATGTCGAGGGGTTGACACAGCCGGTCCGTGCGATGCGTGCCATGGAGCTTCTTGAAGACGTCATCCTGGCGCTGCGGCGATTGCACCAACCTGTGATCGCCGCGGTCAATGGTCCGGCCATCGGAGGTGGGCTGTGTCTGGCGTTGGCCGCAGATGTCCGGGTGGCTTCGACCAGGGCCTACTTTCGGGCCGCGGGCATCAACAATGGGCTTAGTGCCAGCGAGCTGGGGCTGAGTTATCTGCTGCCTCGGGCCGTCGGATCGTCGCGGGCCTTTGAAATCATGCTTAGCGGTCGCGACGTCGGCGCGGAGGAAGCCGAGCAGATCGGGCTGGTGTCATATCGGGTGCCCGAGGATCGGCTGCTGGACACTTGCTACGCCATCGCCGCGCGGATGGCGGCGTTCTCGCGGCCTGGAACTGAGTTGACGAAGCGGGCTTTGTGGGGTGGCTTGGACGCCGCCAGTTTGGAGACGCACATGCAAAGCGAGAGCCTCGCGCAGCTCTTCATAGCGTTGCATACCAGCAACTTCGAAGAAGCGGCTGCCGCACGCATCGAGAAGCGGCCACCAGTATTCGTCGATGCCAGGAGCTGCGCCGCAATCCCGCGGTAATGCTTTCGACGAACCGTATTTCACGCTGATTATCCGCTAACGAACATGGTTATCCCGTACCTTCCAAGCCACGCGACCCGTTTTGTTGGCCGCGAGGTCGAAACGAATTCTGCGCCGCAGCTCTTGGCTGACAACCAGGTGGTGACATTGACCGGCGCCGACGTAGTCGCTCAAACGGTGGATGACTTCTGTAACGAGCAGTGGCATGTCGATCCAGCGCCGACCACCGACCAGCAGCTGGAACAGAGGGAGCACTTGGAATAGAGGGAACACATTGAGCACACTGCGTACCCATGACGACACCTGGGATATCACAGCCGGTGTCGGCATCACCGCCATCGTGGTGGCTGCCGCCCGAGCCGCTGAAACTGACCAGCCAGATCCACTGATCCGCGACCCATACGCGCGGCTCCTGACGGCAAACGCCGCTATCGGTCTATGGAACGCCATGCGCGACGAGTCAATGTTCACCAAATTACAGTCCGCTGATCCCGCGACCTCCGCAGTGATCGACTACGTGCGCCGCTATCAAGCAGTTCGGACGCACTTCTTCGACAGCTACTTCGCCGACCTAGTCAACAGCGGAGTCCGGCAGGTGGTGATCCTGGCGTCCGGGCTGGATTCTCGGGCCTACCGGTTGGACTGGCCGGCTGAATGCACCGTCTATGAGATCGATCAACCCCAAGTACTTGACTACAAATCCGCGACGCTGGCCGCGCACGGTGTCAAACCCACCGTCGACCGCCGCGAGGTGCCCATCGACCTACGCCACGACTGGCCGGCCGCGCTCCGCGACGAGGGGTTCAGCGCAACGACGCCGACAGCCTGGTTGGCTGAAGGCCTATTGATTTACCTGCCCGCCGACGTTCACGATCGGCTCTTCGAGCAGATCACCGAGCTGAGCTCGCCCGGCAGCAGGATTGCGGTAGAAACCGCCGCCAGTTACTCCGGCGAGCGGCGCGCGCAGCTCCGGGAGCGGTTCCGGAAGGCGGCCGATGAACTCGCCCTCGAACAGCGCGTATACCTGCAGGATCTGATGTACCACGACCAGGACCGAGCGATCGTCGTGGATTGGCTCAACGCGCACGGCTGGCGGGCGAGGGCACAGTGCTCGCTGGATGAGATGCGCCGACTAGGCCGCTGGATTGATGGCGTGCCGATAGCCAACAAGGATGAGTTCGCTGACTTCGTCACGGCTGAGCGTCGGTAGAGGTGCGCGCGGACGACTCCTGCGATGCGGCCGTGACCAAGCCCCTGCCGGTGGGCACGGTCACCTTGCTCCTGGGCGATGTGGAGGATGCGACTCGGCTGTGGGAGAAGCGGGCCCAGGATATGAGCGCTGCAGTCGCACATCTGGACCAAACGGTATCCGACGTGACAGCAATCCATCACGGAGTGCGGCCGGTCGAGCAGGGCGAGGGCGACAGCTTCGTGATTGCCTTTGCTTGTGCCTCGGATGCCGTGGCTGCTGCCTTGGACTTGCAGCGAGCTCAGCTGGGGCCGATCCGGTTGCGAATCGGGGTGCACACCGGGGAGGTGCGGCTGCGTGATGAGGGTAACTACGTTGGTCCGACCGTCAACCGGACCGCGCGTCTGCGCAATTTAGCGCATGGCGGCCAGACCTTGCTGTCGAGTGCTACCGAGAACTTGGTGGTTGACGGGCTCCCCAGCGGGGCCTGGCTTACCCATCTGGGGACTCACCGGCTGCGTGGGCTGCCCCGGCCCGAGCGGGTGGTGCAGCTGTGTCATGCCGATTTGCCGGTCGAGTTCCCGCCGCTGCGGGCCACTGATGACCTGCTAACCCACGGTTTTCCTGTGCAGCTAACGAATTTCGTTGGGCGCCGCGACCAGCTCAGCGAGGTTCAGCAGTTGGTGGCCGGTAATCGGCTGGTCACCCTGACCGGTGTCGGTGGTGTGGGCAAGACCCGGTTAGCGCTGCAGGTTGCGGCCCAGCTTGCCGGTGAGGTCGGCGGCGGGTGGTATGTGGATTTGGCACCAATCAGCGATCCCGATCTGGTGCCGACCAAGGTCGCCCGTGCGCTGGGTCTGCGCGACCAACCCGCCCGCTCCACCGTGGACGTGGTGCTGCATTTCCTGGCCGGGCGTCAAGCACTCCTAGTGCTGGATAACTGTGAACATCTGGTGGAGGCTACCGCGGCGTTGGTGTCGCGCCTGGTGGACGCGTGTCCACGGGTGAGGGTTCTAGCGACCAGTCGCGAACCGTTTCGTCTCGCGGGCGAGGTGAGCTGGCGGGTGCCGGCACTGTCCGTAAGCGATGAGGCCGTCGAATTGTTTTGCGACCGGGCCCGGCGGGTGCGGCCGGATTTCCGACTTACCGAAGCCAACTCGGCGGCCGTGACGGAGATCTGCGGGCGCCTGGACGGTTTGCCATTGGCCATCGAGCTAGCGGCGGCCCGAGTTCGGGCGCTGTCACCGGCTGAGATCGTTGACGGTTTGGGTGACCGTTTCCAGTTGCTGACCGGCAGTGCCCGCATGGTGGTGGCCCGCCAGCAGACTCTGTGGGCTTCGGTGGACTGGTCCCACGCGCTGTTGAGCGGGCCGGAACGGGTCTTGTTCCGCCGGTTGGCGGTGTTTGTGGGCCGCTTTTTCCTTGATGCTGCGGAAGCCGTCGCGGGTGGTGGTGAAGTGGAGCGCTATCAAGTACTCGATGCGCTCACGCTGCTCGTCGACAAGTCGTTGGTGGTCGCCGACGATAGCGGCGGTCGAACGTTCTATCGGCTGTCGGAGACGGTGCGTCAGTACGCGCTGGAGAAACTTGACGAGTCTGGGGAGATGGACGCTGTGCGGCTGCGGCACCGCGACTACTACGTGAGGCTGGCCGCCCTGCTCGACGCCTCGGATGACACCGACTATGGGCAGTGCATCGAACAGGCAGAGGTTGAAATAGACAACCTGCGCGCCGCCTTTGCGTGGACCTGCGCGAGCTCCGACACGGAACTCGCACTGGTGCTGGCGTCTTCGCTGCAGCCCGTATGGCTGACCCGCGGCCGCATTAGCGAGGGGCGAGCCTGGTTTGACGCCGTTCTGCGTGGCGAGGATGGCGGCCAACTTGGGCTGCCGCCGGTGATGTGCGCGAGGGCGCTTGCCGACAAAGCTGTGCTCGACATCTTCGTCGATGTCGCCGCGGGCATTGACCATGCCCAGCAGGCCCTGCAGATTGCGCGTGATGTCGACGACCCCGCCCTGTTGTCCCGGGTACTCACGGCATGCGGGTTAAGCGCTGTGATGGCCGGCGACGACGCGGCCGACCGCTACTTTACCGAGGCGATTGGTCTCGCCCGAGCCTCAAACGATCGGTGGAGGCTGAGCCAGATCCTTACTTTCCAGGCACTCGATGCGGTGGCCAGGGGCCACCCGGTCCTCGCGTGTACCGCAGCCGAAGAGGCGCGCGAGCTGGCGAATGCAATCGGTGATCAGTCATTTTCGCTGTGGAGTCGCTGCTGCCTTGGGTACGCGCAGTGGATGCGTGGCGATCTAGTCGGAGCCATTGGACAACTGGGTGAGATTGCTGAGGAAGCCGAGGCGGCTGACGACGTCTTACACAAGGCAACCAGCCTCCATGCCTTGGCGTATGCCCTGGCGTACCACGGCGACGTGAGCGGGGCGCAAGCCGCGGCCGACGCAGCTCTAGAGACCGTCGGCCTGGGCGAGTACTTCGCGGGCATCGGCTACTCGGCATCAGCCGTTGCCGCGCTGGCCGCCGGTGACCTCGCAAAGGCGTTTAACGCGAGCGAGACGGCTTGGCGCAAGATGAGTTTGGCTACGCCCCAGTCGGCAGCCGTACAGCGCATGTTCAGTGCCAAGGTAGCGCTGGCGGCGGGTGATGTCACTGCGGCCCGTTGTTGGTGCGACGAGGCGGTGCAAACAGCGACTGGGCGGCATCTGGTGATGGCGCTGACGACGCGTGCTCGGATCGCGGTCGTTGAAGGCAAACAAGAGGACGCCCAATGCGACGCTCAGAACGCACTCGTCCAGCTAGCCACCTGTGAGGCCTACCTGGATCTTCCAGACGTGCTGGAATGCGTCGCCGGCCTCGCCGGCGACGCCGGCGGCTACCAGGCAGCGGCGAGGCTTTTTGGCGCGGCCGAGGCTATCCGGCAGCGTATCGGTGTGGTCCGCTTCGTGATCCACGAAACGGGATATCAGACGTCGGTGTCAAGCCTGCGAGATGCAATGGGGGAAAGTGACTTCGACGTCGCTTGGGCTGAAGGCGCCGCATTGTCGATCAGGGAAGCGATCGAGCACGGGCAACGTAGCGTGCGTCGTCACAAACGGCCGGATAGCGGTTGGGCGGCGCTTACGCCGGCCGAGCTTGACGTCGCGCGCCTGGTTAGCGAGGGGCTAAGCAACAAAGAGATTGGAACGCGGCTTTTCATCTCACCTCGGACCGTGCAAACCCACCTGACCCGCGTCTACGCTAAACTCGGTCTCACTTCCCGCGTCCAACTCGCTCAAGAGCTAGACAACCGTGCCTGATCGATCACCAAACGTGCACGTGGACGCTCATAGGCGACGCATCTCGCGTGCCATTTGAGACTGTCCGAGAAACTCAAGACGCGTTGGGTAGCGTCGCGGCCAATGGCGATGTTGCCGCAGACGAATTTGCGTTAATAACATCAACTTTGAGCCCACGCCAGCGCGTGCCACTCCAATTGGCTTGGGCAGCCAGCGGATAGCTTTTGGCCGCGCCGGCGCGGCTGCTGCGGCGTTCAAGAGATCTGTCTCGGTGCTCGAGATCGGCGGCTGTGTTACTACTGTCGGTGCGGTCTTCGTCCCCCAGTCCAGGCGCACTTCGGTATCGAAGGTATCGCGCGAAGCCCTGCCGACGCGCCGCGGTCTGCTCGCCGCGACCGCGGAGCTAGCTTCGGTATCGACTTCGATCGTGCTTGTCACACGAACCCCCTTGCAATCAACCGATGATTAGTCAACTGTGCGAGATCGAGTGTGCGGCATCGAGGAGCAAAAACCATCAGCCATGATGCGTAGATTTGACGCTGCAGGGTCGCAGATTTTCCGCTTTTGCGTATCGCCGATCATCCCCGCCATCAAAGGGCCCGAGGAACGGTAAAGCTCGTGAGTGCCGCCGAGCCAGTGTACGCCACCTGCGAGCAGCGGAAACGCAGGTTAGCAACCGGTGACTTGCTGCCAATCCCTACGCGCTGGGCTCCGGCGGCCGCCACACACCGTATACGACGGCGGCTTGCCAGCCGCGGCGTGCTGCGGCCGAGCATGGGGCCACAGCGTCTTTCACGACGAAGTCATAACATCAACGGGATTGGGCCATTTCAATGGTTATTCAATGGTTATTCAATGGTTAGACCGAACTGTAGCAATTTAATTGGGAAAACCATCGGCTAGAATGCGTAGCATGTCTCGGCTGAGGTTGTGCATCAGTGCGACGCGTATGAATCGGATACCAGTTGACGAAGTGCTGGTACGTCCCGGCGGCACCACCGCGACTCGGGCGTGAGCGTACCGCGGCCGTCGGGCACGGTGACGCTGCTGTTAGCCGATGTTGAAGACTCAACGAGGCTATGGCAGCTGCAACCTGAGCAGATGGAGGCCGCCATCGCGGGTCTGGATCGCGCGGTATCGGAAGCCATCGCCGCCCACGGCGGGGTGCGGTCGGTCGAACAAGGCGAAGGTGACAGTTTCGTCGTCGCGTTTGATCGTGCCAGCGATGCCGCGGGTTGCGCACTGGATCTGCAGCGCGCCCAGCTCGCACCGATCAAGCTGCGCATCGGTCTTCACACCGGCGAGGTGCAGTTGCGCGATGAAGGCAGTTATGCCGGTCCCACGATTAATCGGACTGCGAGTCTGCGGGACCTGGCGTATGGGGGCCAGACTGTGATGTCGGCTACCACAGGTGATTTGGTCATTGACAACCTCCCGGCCGATGCGTGGCTGATCAATCTCGGTAGCCAGACGCTCCGCGATCTCTCGCATCCTGAACGGGTCATGCAGCTGTGTCACCCCGACCTTCAGAACAGCTTTCCGGCGCTGCGCACACCGAAACACGTTCCCGCATCAAAACTTCCCGTTCAGGTCACGACTTTTATCGGCGGCGATGCACGGACGAAAGCTGTGCAAAGGCTCTTGGCGGACAACCGGCTGCTGACGCTGACCGGTGAGGGCGGTGTGGGCAAGAGCAGGCTGGCGATCCAGGTTGCGGCAGCATCGGGGTTTGGTGACGATTTATCGTACGTTGAGCTGGCCCCGCTGACCGATCCCGCGATTTTACCGATTGCCGTGGTTCGCGCGCTGGGCTTGACCGATCAGCCGGGCCGCTCGACGATTGGCGCAATTACGCATTTTATCGACGGCCGCCACCAACTCATGGTGTTGGACAACTGTGAGCACGTTCTCGATGCCTGCGCCGAGCTGGTCGTTGCGCTTTTGGGTGCCTGCCCGGCATTGACGATTTTGGCGACCAGCCGCGAGCCGATCGGGGTCGCTGGTGAGATCACCTGGCGGGTACCGTCGTTGTCGCTAGCCGACGAGGCAATCGAATTGTTCGTTGATCGCGCCCGCCTGGTCCAGCCCGCTTTCCGGGTCGTTAGCGCTAACGCCGAGGCGGTGCGCGAGATCTGCCAGCGGCTGGACGGCATACCCCTGGCCATCGAGCTTGCCGCCGCACGGGTCCGGTCGTTGTCGCCAGTCGAGATCGCCGAGAGCTTAGACGACCGGTTCCGGCTGCTCACGGGTAGTGCGCGCAGCGTGGTGCGCCGCCAACAGACACTGAGCGCATCGATGGATTGGTCGTATGCGCTGTTGACCGAGAGCGAACGGACCTTGTTTCGCCGACTGGCGGTCTTCCCGGGTACGTTCGACCTGGCTGCAGCGCGAGCTGTGGCCGGCAATGACTTGGAGATCTATCAAATCCTCGATCAGTTGACGCTGCTCGTCGACAAGTCGTTGGTAGTCGTTGAAGACGTCCAGGGGCGTACCCGGTACCGGCTGCGGGAAACGGTACGTGAGTACGCACTAGGAAAGCTGGACGAATCCGGCGAAACCGACCTGCCGGCTCGTCACTGCGACTACTACAAGGCTTTGGCTTCCAGGCTGGACGCGCCAGGGCAATGCGACCACCTTGAGCTGGTGGAGCAGGCTGAGCTTGAGATCGACAACCTGCGCGCCTGCTTCACCTGGAACCGTAAAAACAACGATGGCGTAGCCGCATTACAGCTCGCGTCCTGGCTGCAACCGATTTGGTTTGGGCGTGGCCGCCAGCGCGAGGGTTTGGCCTGGTTTGATTCGATCTTGGAAAACGGTAATGCCGATCAGTTTGCGGTATCAGCCGGTGTCTGGGCGCGCGCGCTCGCGGACAAAGTGATGCTCAGCACCTTGCTGGCCACGAGCCCAGTGGGCGCCCCCGACATTATCGCTCGGGCTGGACAAGCCCTGGCGATAGCACGCGATATCGATGACTCCACGGTGTTAGTTCGGGCCCTCACCGCCTGCGGTTGCAGTAGCGGTTACCAGCCAGAAGCAGCTCAGGCCTACCTCGGCGAAGCTATCGAGCTAGCCCGCGCCCTAGATGATAAATGGACATTGAGCCAAATCCTGTATTGGCGGCTGGTGGGGACCTGCATGACGGGTGATCCGCGTGCGGTGCGAGCCGCTGCCGACGAAGCCCAAGAGCTCGCCGAAAGCATCGGGGACCGGTTCGTTTCACGTCAATGCCGCTTGTGGCGCAGCGCGGCGCACATGTGGGAAGGCGATCTGAATGGTGCGATTGCGCGACTTCGCGAGGTTACGGCCGAAGCTGAGGCGGCTAACGACGTGGTCACAACCGCTCTCGGCCTATACATCCAGGCCCTGGCGCTAGCGCATCTGGACGCCAGCGCCGCCGAGGCCGCGGCGGCTGCGTGCATCGCCGCAGCGGCAGAGTTGGGCGGGGTATACGAAGGTTGTAGCTATGCGGCGGCGTCTTGTGCGGCCCTAGCCACGGGCAATGTTTCGGCGATCGATACCAGTGCGGCGGATCAGCGAAATTATTGTGCTCACTTAGATCTGCACCGCGAACTAATGGCGCAGTTAGCCCTGGTGCGCGGCGATGCGAGTGTGGCACGATGTTACGCCGACGACGCCGTCGCGTCGACGAGCGGATGGCACCGAATGGTGGCGTTGATAACGCGGGCGCGCGTTGCGATCGCCCACGAGGAACGCGATGCAGCACGCAATGACGCGCACGCAGCTCTGGTGTGCGCAACCGACTTGGGCGCGCGTGTAGGCGTGCCGGATGCCATTGAGCTCCTCGCCGCACTGAACGGTGAGTCGGGCAGTCATTGTGCCGCGGCGCGCCTTTTTGGCGCGGCGGCCGCCCTGCGACAGCGGACCCAGGAGGTCCGCTTCCAGGTCTGGGAGGCCGACTACCAGGCCTCGGTGGCGGCGCTTCGTGATGCGATGAGTGGCGACGATTTCGCCTCCGCCTGGGCCGACGGCGCCGCGATGTCCACCGACGAGGCGATCCGCTACGCGCAGCGCGGTCGCGGGAAACGCAAACGTTGGAGCGGTGGCTGGGGGTCATTAACCCCTGCCGAGCGCAACGTGGCGCGGTTGGTGGGTGAAGGGCTGGGTAACAAAGAAATCGCGACACGGCTGTTCGTTTCGCCGCGCACCGTGCAATCCCACCTCACCCACGTCTACGCCAAACTCAGGCTTAACTCGCGCGTCCAACTCGCGCAAGAAGCGGCGCGCCACAGCTAACCGATTCGGCCAGCCGCCGGGTCACAGCAGGCCCGCACCGGAGCCAACTAAACAGTGTGACCAAAACTGCCAGCCCAGCGATGTGCCATGATGTCCAAGCTGTCAAGAGTCAGGGAGCAGCAGTGGATCTCAATTTTTCGATGGTCACACGACCGGTCGAGCGCCTGGTCGCTACGGCACAAAATGGCCTGGAGGTCTTACGGTTGGGGGGGTTAGAAACCGGCAGCGTTCCGTCGCCGTCGCAGATCGTCGAGAGCGTGCCGATGTACAAGCTCCGACGGTATTTTCCGCCCGATAACCGGCCCGGGCAACCGCCGGTGGGCTCGCCCGTGCTGATGGTGCACCCGATGATGATGTCGGCGGATATGTGGGACGTCACCCGGGAGGAGGGCGCGGTAGGGATCCTGCACGCCAGCGGACTGGATCCCTGGGTCATCGACTTCGGCTCACCCGACAAGGTCGAGGGTGGAATGCGTCGGAATCTGGCCGACCACATCGTGGCCCTCAGTGAGGCGGTCGACACCGTCAAGGACGCCACCGGCGACGATGTGCACCTGGTCGGGTATTCGCAGGGTGGCATGTTCTGCTACCAGGCTGCCGCATACCGGCGTTCGAAGAACATCGCCAGCATCGTGGCGTTTGGCTCCCCAGTTGACACCCTGGCCGCGCTGCCCATGGGTATCCCACCAAACTTCGGCGTGGCACTTGCCAATTTCATGGCAGATCACGTCTTTAACCGCTTGGACGTCCCAAGCTGGTTGGCGCGCACCGGTTTTCAGATGTTGGACCCGCTTAAAACCGCCAAGGCCAGGGTCGATTTCGTGCGTCAGCTGCACGATCGTGAGGCTCTGCTGCCGCGTGAACAGCAGCGCCGATTTCTTGAATCCGAAGGGTGGATCGCGTGGTCTGGTCCGGCGATCTCCGAGTTGCTTAAGCAGTTCATCGCGCACAACCGAATGATGACGGGCGGTTTCGCTGTCAACGGGCAGCTGGTGACGCTCACCGATATCACCTGTCCGGTGCTGGCTTTCGTTGGCGAGGTTGACGACATTGGCCAGCCGGCGTCGGTGCGCGGCATTCGGCGGGCAGCGCCCAACGCCGAGGTCTACGAATCTCTGATCCGGACAGGACATTTCGGCCTGGTCGTGGGGTCCAGGGCGGCGCAGCAGAGCTGGCCGACCGTCGCCGAATGGGTGCGCTGGCTATCCACCGGTGCCGACAAGCCGGCGAATATCCATCCGATGCCGGACCAGCCGGCCGAACACACCGCCAGCGGGGTCGCGATGCGTTCTCGGCTCGCGCACGGCCTGGGGGAGGTCTCCGAGGCGGCGCTGGCGCTGGCGCGCGGCGCGGCCGACGCGGTTGTCGCGGCTAACAGATCCGTGCGCACGCTGGCTGTGGAGACAGTCCGGACGCTGCCGCGTTTGGCCCGGCTCGGACAGCTCAACGATCACACTCGGATCTCGCTGGGCCGCATCATCGGTGAACAGGCCCACGATGCCCCGCGGGGCGAATTCCTGTTGTTCGACGGACGCGTGCATACCTACGAGGCTGTCGACCGCCGAGTCAACAACGTCGTCCGAGGCCTGATCGAAGTCGGGGTGCGGCAGGGTGACCGCGTGGGTGTGCTGATGGAGACCCGACCTAGCGCACTGGTCGCCATCGCAGCGCTGTCTCGGCTGGGTGCAGTTGCCGTGATGATGCGGCCAGATGCCGATTTGGCCGCGGCGGTCCGACTGGGGGGCGCGACCGAGATCTTGACCGACCCCGCCAATCTTGATGCCGTGCTTGCTTACGGGCGTCAGCTGACCGGGCAGGTACTGGTGCTAGGTGGTGGTGAGTCGCGCGATCTGCACCTGCCGGAGGACGCCTTGCAGCAACGCCAAGTCATCGACATGGAAAAGATCGACCCGGATGCTGTCGAGCTGCCGGCCTGGTATCGGCCCAACCCGGGATTGGCTCGGGACCTGGCGTTCATCGCGTTCAGCACGGTCGGCGGCGAGCTGGTCGCCAAGCAAATCACTAACTACCGGTGGGCGGTCTCAGCCTTCGGAACTGCCTCAACGGCCGCCCTCGATCGCAGGGACACGGTGTACTGCTTGACGCCGCTGCATCACGAGTCCGCGCTGCTGGTCAGCCTGGGCGGCGCGGTCGTGGGTGGTGCCCGCATCGCGCTGTCGCGCGGTTTGTGCCCGGACCGGTTTGTGCACGAGGTGCGGCAATACGGCGTCACCGTCGTCTCCTACACCTGGGCCATGCTGCGCGAACTTGTCGACGACCCCGCGTTTGTACTGCACGGCAATCATCCGGTGCGGCTGTTCATCGGCTCGGGTATGCCGACTGGACTATGGGAGCGGGTCGTCGAAGCGTTCGCGCCCGCTCATGTCGTCGAGTTCTTCGCTACCACCGACGGACAGGCTGTGCTGGCTAACGTGTCGGGCGCGAAGATTGGCAGCAAAGGTCGTCCGCTGCCCGGTGCTGGGCATGTCGAGCTGGGTGCTTACGATGCCGAACAGGACCTGATCCTGGAAAACGACCGCGGCTTCGTCCAGGTCGCCGACGTCAACCAGATCGGTGTGCTACTTGCTGCGTCTCGCGGACCGATCGATCCGACCGCGTCTGTCAAGCGCGGCGTCTTTGCTCCGGCCGACACCTGGATATCGACCGAGTACTTGTTCCGCCGCGACGACGATGGGGACTACTGGCTGGCGGGTCGACGCGGCTCGGTGGTTCGCACCGCCCGCGGATTGGTCTATGCCGAGCCGGTGACCGACGCGCTCGGCCTCATCACTGGGGTCGACCTCGCTGCGACCTACAGTGTGACGGTGGGTGACCATGAGTTGGCGGTGTCGGCAGTGACGCTGCTGCCCGGAGCGACCATCACGGCGGCCGACCTGACCGAAGCCGCTGCCAGCATGCCCGTCGGACTGGGGCCCGACATTGTGCACGTGGTGCCAGGGCTGACGCTGAGCGCGACCTACCGTCCAATCGTCGGTGCCCTGCGCACGGCCGGGATTCCCAAAGCGGGACGCCAGGTTTGGTATTTCGATTCCGCCAGTAACCAATTCAGGCGGTTGACTCCAGGGGTACGGGCTGAGCTAGCCAGCAAGCACACGCACACCCATGCTTGACGATTTACTGCTGAGCATTCTGGTGTGCCCGGCTGACCGGGGGCCGTTGGTGCTGGTCGACCACGGCGATGGGTCAGGCGGCCAAGTGCTCTACAACCCGCGACTGCGGCGTGCCTATCGCATCGACGACGGCATTCCGGTGCTGTTGGTCGATGAGGCCCGCGCCGTCGACGACGACGAGCACGCCCGGTTTATGGCGCAAGCGCCTCCGGCAGATCCCCAGTGAGGTAGCGCTGCAGGGTCGGTGCGATGGTTTGCACGATCTGTTCGGCCGGCAGCGACGCGAACGGCTCGATCTTGACGATGTAGCGAGCCATAACCACGCCCATCAACTGCGACGCGACGAACTGGGTGCGGATTTTTCCGGTCCCCGGCGGGTTGTCAACCCGCGCACCTACTTCCACGGTGACCACTTCCTGCAGAAACGAGCGCGCCAAACTCACTTCGGAGCCCGAGATCAACGACCGTAACGTGGCGATTAGCCCCGCACCCAATTCGGAATCCCAGATTGGCAGCAACAAGGACGGCAACTTGTATCCGAGTTCCTCGATGGGGGTCTCCCGCATTGGCACGATCACCGTCATGGGATCGATCGGAAGGTGGACCGCGGCGGCGAACAGCTGCTGCTTAGTACCGAAATAGTGATGCACCAGGGCGGCATCGACTCCAGCGGCCGCGGCCACCGCCCGTATTGATGTCCGATCAATACCGTTGTGCGCAAACAGCTCTCGAGCACTAGCCAAGATGCGCTTACGGGTATCGGAACCTCCGGCCGGTCGCCCTGGCCGCCTGCGGTTTGGGTCGGTGGCCAACGTGCTACGGCGTCCGTCGCCTCAGGGTTGCCGCAGCTAGGCACAACGACGCTAGCGCGAAAACCATCACCACGATGATGTCGCGCACCGCGATGTGGGTCAGTTCTGGATGTGCACCCACTTGCTGCAAGGCCTCCAACGCGTAGCTGGCCGGCATCACATTACTGATCCATTGCAGCCAGTGCGCCATCAACGCTCGCGGCACGATGATGCCGGCCAACAGCAGTTGGGGAACCATCACCAACGGGATGAACTGCACGGCCTGAAACTCTGTGCGGGCAAATGCGCTGAACAACAATCCCAGGCCGACACCAAGCATCGCGTTGACGATCGCGATCACGAATACCCATACCGGGCTGCCCGCGGTATCAAAGCCGAGGAACCAAAATGACACGATGCACGCCACGACAGCTTGGGTAGCCGCAGCAATCGAGAATGCGGTCCCGTAAGCGAGCAGCAGGTCGAGCCGGCGCAGCGGAGTGGTCAGGATGCGCTCCAGCGTTCCCGAGGCACGTTCTCGTTGCATCGTGATCGAGGTGATGATGAACATCACGAAAAGTGGGAAAAGGCCCAGCAGGATCAGGCAGGCGTTGTTAAACGGCGACGGGCTGCCCGGGCGCTGCGGGGCATTTTCGAACATGAAGTACATCAACGTGATGACCAGGACCGGCACCAACAAGATCATCGCGACGCTGCGGTGGTCGGCGGCCAGTTGCCGCAGAATCCGCGTCGTGGTGGCGGCGTGGGCCTTGACGGATCCTATCCGGCTTGGGGCGCGGTGCTGTGTTTGATGATGGACAGAAACGCTTCCTCCAGTGATGTGCATCCGGTGTCCTCTCTGAGTCGAGTTGGGCTGGTGTGGGCGATCAGATGGCCGTCGCGCATCAGCAACAGGTCACCACAGTGGTCGGCTTCATCCATCACATGGCTGGAGACCAGCAGCGTGGTGCCGGCGTGGGCCAGTTCGGTGAACTGCTCCCAAAGATCCACCCGCAGTACGGGATCCAGGCCCACTGTCGGTTCATCGAGCACGAGCAGCGCGGGCTGGCAGACGAGGGCGCACGCCAGTGACACCCTAGTGCGCTGACCGCCGGAGAGGTTGCCGCAGAAGGCCGTTCGATGATCCGTCAACCCAACCCGCTCGATGGCGACATCGGCGGCGCGGCCATCGAAGCCATACAGCGCGGCGAAGTAGCGCACGTTGTCGATGATGCGCAGGTCGTTGTAGATCGTCGGGTCCTGCGGCATGTATCCGACTTGACGGCGTAATGCCGGGCACCCGGCCGGTTTGCCCAGCACGGTGACGGTTCCCTTGGAGCGGCCGGTCACGATCTGGGTGCCGACGATGCAACGCATCAGTGTGGTCTTACCGCAGCCGGATGGACCGAGCAGGCCGATGATACTGCCCTGGGCGATGTCCACCGAGAAGTCGTGCAGCGCTGGACGTTTGCCGCGAATCACCCGGAGGTGCTTGATGCTGATGACTGGCGCTGCGCCACCTGACATTAATTCACCATGCGATGAACTCATCATGTGATGAATTCTTCGCTCCTAGCGTCGAGTTGTCAAGCGGCAATGACCCGCTGCGCGGTCAACCACCTATTCGACTGTGCCGAGATTGCCGTGAAGGCTGCGATTGTGGCACCGATCGCGACCACCACGGCAATCTCGCTGCGCGCAGCTCCGCTGCGCTGGCGATCACCACGGGGCTTGATGGTGGTGACCCGCTGCGCGCAGCTCCGCTGCGCTGGCGATCACCACGGGGGTGCACAATCTGTGCCGTGAGCGCTGACCTCTTGGCTGTTGACCCGGTCGCGGCCGCGCATCGACTTCTCGGCGCCACCATCACCAGCCGGGGCGTGTGCGCCATTGTCGTCGAGGTGGAGGCGTACGGCGGGGTTCCAGACGGTCCTTGGCCCGACGCCGCCGCCCACTCCTACCGCGGCCGCAACGGCCGCAACGCCGTGATGTTTGGGCCGCCCGGCCGGCTCTACACCTACCGCAGCCACGGCATCCATGTCTGCGCCAATATCTCGTGCGGACCCGATGGGACGGCTGCCGCAGTCCTGATCCGGGCCGGCGCTCTCGAGAACGGCGCCGATGTCGCCCGGTCCCGACGCGGTGCGTCGGTCCGTACCGTCGCGTTGGCGCGTGGTCCCGGAAATTTGTGCTCTGCCTTAGGAATTACTATGGCTGACAACGGGATTGACGTATTTGCTGCTGACAGCCCGGTGCAATTGGTCCTCAATGACGCCCAGGGTGCGATGTCGGGTCCACGTGTTGGAATCAGTTACGCCGCCGACCGGCCCTGGCGATTGTGGCTGGCGGGCCGACCCGAGGTCTCGGCCTATCGCCGAAGTCCCCGGGCGCCGGCTCCCGGCGCTAGCGACTAGCCTCTTTTGGATGTCTTCCAGCATCCTCGACGAGCTGGGCTGGCGCGGCTTGGTCGCGCAGTCCACCGACCTCGATGCGCTCGCCGCCGAGCTGCGGCGCGGACCGATGACGGTCTACGCCGGCTTTGACCCCACCGCGCCGAGCCTGCATGCCGGACACCTGGTGCCGCTGCTGGCGTTGCGGCGCTTTCAACGCGCCGGCCACCGGCCGATCGTGCTCGCGGGCGGCGCCACCGGCATGATCGGTGATCCGCGCGATATCGGTGAGCGCACCCTCAACGAGGCGGACACCGTCGCCGAATGGGCCGAACGAATCCGCGGACAGCTGGAACGCTTCGTCGATTTCGACGATGCCGCGCAGTCGCCGACCGGCGCCATCGTCGTCAACAACCTGGACTGGACGAGCCCAATGTCGGCGATCGAGTTCTTGCGCGATGTCGGCAAGCACTTCTCGATCAACGTGATGCTAGATCGAGACACGATCCGGCGACGGTTGGACGGCGAAGGAATCTCTTACACCGAATTCAGCTACATGCTGCTGCAAGCCAACGACTACGTCGAGTTGCATCAGCGCCACGGCTGTACGCTGCAGGTCGGCGGTTCAGATCAGTGGGGCAACATCATCGCCGGGGTTCGCCTGGTGCGCCAAAAGCTCGGTGCCACAGTGCATGCGCTCACCGTTCCGCTGGTGACCGCCGCCGATGGCACCAAGTTCGGCAAATCCACCGGAGGCGGCAGCTTATGGCTGGATCCAGAGATGACCAGCCCGTACGCCTGGTACCAGTACTTCATCAACACCGCAGACGCCGATGTCATTCGGTACCTGCGGTGGTTCACCTTTTTATCGCCCGACGAACTGGCCGAGCTGGAGCAGACCACGGCCTCACGCCCGGCCGAACGCGCCGCACAACGTCGACTTGCTACCGAGCTCACGGTTTTGGTGCATGGTGAGGCGGCAGCCCAGGCGGTTGAGCATGCCAGCCGGGCATTGTTCGGTCAGGGCGAACTGACCCGCCTTGACGAGGCGACACTGGCGGCGGCATTGCGGGAGACGGCGACCGCCGAGCTGAAACCCGGCAGTCCCGACGGGATTGTCGATCTGTTGGTGGCCAGCGGTCTGTCCGCCAGCAGGGGTGCGGCACGGCGCACGATCGGTGAAGGTGGGGTGTCGGTCAACAACATTCGCATCCAGAGCGAGGAATGGGCGCCGCAGACATCGGATTTCCTGCACGGCCGCTGGCTGGTGCTGCGCCGCGGCAAGCGGAATATCGCCGGCATAGAACGGGTATAGCGTGGGTTGGGTGATCACAAGCTGCGATCACTAGTTGCTAGGACCCAGATGGCCAACCTCGATGGTCGGCAGCTGCTCGTCCACGGCGGCGACTGCGAACGGGGCGGCGGCAGCGTAGAACGAGTCCTCGGTCATCAGGCCACGCTGAGCCATCTCTATGCGGTCCACCGGGGCCCCCATCGCGCGCCGAACAGGTGCTTGAGTTGAGTAGCGTCGGGTCGTCGCACGTTGAGTTGCGGCTTATCGCGAGCGAGGTGGTCGCGCAACGCCAGTGCCGGGGCGGTCATGGCGCGCCATTGGGGCAGTCTCGGGTCGTCGCGCAGCAGGTCGAGGAAGTGCTGGATGCCGGGCAGCGACCGGGTGAACACGAGTGTGCGGGTGGTGAGCCGTGCCGAGATCGCAACGGGGTCGTCGGCCAGGCTTTCGTTTTCCTCGGCCGTAAGCCACTGCGCCCTGACGGTTTCGGGAAAGCCGGAATCCTCGATAATGCCGGTGGCCAGCGCGTAGTGGTGAGCAACGATCTCCAACGCACGCTGGTAGCTGGCGGCGGTGACCTCGGCGACGGCTCGGGAGGCGCGCTGTCGAACGGTGCCGGGCTCGTCGGGGTGCTTCAGCGTCCAGTACTAGGCAGCAACCTGCTCGAGCGCTGGCAGGTACGCCCACCGGTCAATCGCGCATACGCTCAGCATCGACAACACATCCAGGTCGACGACGTCGACGAGGGACTCGCCACCGTCGGGGGTTGCTATGGCAACGGGAGTTGGTGGGGCCCACCGTTGGCGCCACCGCTCCGACCAGACCGTCGGAGGTGGGCCGGTTCGCACCGCAACAGCCCGCTGACCACTGACGATCGCATGCAGGGCGAGCACCGCATCGGCGTGCTTAATGTCGACCCGCACCGATCGCAGCTGGTTGGTCAGGCCGCGGCTATTCGGTGCGCCGACAGCGTCTAGCAGCCTGTTCCAGGTCCGCATGGTGAACGGTGTGGTGCGGGCCGTTTCGATAAGCTCGTCGGCCAAAGATGCTGACAGCAAACCGGAATTGACGGCTCGCGCCACCGTTTGGCGGATATTCACCAGCGCATCGACGAACACCGGATAGCCGTCTTGGGGATCCCCGTGCACCATGCCCACCTCGTCGTCGGCCTCCAGCAACCCGTCGCGGTATCCCTCGTAGACCCAGCCGTAGCCCTCCATCCCGAACGGATGCAGCTCAGCGGCACGCAGCGCACCCATGCTGGACGAACCGGCAACCCGCACTCCGTCGGCGATCAGGGCCAGCAGTTCCTTGTGCCGCACCGAAGGGTGCTGAAAGAAGAGCCCGTCGACGATGAGCAGGGTGTCGTCAGGCCGCAAGCCGTACGACAATGCCTGGCCGAACGAAATCGGTGGCATCACTTCGGCATTGGGCACAATCGCCCGGATGTCGGCGACACTAATGGTGGGGCCCGCGGTGACGATGATCCGTGGCGGGGTGGTCATGTCGACTCTTCGAGCGGGACTCGCATCGGCGATGAGATCGAGGATAGTAGGGCCGGGGCGATAACCTTCACGACCGGAACGCAGCCGTCGGCGAAGTCACATACAACTGCCAGCGGCTCGGTGCCGGCGTGGGCCGCCACCGACGTGGCCGCAGCCGCCACAAGCTCGTTGAGCGAGCCGGCGTCCGGGACCTCCCAGGATATTGGCTGCGCGGCGGGCAGCTGGCGGATCGTTTGCTGTGCCGCGGAGTAGGTATGCACCCGGGCGAATCGGTGATAAAGCACGGACGGTAGATCTTCGCGGGCCCCGCTGATGGCCGTCAGGCGTGACTGGGCGGCTTCGGTGATCGCGCGCGACAACGCCACATTGGGGTCGTGGTGTAGTCCGCTGCCGGTAAAGGGCACTTCAATCATTGGTGAGGTCAGTTCGACCGCGAAGCAGTAGAAGCCGTCCCAGGTGTCGACTCGGGCGATCTGAAGCTGGCTTCCGGCCCGACCCCGGCGCGCCGATGGCCACGGCGTGGCGCTCCATGATCTCGTACAGGGCGTGCAGGGTCGCCTCGTGGTAGCTGTTGCCCGAGGCCAATCCTGTGGTGTCCATCGAAAACATCGGCGGTCCCCACCCGTCGCTGACCGCGATATTGACCGAGACGGCGGTCCATGGCACCCAGGTTTGGCGGCCGGTCAGCAACGTGGTGGCCACCATCCAGTCGATCTTGGCGCCAGGGTGGAAAAGGCTCTTCGCCGGGCGGCGCAGTGTGGCGATGTCGTAGGTTAGGGTGGATTCGAGATCCGTTGTGGCCGTGGCTAATAGATCGGGTGTGATGTTCTCGCAGTGCCAGTTCTCCATGGATTCCATGACGGCGGAGACTTGGGCTGCGCGGTAGCTGGTTGCCTTCCCCTGGCTGACCGACAAGGTTAGCGAGGCGGGTCGTACGGCTTGCACGGTGGGGATTCCGAGATCGTCGAGCCAGGTTAGATCGGCGGCTCTGGTGATGCCAGCCGTCTGATGCGGTAGGTGCCCGATCGGTGGGCAATTCTCGTGGGGTCGGCATTGCCCAATATGCGTGCTGGCCAGTGCGACCAATTCGGGCCCACTGGCTCAGTGGTGGCGAGTCGGTGGAAGTCCG